>JALSRZ010000122.1 GCA_026984515.1 Thiohalobacter sp. | reverse complement strand
CGAACGCGAAGGCTACAAGCGCGTGGAGCGTGTGCGGGGGAGTTTTTACCGCCGCTTCAGTATGCCGGATACCGCCAACCCGGACGAGATTACCGCCCGGTCCAAAGACGGTGTGCTGGAAATCGTGATCCCGAAGCAGGAAAAACTGCAGCCCAAGCGCATCCAGGTCGAGAGCTGATGACCGGTCGGGGACAGTGCAAGCCCTGTCCCCGGCGTTTTCAAGCCGCTACACTGTATCAAAAAGCAGGATGGTGGCGATGAACAGAATGCGTTGGCTAGGGGCGGGTTTGTGTGTGCTGTGTCTGTTGTGGGCCGGCATGGCCCTGGCGATAGACGTGGGCGATGACGATGACACCTACAATGAGGGTTTCAATCCCGGCTACGTTGGCGAGGAAGAGAAGGAATGGAAGGAGGACGTTGTTCACCTGCCGCCCTGGCCGACCCCGGACGCCCTGATCCAGGTCGATCTTTCCATGCCGGGCTTTCCGTATACCCTGTTCATCGACGGAAACTCGCTCACTGTCGGTAAGGATCGCGCGGTTCGCTACACGGCGGTCCTGCGTTCTGCTGACGGCGTGGATAATGTGAGTTACGAAGGCATCGTCTGTAACCACGGCAAGGTGAAGCGCTATGCCTACGGCAGTCGCGGCCGGTTTCGCCCGGTGCGCAGGTCAGAGTGGCGTTTTGTGCGAAAAACGGGCCAGGACCGTTACCGGGATGCGTTGATCGAGCGCTACTTCTGCCCCTTGCCGGGTGGTGACCTGGAAGCCATGAAAGCCGGTATCATCGCCAGGCTGAAAGCCGGTAATCATCCATACTGATAGAACCCGGCGCGTGCTTTCGGTAGCATAGCGCGCTGGTACCTTATCCTGAAACCGACCTGCCATGGCCAGTAAATATGACGCCGCTTCGATCGAAGTACTCAGCGGACTTGACCCGGTGCGCAAACGACCGGGGATGTATACCGATACCTCGCGCCCCAACCACCTTGCTCAGGAAGTCATCGATAACGGTGTCGATGAGGCCATTGCCGGCCACGCCAGCCGGATAGAAGTCACGGTATTTAAAGACGGGTCCCTGCAGGTAAAGGATGATGGTCGCGGCATGCCGGTGGATATTCACCCGGAAGAGGGGGTATCCGGTGCCGAAGTGATCCTTACCCGTCTGCACGCCGGTGGCAAGTTCTCCGGCAAGAACTACCAGTTTTCCGGTGGCCTGCACGGTGTCGGTGTGTCGGTGGTCAACGCTCTGTCGAAGCAACTCGAAGTCTGGGTGCGGCGCGCCGGCAAGGAATATAACCTGTCCTTCCGTGGCGGTGAAAAAGTGTCCGGTCTCGACGAGATCGGCAAGGTCGGTAAACAGAATACCGGCACCACGCTGCGTTTCTGGCCGGACCCGGAATTTTTTGATTCGGCAAAATTTTCCCTGCCGCGCCTGCAGCACGTGCTGCGGGCCAAGGCGGTGTTGTGCCCGGGCCTGGAAGTACGGCTGCTGGATGAAAAAAGCGGGAAAACCCGGACCTGGCACTACCAGGACGGCCTGCGTGATTACCTGGTGGATGAGCTGGGTGAAGTCGGCTGCGTACCGGAAGAGCCGTTTGTTGGCAGGTTCGAGGGGAATTCCGAGGCTGCCGAGTGGGCGCTGGTGTGGTTGCCGGAAAACGGGGAACTGGTTACCGAAAGCTATGTGAACCTGATTCCGACCGCGCAGGGCGGCACCCATGTCAATGGCCTGCGCAGCGGGCTGACCGAAGCGATCCGCGAGTTTTGCGAGTTCCGCAGCCTGTTGCCGCGGGGTATCAAGATCACCCCCGACGACGTGTGGGAACGCTGCGCCTACATCCTGTCGGTCAAACTCATCGAACCGCAGTTCTCGGGCCAGACCAAGGAACGCCTGTCGTCGCGCGAGTGTGCAACCTTTGTATCCGGTGTGGTCAAGGATGCCTTCAGCCTGTGGCTGAACCAGCACACAGAAGCCGGTGAGCAGATTGCCCAGCTGGCGATCCAGCACGCCCAGAGCCGTCAGCGTGCCGGGAAAAAAGTCGTGCGCAAAAAGGTCACCAGTGGACCTGCCCTGCCGGGCAAGCTGGCGGACTGTGCCAGTAACGACCTGCAGCGTTCCGAGCTGTTCCTGGTGGAAGGGGATTCCGCCGGTGGTTCGGCGAAACAGGCGCGTGATCGCGAGTACCAGGCCATCATGCCCCTGCGCGGCAAGATCCTGAACACCTGGGAGGTCGACCCGGCCGAGGTGCTGGCGTCACAGACCGTGCACGACATCACACTGGCTATCGGGGCCGAACCAGGTTCTTCCGACCTGAAAAATCTTCGCTATGGCAAGATCTGTATCCTGGCGGATGCCGATTCCGACGGCGCGCACATTGCCACCCTGTTGTGTGCCCTGTTCCTGCGGCATTTCCGGCCCCTGGTGGAGGCAGGGCACGTGTACGTCGCCATGCCACCGCTGTACCGCATCGACGTGGGTAAACAGGTGTTCTATGCGCTGGACGATGCCGAACAGAAGGGTGTGCTGGACCGCATTACCGCGGAGAAAATCCGGGGCAAGGTCAGTGTGCAGCGCTTCAAGGGCCTGGGCGAAATGAACCCCATGCAACTGCGTGAGACCACGATCGACCCGGATACCCGCCGACTGGTTCAGTTGACGGTGCAGGCTGGTGATGACAGCCATAAAATCCTCGACCTGTTGCTGGCCAAAAACCGTGCTTCCGACCGCCGCAGCTGGCTGGAGAAAAACGGCAATCTTGCCGATATATAGGCTGTACCGGGCGGCCACACGGCTGTCGTTTCTTAACCTGCTGTATACCAAAGAAAAAAACAGGTATTTCAAGGGCGGGTGCCGGATGATTTCAGGGGTGCGCCGGGAGCGGCGCGACGGGACAGCATGGGCGAGATTATCGTCAAACATTTCAAGCGTTCGCGGGTCAGTGCCAATGACAAGGAACTGGTCATCGAAATCGTGGCGGAAAGCTCCGATACCGGCCGTTTCCTGCAACGCATGGAAGAATCCCGCCTGACACGACCCTGTTTCCAGACCATCGATATGCGCGGTCGGGTTGCCGGGGAATGCCGGCGCTATGCCTTCAATGATCGTATTCACTACCTGGACGATGTCTCTTTCGAGATGTTCGAGCAGGGGCTGCTCGATAATAACGGTGTGTACACGGTGGGTACTTTCGAAGCCATCGTCGGGGGCTCCCACACGCTCCAGGCCCGGGAGACCGCGCGTGCAGAAGCCGAGCAGCAGCGTCAGCAGATCGAACAGCGCCGCCTGGAACGGGCGCGTGCCGCGGCACTGGAACGGGCCGGTCAGAGCGTCGATACCGGTACGCGTGATCTGCCCGCGGACCTGGTGGAGAATCCCGCCCTGTTGCCGCTGGGTTATTTTCGCAAGCGTACCCACCCGCGCCTGAAGTACGCCTGCAACGTAATCCTGGAGCGCGGTAATATAAAAACCAATGCCACTACCAGGGATGTTTCCGTGTGTGGAACCCAGGTGCTGGTCAAGGGCCTGACTACACTGCAGCCGGAGCAGGAGGTGACGGTTTCCTGGCCGGGACTGGCGGATGAAGCGGGCAAGATACGCGTGAACCGCATCCCTTACCGGATTGTATCCAGCGAAGAACGGGACACCGAAACCGTACTGTGCCTGCAGCGCCTGGACCTCGCGAAACCGCCCGGTTTTTCCGCCCTGCTGGAAGCATTGGTCGAGCGTTACCAGAGTCGTTACAAACTGGATGTCGATGACGAGTACCAGTCCATCCTGAGCTGGTACTACGAACGTTGTTACGCGCAAAGTGCGACCCAGATCCCCTTTTTCGTGGAGCAGCACGAGGCCGGTTTGCGCACCGGGGCGGTGGCGATGAGCGAGGGCAACTCGCACCTGGCGCGGTTTTTCTGCACCGACGAGGATAACTACAATTTTACCCCCCTGTGCCTGCCCGCACGCCTTGAGCAGTTGCAACAGCAGCACTCCGTTGTGCTGGTCATGTTCCGTCGGCGTGGCGAGCGGGACCAGTGTCAGCGCATTTATTCCATGGCCGATTTCGAGTGTGCTACACCCGCGGCCTTTCAGGCCATGCTGTGCTATACCCTGGAGCAGTCAGAACACTGTATTGTCAAACTGCACGTCAGCCGCGTACCGGCAGCACCGGTTGCTGACAGCAAGCTGGACGAGGTTTCACAGCGCCTGCAATACAAATCCGAAACACAGATGGCAGCGCTGCGGGAGCGTCTCGGCAGGCTGCGCTACATCGGCTACGTGGTCGACATAACGCAGGGTTTCCGGTCCCTGAAGAAGGAATCGGACACCGGGGCAGACAGCCTGGCAGCCTGGGTGGGTACCGAGTGCCGTGGCCTGCAGGACGGAACGGTGCTGGACCGGGTGACGCTGTCGAATGAGCAGCTGCGTCCCGAGTTGATTCGCTTCGGCTACGTGGAGCGGCGTCGTGAGGATCGCTACCTGGCGGAAACCAGAGTGGATGTGCGCATCGGTGACCGCGTGCTGGAGGCTACCTCGAAGGATATCTCCACGCGCGGTATGCGTATCCAGTTGCAGGCACGTATGTCGGTTAGGACCGGGGTAACCGTCAAGATTGGACTAGTCTCGCTGCAGCAGAAGAAATCGTCAACCAACCTGATGGACATTCCCTACCGCGTGGTGCATGCCCTGGACAACGAGACGGGTACGATGCTGATGCTGGAGCGCGTCATGGGTGGCAAGCGGGAAGGGCTCAAGGAGTTTTTTGTCGAGCTGATTACCAAGAACCAGCACAAGCTCGGTGTGGATATCGGCGATATCTGGGGTGCGACCGCATCGCGGGTCTACGAAGCGCTGCTGGCGGCCAATACGCCCACGGTGCCGTTTTTCCTGGGACGCAGCAACGAAGGGGGGGCGCATCTTCAGTGCGTCGGGGTGCCGGAGGCGGGCAGTCCGCTGGCGGATTATTTTTCGGACGGCAGCGGGACGGATTTCCGCTGTATCAATGAACCCAGGGTGGTTTCCGCATTGTATGATGCCGTGCAGATACTGTTGCGGCAGAGTCGTAACGCCAGTGACCATCCAACCCCGTTCGAGCTGGAAATGTACCTGTACAAGGAACGCGATGAACTGACCGGGGCGTCTTTTATACAGGCGGCAACCGAACTGGATTTCGCCAGCGATGCCCGGCGCGAAGCCTTCCTTACGGGGCTGACCGAACGTACCGACTGGCGCTGCATAAAAATCGTATCGACCTTCACCCGGCCGCTGGATGAGAAGGCGCTGGACAAAATGATCGACTCGGTGCGCGCCCAGTCGAAACACCGTGCAATCAGGTTGTCCGACCTGGCGCACTCGCTGGTCGGTTACGGTGAAATGATCGATATCACGGATGAATGGGCGCTGCTGCGCGGCGCCACTCGCGCAGACTGAAGCGCTCCACGGTCAGGAAGAAATTTCACTCTCTATCCGGGCGCCGGTTACAATAGCCCCGTTTTGTCACAGACACGGAACGGGCATGGCCAGCGAAACCACCCTTGAAAGCGTAGAAACCCTTCCCCTGCACCGCTTTACCGAAAAGGCGTACCTGGATTATTCCATGTACGTGATACTCGATCGTGCCCTGCCGCATATTGGTGACGGCCTGAAACCGGTGCAGAGACGCATCGTCTATGCCATGTCCGAACTGGGACTGTCGGCGCGCGCCAAGTTCAAGAAATCCGCGCGCACCGTGGGTGACGTGCTGGGCAAGTTCCACCCGCACGGCGACTCGGCCTGCTACGAGGCGATGGTGCACATGGCGCAGCCATTCGCCTTCCGCTACCCGCTGGTGGACGGGCAGGGTAACTGGGGCTCGACGGATGACCCGAAATCGTTTGCCGCCATGCGCTACACCGAAGCACGCCTGGCACCGTTTGCCGAAGTGCTGCTGGCCGAGCTGGGCGAGGGCACCGTGGACTGGGCCCCCAATTTCGACGGCACGCTGCAGGAGCCCCTGCTGTTGCCGGCGCGCCTGCCCGCGGTGCTGCTCAATGGTGCGACCGGTATTGCCGTGGGTATGGCCACGGACATCCCCCCGCACAACCTGCGGGAAGTATCGAGTGCCGTGATCCACCTGCTGGAGCACCCCAAAGCCAGCGTCGACGAATTGTGCGAACACATCACCGGCCCGGATTATCCCACCGGTGGCGAAATCATCACCCCGCGCGAAGACCTGCTGAATGCCTATCGCACCGGTAGCGGCAGTGTGCGTATCCGCGCCTGCTACGAGCAGGAAAACGGCGACATCGTGGTAACCGAACTGCCTTACCAGGTATCCGGTAACCGGGTGCTGGAGCAGATTGCCGCGCAGATGACGGCCAAAAAACTGCCGATGGTGGCGGACCTGCGCGATGAATCCGACCATGAAAACCCGACTCGCCTGGTGATCGTGCCGCGCTCCGCCCGTATCGACGTGGATGCCCTGATGTCGCACCTGTTTGCCAGCACGGACCTGGAACGCAGTTACCGCGTCAATACCAACATGATCGGCCTGAACGGCCGGCCAGCGGTCAAGGACCTGCGCACCCTGCTCAGGGAGTGGCTGGAATTCCGACTGGCTACGGTAACGCGCCGCCTGCAGTACCGCCTGGACAAGGTACTCAACCGCCTGCATATCCTGGATGGTTTGCTGGTGGCCTATCTCAATATCGACGAGGTCATTGCCATTATCCGCAGCGAGGACGAGCCCCGGCCGGTATTGATGAAACGCTTCAAAATCAGCGAACTGCAGGCCGATGCCATTCTTGATCTGAAACTGCGGCAGCTGGCGCGCCTGGAGGAAATGAAAATCCGTGGTGAACAGGACGAACTCAGCGCGGAACGGGATACGCTGGAAAAGATACTGGCGTCAAAACGTCGCCTGCGTACCCTGGTCAAGCAAGAAATCCAGGCGGATACCGAAGCCTACGGCGACCCGCGTCGCTCGCGCCTGGTGGAACGTCCCGTGGCCCGGGCGATGGATGAGACGGCGCTCATCGCCAGCGAACCGGTAACGGTGGTGCTGTCCGAAAAAGGCTGGGTGCGGGCGGCCAAAGGGCACGAAATCGACCCTGAATCACTGAGTTACAAGTCCGGTGACCGCTTCCTGGCCGCAGCCTACGGGCGTACCAACCAGCAAGTGGTCTTCCTCGATTCCAGCGGGCGCGCCTACACGCTGGCCGCACACAGCCTGCCATCAGCGCGTGGCCAGGGGGAACCGCTGACCGGGCGCTTCAACCCGCCCGAAGGGGCGCATTTTGTCGGTGTGCTGGCAGGTGACCCGGACAGCCGGTACCTGCTGGCGACCAGTGCGGGGTATGGCTTCATTGCCCGGCTGGGTGACCTGGCAGCGCGCACCCGGGCAGGCAAGTCGGTGTTGTCGGTGCCCAGGCATGCCCGGGTGCTGTTGCCGGCCCCGGTGCAGGATGCGGCTGCGGACCGGGTGGCCGCGGTGGATCAGCAGGGACACATGCTGGTGATTCCGGCCGCTGAAATTCCGCAACTCAACCGTGGCAAGGGCATCAAGATCCAGGGGGTCAGCGCTAAGAAACTCGCCAGCGGAGAAGAAGCCATGGTGGGTGTTGCCAGCGTGTCAGCGGATGCCTGCCTGGTGGTGTACGCGGGGAAACGTCACCTGAAACTGAAACTCGCCGACCTCGAGCAGTATGCCGGTGATCGCGGCCGCAAGGGCAGGAAACTGCCGCGTGGCCTGCAACGGGTGGAAAAACTGGTGCGCGAATAGCGCCTCTGTGCCCGCTTCCGGTGTTTCCGTCCCGGGTTGTTGTACGCCGCGCTACCCTACTCGGCGGACAGGTAGGATTTTGCTTCCTCTCCCGGGTCGGGAAGTCCTGCAATACGCCATGCATTCAGGCAGGTGGCAAACAGATCGTGGCCACAGCCGTGCGCTAACTGCAGGTGGTGGCAGATCCTGGCGGTGGGTGGCGGCACGTGAAATTCCCGGTAGTAATCCTGCAGTGAGTGGATAAACGCCCAGTGTGCGTCGCTGAGTTCACGGATACCCGCCTCGCCGGCCAGCTCGCGCGCCAGCGCGGGGGACCAGTCACGGGGGTCCTTCAGGAGTCCGTATTCGTCAAATTCGGGGTGTCGCAAGCGCTGTCCCATGGTCCTGCCCTCCTGTATCCCTGTCTACACCAAGTATAGACCGTGCACGGTGCGCCGGGCGCAGGTAGAATACGCGGCTGTTGATTTTCACCCAGGACACACCCTCATGCCCCTGATTCGACCTTTTGCCGGTCTGCGGCCGGTACCGGAACGCGCCGCTGAAGTGCTTGCGCCCCCCTACGATGTGCTGAACAGCAGCGAAGCCCGGCAGCAGGCAGCGGATCGCCCCTTGAGTTTCCTGCATATTTCCAAAGCGGAGATCGATCTGCCGGAAGGTACCGACCCCTATGACGCGTCCGTGTACGCCCGGGCGGCGGAGAATATGCAACGCATGATCGCCGACGGCATACTGAAGCGTGATGATCAGCCGGTGTACTACGTGTATCGCATTACCATGGGCGACCATGTGCAGACCGGCCTGGTGGCCGTGGCGTCAGTTGCAGACTATGACGTCAACCGGATTCGCAAACACGAATTCACGCGACCGGCCAAGGAGGATGACCGGGTGCGCCAGATCGAGGCGCTCAATGCCCAGACCGGCCCCGTGTTGCTGGCCTACCGTTCGCAGCCGGACATCGATCAGCTTATCGAGTCGGTCACCTCGGCCGCGCCGGAATACGACCTGACCGCGGACGACGGCGTCCGGCACACCCTGTGGGTGGTGACGGACCCTTCCATCATCGAACAGCTGAGTGCCGGTTTCGATCGCATGGAAGCGATCTACATCGCGGATGGACACCACCGTTCCGCTGCGGGATCGCGGGTGGCAGCCAGCAAGAAGGGTGGCCCGGATGCCATGAGCAGTTATTTCCTGGCGGTAATTTTCCCGCATACCCAGATGAAAATTCTGGATTACAACCGGGTGGTAAAAGACCTGAATGGCCTGTCCGAACAGGCCCTGCTGGAAAAACTGGAAACCGCTTTCGATATCCGCCCTGAAGATGGCGCGGTTACGCCTGCGCAGCCGGGTGAGTTCGGCATGTACCTGAACGGCAACTGGTACCGCCTGCGGATACATGCCGACCGGGTGCCGCAGGATCCGGTCGCGCGACTGGATGTCAGTCTGCTGGCCGATAAGCTGCTCGAACCCTTGCTGGGGATCAGCGACCCGCGTACCGATCCGCGCATCGATTTTGTCGGCGGGATTCGTGGCCTGGCAGAGCTGGAAAGGCGGGTGGACAGCGGCGAAATGGCCGTGGCTTTTTCCCTGTTTCCTACCAGCATGGAAGACCTGATGGCGGTCGCGGATGCCAACGAAGTCATGCCGCCCAAGTCCACCTGGTTTGAGCCCAAACTGGCGGACGGCCTGGTGTCGCACGTCCTGGATTAGTCGTTTTCGGGAGGCGGCCGGTCCGGTAACCTGGCCTGGTGCGATCAGGCGATTTCGCTGGAGAAGTCGTAGTCCAGTGCTTCGCTGGGCTCCTGCAGGAAATTGCCCTGGATGAAATGAATGCCGCTTTGCCAGAGTACTGCAAGGCTGTGGGCATCCTGCACATATTCCGCAATACACTGCTTGTTCATCGATTTGGCCGTATCCAGGATCGATTTCACCATGGCCTGGTTGTCGGTATCACTGGCCAGGTTGTGAATGAAGGAGCCGTCGATTTTCAGGTAGTCCACTGGCAGGTGTTTGAGTAACTGGAACGAGTTGGGGCTGGCGCCAAAATGCTCCAGTGCGGTGCGGCAGTGCAGTTCCTGCAAGGTCCTGACAAAGTTCCTGGCGTGTTTCAACTGCTGGGCCGCGTGTTTTTCGGCAATCTCGAACACCAGTGCATCACCCGGCAGCCGCACTTCCTTCATGCACTGGTGGATGTAGGCCGGCAGTTCCTCGTTGGTCAATGTGGCAGCCGCCACCTTGATGAAGAAGCAGGTGTCGGCGCCCTGGGCGCGATGTTCGGCAAGTTTCTGCACCGCGTTGCGGATTACCCAGTGATCGATTTCCGACATCTGCCCGGTCTGTTCAGCGAGCGGCAGGAACTGGCTCGGGAGAATATATTCGCCTTCGTCGTTCTGCATGCGCAACAGTACTTCATAGTTCTCGCCTTCCTCGCCCTGCAGGCTGACAATCGGCTGGTAGAGGAGCTGGAACTGGTTTTCTTCCAGGGCCGTGCGGATGAGCGTGTGCATCTGCTGGTCGCGTTCCTTGCCGATTTTTTCGTCCACTACCGGGTTGTGCAGGTGTATCTTGTTGCCGCCGGAGGAACGCGCCACCTCACAGGCCAGGTCGGCGCGTGAAATGACTTCGTGCGCGGATGGTGTGCTTTCCGCGACCACGGTCATGCCGATACTGCAGGTGGTCGTGACCGACTGGCCTTCCACATCGGCAATGTGGTCCTCGATCGCCTGGCGCAGCTTCTCGCCCAGTGCCTGGATGGATTCCGGGTCGCAATCGCGGCGCAGCACGGTGAAGGAGTGGTCGCCGAAGCGTGCGGCAATATCCTTTTCACTGCAGTGTTCGCGCAGCAGTTCGGCAATGTCGTTGATGACCATGTCGGCTGCGCCGATACCGATGCTGTCCTTGATGTCCTTGAAGTTGTCCATCAGCAGGTAGATGACGGCGGCACTGCTGGAACCGCTCAGTGTATCCGTTACCGCGAGTTCCAGTTCTTCCAGGAAATACTGGCGGTTGAACAGGCCGGTCAGTGTATCCTGTTTGCTGAGGTACTTGAGTTTCTGCTCCAGCTCGGCGCTGGCGGCCACCTGGCTGCGGATCACGATCTGCGTGCAGGGTTCGCCGTCGATACTGGCGGCGGTAAATTCCATTTCCGCCTTAAAGGTTTTGCCATCCGGCAACAGGCCGTTGGTCGCCAGCCTGCCTTCCTGTTCACCGTTCTTGCCGTAATTACGCAGGAAGTCCTTGAACTCTGCGTGGTCATCCGGCGCCACCATATCCATGATGGGGGTGCCTTCGATTTCGTCCAGACTGTCAAAACCGAACATCTCCAGGTAGGAGCTGTTGGCGAAGATGTGCATGCCTTCGTGCACATAGGCAATCGCGTCGCGAGAGCTTTCCATCAGCATACGGGCGCGTTTTTCGCTTTCGCGGAACCGGGCTTCGTAGTCGTGAGCGCTCTGGCTGGTCTGGGCCTGCGACAGCTCGCGCTTTACCACCAGTTGCAGATGTTCCGGCATATCATAAGAGCACAGGTCGGCGGCCCCGTCGCGCATGGCCTCGATGATGCCTGCTTCGTCACAGGACTCGCCGATGGCGATCATTGCCACGTTCAGCTGCCGCTGGTGCAGCAGTTCTGCGACCGCAGCAAGCGAAGCGTCTTCCAGGCCGGTGGCGCACAGGATCAGGTCAGGCGCCTGGGCATCCAGTGCTGCGCCGATTGCGTCCAGGTTTTCTGCATAGGTCAGACGTGATGCCTGGCCGGCATTGCGTAACACGTTGGCCAGTGCCTCCGCGTCGTTGCGGGTTTCTTCGACCACCAGCAGTCGCAACGTGTGTTCCTTGTCCATGTGCGTGCCAATCTCCTGAGAAAAAGTTCCTCGCGTGCCTGAATGCCGCTGTTGCGCCTACCCTGTGTCGGCGCGGAAGCCGATTTCTTTACCCGCGGCCGAACACCCGGAATTTGCCGCGGTATCCTGTAACTGCTTTTCCATACAGGGATTTCCTGCTAGCATGCGGGCAACACAAGAGCGGGGACGGAGTATGCAGCCAATCAAGGTACGGGCCGAGACTGCGGATGATTTCCGCGCCATCGATGTCGTCAATCTGAGCGCTTTCCAGGGCGAGGCGGAAGCGCAACTGGTGGGGGAATTGCGAAAAACCGACGGGTTTATTCCGGACCTGTCACTGGTCGCCGAGCTGAACGGGCGTATTGTCGGCCATGTCGTATTGTCCAGGGTGCGCCTGCACGCACCCGGCGGTGACAAGGACGTGCTGGCCCTCGGTCCCATGTCGGTGGTTCCTTCCCAGTCGCATCGCGGCATCGGATCGGAATTGATCGAGGCCGCTGTGGCGCGCGCCAAACCACTCTGTTACGGCGCCATCGTGGTGGCCGGGCACCCCGACTATTATCTCCGTTTTGGTTTCAAACCGGCGAAGGACTGGGATATTACCGCCAACCTGTCTATTCCCGACGATGCGCTTACCGCCATGGAGCTGGTGGATGGCGCCCTGTCCGATGGTGGTGAAATCGAGTACCCGGACCTGTTCAAGGCCCTGTTCTGACCGGTTTCAGAGTAACTCCCAGACGTCGTCAAAATCATTCGGTTTGGGGGCCCTGGCCGGTTTCCGGGTCTGCGGCTGGCTGATTTCACCCAGCGAAATAAACTGGAACTGGGCGAAGCTGCCGGTATTTTCCACCAGTTTGGTCAGCTTTACGCGCACGTCCTTGCCGTGACAGTTGGCGATGGCCGTGTCTCCCGGCTGGAAGGGCGGCGAGGGCAGTAACAGGGTGGCCGCCTGCTGCAGCGAGGCGATTTCGGGCAACAGCAGCCCGCGCGTATAGTCTTCGTCCCTGACCTTGCCTTTTTTGTCGAGCCGCGCCGCGATACCGACCGCTCCGGGTGACAGCATCTGTACGCCGAGGTCCAGTCCACGCTTGTCGGCATACTTCAGCCAGCGGATCACGCCCAGGCGCCAGTGAAAGGTGTCGGGGTCGCTTTCCTCGCGAATACCCAGCAGCTCACCGACCTGGGCGCGGGTGGTTTCCACATTGTCCCATAACAGGCAGTAGCCGCCGGCACTGACGTTGACCATTTTCCAGCTCTGGGTACAGTGACTGGTGTCGATCTGTACCCCCAGGGCGGCACGGGTAACGGCGTCTTCCAGGCTGGAAGGTTTGGGGTCGCCTTCCAGGGTGTAGTTCATTTCCCATACATCGGGCAGCTTGCCCTGATGTTCACGATCACGGGTGGTCCTGGCACTGAAACGGGCATGATCCAGTTGCGGGGTGCTGCCGCTCCCGGCACCCAGTTCACGGTGACAGTTGTGCGCATCGCCGGCGTCGTTGAAGGCGGCTTCGCCACTGACAAAATAGTGTATAGAGCTCAAACCCATGGCGACCACGACCTGCGAATGGTCCCTGACCCTGGAAAAACGCCGTTTGGGCATGACACCCCAGGCCAGCATCAGGCGGCGCAGGGTGGCGGCCTTGACCCGGTGGCGGGGTTTCCCGGAATTTGCACCGCTCTTGTCCGACAGTTCCCTGCGCAGGTGTTCGGCCAGTTTGCGGGTCGCCAGGATGCGCGTGGTATGACAGTTGTCACTGCCATCACGCAGCACCAGGTAACTGGGCGGCTGGTCCGAGTCCAGGTTGGTGGAAAACAGGGCTTCAGTGAACTTGCCGAGCGGTTGCAGATCCGCGTAGGCCGCCCAGCCTTCCAGTGCCTGGTATACATCTTCCGCTTCGCTGTGGCGCAGACGGTAGGGACAGGCGAGCGCCAGCAACAACATCTGCTTGTAGGCACTGGCAATGGTAGAGGCCTGTTTGTCGCCGGCATCTTCTTCTGCTACTTCAACCTTGTGCAGGCGTTTGCTCTCCGCGTAGCGGTACAGGGAATGCAATTCCAGCCAGACCGATTGCGGGTAGGGCTCGTAGACCTGGTAGGCCTTCAGCAGAACCATGCTCAACTGCCGGATGGAGCGGTGAATGGCGGTAATCAGGAGTTTTCTGTCCCTGCGCCCGATACCGGCGATCTGCTCCATCACCAGCACCTTGTAGCCAGTGGCAAGCGAATGGGATATTTCCCGCGACAGCCTGGCGATCTTGAGATTGCGCGGAGACAGAGGCAACGCTTGCCCGACATAGTGTTTTTTCATGCGCTCGGTGACATAGCGCACCGGCCGGTGCAGCAGTTCCAGCGTTTTAAAACGCTGCTGGGCAGGGATATCCTGGTGGTTCAGTTCGGTAATGGCTTCAAACAGCAGCCGCGTGGTAGTGCCGATATTGGCCATCGGCAGGTTGTCGATCCATTTTTTAACGCTGGCGGGGGTGCTGTCGAAAGACCCGCTTTTCGGTGCTGTTCGGTTGGGTACATAAAGTTGCATGGGCGTTGTATCCGCTGGTTGCTATTGGCTGTGGCGGTTGCGACCCTGCCGCTGCCCGGTCGTCTCACCGCTTCCCGAAGGGGCTATCGTCCCGCAGCGCTAAAACTGAATCGGTGCAATGGACGTCCTTTGGCCATGCGCAGAGGAGGATTGCCGGAAGCGCCGGGTGGTGTACGCAAAGGGTTCGGGTGCTGCGTGGTAAGAGGCTGTTATTTATGGCTAAACAGGAGTCTTTGCCGGCTGTCCGGCCAGTTCTCGCACCAGCCGCGGTACCAGGTAACCGGGCAGGCTGTTGCGTACTTCCTGCAGCAGCTCCCTGGCCCGGTGGTCCGCAACTGCGAAGTGCGCAGCGCCCTGCACCGGGTCCAGCTGGTGCAGGTAATACGGCAGCACGTGCGCGGCGAACAGTCGCTCGCTGAGCTCGACGAGTGTCGCAGCGCAATCGTTCACCCCGCGCAGTAAAACAGACTGGTTGAGCAGGGTGACGCCGGCCGCGTGCAGTGGTTGCAGGGCGGCGCTGACAGCGGGGTCGATTTCGTTGCCGTGGTTGCTGTGTATCACCAGTACAAGTTGCAGGCGTGTGGCGCTCATCCAGTCGAGCAGTTCCGGGACAACGCGCTCCGGCAGTACCACAGGGACCCGGCTGTGAATGCGCAGGCGCTGCAGGTGCGGGACCGACTCCAGTGCAGTTGCCAGCGCGGCCAGACGCTGGTCAGACAGGGTCAGCGGGTCGCCGCCGCTGAGAATGACTTCATTGACGTCGCGCTGTTGCTGCAGGTATTCCAGCGTCTGTGCAAAGGCGCGTGTGGGGTTGGCGCTGCCGTAGGGATAATGACGGCGGAAGCAGTAGCGGCAGTGTACGGCGCAGGCGCCGGTCGTGGTCAGCAACACGCGTTTCCGGTATTTGTGCAGCACGCCCGGGGCCGGCATGGCATCCAGTTCGGCGAGCGGGTCGCTGCTGTAACCGGGCGTGACCGTGAGTTCTTCTCCCAGTGGCAGGACCTGGCGCAGCAGCGGGTCATCGGGGTCCCCCGCGCGCATGCGCGCTACGAAACCGTGCGGTACGCGCAGCCGGAAAGTGGAGCCGGCCTGCAGGGCGGCGGGCAGCAGGTCCGCGGGCAGGTGCAGGGCGCGCAGCAGGGTCTCCGGGTCGGTGATGGCGCGGGCCAGCCGTGTTTGCCAGTCCGGCGGCTGTTGTAGTGGCATGCTTCGGGTTATCATACGTGTCCCTGTTTTTCCGGATTGCAACACAAAGGATGTTCGATGGCGACCTATAGCACCAATGAATTCAAGAGCGGGTTGAAAATCATGCTGGATGGCGACCCCTGCTCGATCATTGAAAACGAGTTTGTCAAACCCGGCAAGGGGCAGGCGTTCAACCGCGTCAAGATCCGCAACCTGAAAAACGGGCGTGTTATCGAACGGACCTTTAAATCGGGCGAATCCGTGGAAGCGGCCGATGTAATGGAAACCGACCTGCAATACCTCTACACGGACGGTGAATTCTGGTATTTCATGGACCCGGTCAGCTATGAGCAGGTGCCGGCTGACGCCACGGCCGTTGCCGATGCCGTCAAGTGGCTGAAGGAGCAGGACAACTGTGTAGTGACCCTGTGGAATGGCGCACCGATCAGTGTCGCTACGCCCAATTTTGTGACACTGAAAGTGACCGAAACCGACCCGGGCGTGCGCGGCGATACCTCCGGTGGTGGCGGCAAGCCCGCTACCCTGGAGACCGGTGCCGTGGTGCGCGTGCCCCTGTTTATCGATATCGGTGAAACCATCAAGGTCGATACCCGCACCGGCGAATACGTCGGCCGTGCCAAAGACTGAGTCGGCTGGCGCAGTGCACTGGCAGCCCTGTGCCGGTGCAGACACCCTGGCGTTGCGCGCGGATCTGCTGGCGCGCATCCGTGCGTATTTCCGGCAGCAGGCGGTACTGGAAGTCGATACCCCCCAGTTGTCTCGCGCCGCTAGCACCGATCCTGCCATCGAATCATTTTCCAGCATCTATACCGGTCCCGGCAGCGCCGATGGCCTGTCGCTGTACCTGCAGACTTCGCCGGAGTTTTTCATGAAGCGCCTGCTCGCAGCAGGCAGCGGGCCGGTCTACCAGCTTGCGCATGTTTTCCGTAACGGGGAACTGGGCGGTCGGCACAATCCCGAGTTCATGATGCTGGAGTGGTACCGGCCGGGCATGGACCACCGGGAGCTGATGGACGAAGTGGATCGTCTGCTTGCGTTTGTGCTGGAGGGTTACTCGGATTACCGTCCGGCAAGGCGTATCAGCTACCGGCAATGGTTCCACGACGGTACCGGACTTGACCCCTGGACCGATACGGTCGCTGATTTCCGGCGCTTTGCCGAACAGCAGCTGGAGTCGGTGCCGCGTGGCATGGATGAGCGCGCACTGGACCCCTGGCTCGACCTGCTGGTCACACACTGCCTGGAACCGGCCCTTGATGACCAGCCTGTGTTTGTGTACGACTACCCGCCCAGCCAGGCTGCGCTGGCACAGGTCCGGCCAGGAGAGGCCCCGGTCGCAGAGCGTTTCGAGCTCTATATGAAGGGTGTCGAGCTGGCCAATGGTTTTCACGAGCTGGCCGATGCCGGGCAACAGCGACAACGTTTTGAGGCCGAAAACCGGGCCCGCGAGCAGGCGGGACAATCCACGCTGCCGCTCGACCGAAAGCTGCTGGCTGCGTTGCAGTCGGGGTTGCCCGATTGTGCGGGCGTGGCGGTGGGTTTCGACCGACTGGTGATGGTGGCGGCCGGGCTGGCGGATATTGCCACGGCCATGCCGTTCCCGTTCCAGCGGATGTAACCCGGAGTCGCCTTTGTGAAACAGCCCTGCATCGTACTGATTAACACCAGTCATCCCGGCAATATCGGTGCCACTGCGCGGGCCATGAAAAACATGGGGCTGGATACGTTGCGTCTGGTTGAGCCGAAGCAGCATCCCAGTGCGGAAGCTACCGCACGCGCATCCGGGGCCGACGATCTGCTGGCCAGGGCCGGCTGTTTCAGCACACTGGAAGAAGCCATTGCAGATTGCGACCTGGTAATCGGTGCAAGCGCCCGCAGTCGCACGCTACCGGTACCGCTGCTGGACCCGCGCGCCTGTGCAGCACTGGTGCACCGGCAGACCGATGTCGACGGTGTGGCGATCCTGTTCGGTCGGGAACGTACCGGGCTGACTAACGAGGAACTGGATCGCTGCCACCAACTGGTACAGATCCCGACGGCTGCCGATTATCCGTCATTGAATATTGCTGCCGCTGTGCAGGTGATCGCCTACGAACTCAGGCTGGCATCCGGCGTTGTGGAAAAACCGCATGAGCCTGTGGTTGATTACGCCAGTATGGAGCAGATGGAACAGTTCTACACTCACCTGGAACAGACGCTGGTGGAACTGGAGTTTCTCGACCCGGACAATCCCAGACAGTTGATGCGGCGTTTACGTCGCCTGTTTAACCGGGCGCGGCCGGACCAGAACGAGATCAATATCCTGCGCGGTATTCTCACCGCCGCCGGCAGGGAACCTCGCTGAATTTACGCCGGTCGTTGCCCGGCCTATAATAAACAGTGTTTACAGCCGTGTCGTGTCAGCGGGTAAAAACGCTTTTAATCCAGGTGACCTATGTGGGAGCGACTGCAGGAAGATATAAGTTGCGTCTTTGAACGCGATCCGGCGGCGCGCACGCGCTTTGAAGTGCTTACCACATATCCCGGCATTCACGCGTTGATGATGCATCGTCTCAGTCATGCGTTGTCGCGTAACGGCCTGCCCTGGCTGGCGCGCATCCTGGCGAACATTGCACGCTGGTACACCGGCATAGAAATACATCCCGGCGCACGCATCGGGCGGCGTTTTTTTATCGATCACGGTATGGGCGTAGTGATTGGTGAAACCGCCGAGATCGGTGATGACTGCACGCTGTACCACGGTGTCACGCTGGGCGGTACCAGCTGGGACAAGGGGAAGCGCCATCCTACACTGGGGAATAATGTCGTTATAGGTGCAGGTGCCAAGGTGCTGGGGCCGGTGCATATCGGCAACAATGTGCGTATCGGGTCCAACGCAGTGGTGTTGAAGGATGTCGTCGACGATGCCACGGTGGTTGGTGTGCCGGGGCGCGTAGTGGGTGGCGAGCGTGGCGAGCAGCCCGAGCACCGGGCCGCGATTGCCAGGAAAATGGGCTTCGATGCCTACGGCAGCACCAAGGATGCGCCCGACCCGGTGGCCAACGCCATTAATAATATGCTGGACCATATTCATATCATGGACCAACGCCTGGAAGACATGTGCCGCGGGCTCAAAAGCCTGGGCGCGGAGATGGCCGATTTGCAGATGCCGGACCTGGGTACCTGTGAGCTGGAAAGCGCCTGCAGTACGGAACCCATTGAAACCGGGGAAGAACCCGAAAAACCCCTGGAATCCAGCCCGGATAATTCTTGACTGTTTTACTCGGTTATGGCATTTTGATCGCGTTTTCCGAGACTTGAGTCAGGACAGGTTGGAATGAAATTAACCAGCAAGGGGCGCTATGCAGTAACGGCAATGCTGGATCTGGCGTTACACGCGGACCATCACCCGGTGACGCTGGCGGGTATTTCCAGGCGTCAGGGTATTTCACTTTCCTACCTGGAACAATTGTTTACGCGCCTGCGCAAGCACGGCCTGGTGTCCAGTACGCGAGGGCCGGGGGGCGGCTATTCGCTCAGCCGGTCTGCACATGACATCGCGGTTGCGGAGGTGGTGGCCGCGGTGGATGAACGCGTCGATGCCACGCGGTGTGGCGGGAAAGGCGATTGCCAGCACGGCCAGCGTTGTCTGACGCACGATTTGTGGACCGAACTGAGCGAGCAGGTATATACATTCCTGAGCGATATTTCGGTCGGTCAGCTGGTGGAGCAGGGTCTCGCCAGGCAGGCTGCCAGGGATGAAGCGGATGAGCGGGCTGTAGCGGTAAGCGTTGCAGCCAGTGAAAGTGCCGTTGATCCCGTCTGATTTCCCGGGGCGTGCTGGATGAAACGGTACCTGGATTACAACGCCAGTACACCACTGGATGAACGCGTGCTGGCGGCCATGGTGGAGTGCATGGAGGGCTTGCCGGGCAACCCGTCCAGTACTCACCAGTTCGGTCGCGCGCTGCGCGCCAGGCTGGATCGGGCGCGCGAACAGGTGGCTGCGCTGGTTGGTGTGCAGCCGACACAGGTGGTCTTCACCGGTGGCGGCAGCGAAGCGAACAACCTGGCGCTGCATTCGGTAACCGCCGGGCAGGCAGCGGGACGGCTTGCGGTCAGCCGTATCGAGCACCCGTCGGTGCTGGAACCGGCGCGGGCGATGACGGACAGGGGCTGGCAACTGGACCTGGTCGAGGTCGATGACCAGTGCCGGGTGACGACGCGGGCGCTGGCAGACAAGCTGCACAGGGATACACGCCTGGTATCGGTAATGATGGCGAACAACGAGACCGGTGTCATCCAGGATATTGCGGTCCTGGCGGAACAGGCACGAGCGGCCGGAGCCGTTTTTCATACCGATGCGGTGCAGGCCGCGGGCAAGATCAGGCTGGACTTCGAATCCAGCGGGGCACAGCTGCTGACCCTGTCGGCGCACAAGATTTACGGGCCCAGAGGGGTCGGCGCATTGATTGTCGACAAGATGCTGGAACCCGAGCCGCTGGTCTACGGCGGCGGACAGGAGCGAGGGTTGCGCGCCGGTACGGAGAACGTGGCCGGTATCGTGGGCTTTGGAATGGCCGCCGAGCTGGCAAAGGAGGAACTGGAGCCACGTGCCCGCCATGCACACGACTTGCGTGATCGGCTGGAAAGCGGCCTGGCCCGTTACCCGGAGGTCACCCTGTTTGCAGGGCATGCGGAACGCCTGCCCAATACCGTGCAGCTGGCGGTCGCCGGGATCGATGGCGAGACCCTGCTGATGCAGCTCGACCGGGAGGGTATCGCAGTGTCCAGCGGGTCGGCCTGTGCCAGTGGCAGGAACGAGGCGAGTCACGTGCTGCTGGCCATGGGCGTGGACGCACTGCTGGCGCGCGGAGCGATCCGTATCAGTGTCGGCAGGGAAACGAGCATTGCTGACATCGATGCGCTGCTGGCGGTGCTGGACAAACAGATCAAATGGCTACACAAGGCCGGCCAGGCGGCCGGCTGGTAGAGCGTTTACATATTGCAACAGGTGTATTGAATTATGACTGTGAAGACACCCATCTATCTCGATTACTCGGCAACGACACCCGTCGATCCGCGCGTGGCGGAGGTCATGTGCTCCTACCTGACACCCGGGGGCATGTTCGGTAACCCGGCATCGCGTTCGCATGCGTTCGGCTGGCAGGCCGACGAAGCTGTTGAAGAGGCGCGGCGTAATGTAGCTGCGCTGGTGAATGCCGACCCCAAAGAGATTATCTGGACCAGCGGCGCCACCGAATCGGACAATCTTGCCCTGAAGGGCGCGGCACACTTCTACAAAAAGAAAGGCATGCACATCGTTACGGTAAAAACCGAACACAAGGCCGTGCTGGATTCCTGTCGCCAGCTCGAGCGGGAAGGGTACGAAGTGACCTACCTGGACCCGGAGCCCAGCGGCCTGCTGGACCTGGACAAGTTTGCCGCTGCCCTGCGGGATGACACCGTGCTGGTCAGTGTCATGCACGTCAACAATGAAATCGGCGTTATCCAGGACATCGGTGCGATCGGCGAGATCTGTCGTGATCGCAAGATTATTTTTCATGTGGACGCCGCGCAGAGTGCCGGCAAGGTGGAGATCGACCTGCAGCAGCTGAAGGTCGACCTGATGTCGTTTTCCGCGCACAAGATCTATGGCCCCAAGGGGATCGGCGCCCTGTACGTGCAGCGTAAACCGCGCGTGCGCCTGGAAGCGCAGATGCACGGTGGCGGGCACGAGCGCGGCTTGCGTTCCGGTACCCTGCCGACGCACCAGATCGTCGGCATGGGCGAAGCGTTCCGTCTTGCCAAAGAGGAAATGGCCGCGGATAACGAACGCATCCTGACCTTGCGTAAGCGCCTGCTTGAAGGCTTTCAGGATATCGAGGAAGTCTATATCAACGGTGACCTGGAGCATCGCATTCCGGGCAACCTGAACATCAGCTTTAACTACGTGGAAGGCGAGAGTCTGATCATGGCGCTGAAAGATCTCGCGGTGTCGTCCGGTTCGGCCTGTACCAGTGCCAGCCTGGAGCCCTCCTATGTGCTGCGTGCACTGGGCCGCAATGACGAGCTGGCACACAGTTCCATACGCTTTACCATCGGGCGCTTTACCACGGAAGAAGAGATCGACTACACCATCCAGCTGGTGCTGGGCAAGATCGACAAGCTGCGTGATCTGTCACCGCTGTGGGATATGTACAAGGAAGGTATCGATCTCAATTCCGTACAGTGGGCGGCGCACTGATGGCGATTACCATTACACCGGCCGCGGCAGAGCACGTCAGGAATTTCCTGGAGAAGCGTGGCAAGGGCGTCGGCGTACGCTTCGGTGTGCGCACCTCCGGTTGTTCCGGAATGGCGTATGTGCTGGAATTTGTCGATGAGGCTGATGCGGCTGACGTGGTGTTCGAAGATCATGGTGTGAAGGTTTTTGTCGATCCGAAGAGCCTGGTCTATATTGATGGCACGGAGCTGGATTTTGGTCGCGAAGGGTTGAATGAAGGCTTTATCTTCAATAACCCGAATGTCAAGGACGCGTGCGGCTGCGGTGAAAGTTTTAACGTCTAGTCCCGCTCCGTTTAACCCGTCATTGCGAGAAGCCAGGCGCTACGGCAAACCCTTCGATTCGGAGAACGGCTGATGAAGCCTGCCGCGCGGCACCGGCAACGACAAAAAAGCAGTTGGCATCCATGTCGTCTACCCTGACCAGAAACTATTTCGAGCTGTTTTCCCTGCCGCAGCAATATGCGCTGGAACGCGCGGAGCTGGATGCCCGTTACCGGGAACTGCAGCGCACGGTGCACCCTGACCGCTATGCCAGCGCCGGTGATCAGGAACGGCGCCTGTCCATGCAGCAGGCCGCGCACATCAACGAGGCGTACCAGGTGCTCAGGGACCCGCTGCGCCGCGGGCGTTACCTGCTGGAACTGCGCGGGCACCGCATCGATGACCAGCAGACCACACATCAGGACCCGGAATTCCTGATGCAGCAGATCGAGCTTCGGGAGGCCCTCGGCGCGATTCGCAGCCAGGACGATCCGCTGCAGGCGCTGGACCGCCTGGCGCGCGATATCCAGGCGCAGTACCGGGCGCTGGAGTCGGAACTCGCGCGGGTGCTGGACGAGGACGAAGAAATCGGGGCGGCGCTTACCCTGGTGCTGAAGATGCAGTATTTTATGCGCCTGCAGAACGAAGTGCAGGAACTGGAAGCGGACCTTGAAGACGAGTTGTGCTGACTGATGGCGTTGCTACAGATCTCGGAGCCGGGTGAATCCACCGCGCCGCACCAGCACCGGCTGGCGGCGGGTATTGACCTGGGTACGACCAATTCGCTGGTTGCCAGCGTGCGCAGTGGCGTGGCTGAAACGCTGCCCGACCGCGAAGGCCATCACTTGCTGCCCTCGGTGGTGCGTTACCTGCCATCCGGTGAACACCAGGTGGGTGAAGTCGCCCTGCAGCAGGCTGCCGGTGACCCGCTGAATACCATTAGTTCCGTCAAGCGTTTCATGGGGCGCGGTGTTGAGGACGTCAAACGCCTGGGTTCGGTGCTGCCTTATGAATTCATTGCCGGTGAATCCGGCATGCCCCTGATTCGAACCGCCGCCGGTGATCGCAGCCCGGTACAGGTGTCTGCTGATATCCTGGCCGAGCTCAGGCAGCGCGCGGAACAGACCCTGGGTGGCGAGCTGGCCGGTGTCGTCATTACCGTGCCGGCCTACTTTGACGATGCCCAGCGCCAGGCCACCAAGGATGCGGGAAAACTGGCCGGCCTGAAGGTCCTGCGCCTGCTGAACGAACCGACTGCGGCGGCCGTTGCCTATGGCCTGGATCGCGGTTCGGACGGCATCATCGCGGTCTATGACCTGGGTGGGGGGACCTTCGATGTATCCATCCTGCGTCTCAACCAGGGGGTTTTCGAGGTCATGGCTACGGCCGGTGACACAGCGCTTGGCGGTGATGACATGGACCGTGCCATTGCAGCGTGGATGATGGAGCAGGCTGGTCTGGGCAGCGATCCCGATCACGGCCTGCAGCGTCGACTGCTGATGAGTGCACGTGCCGCCAAGGAAGCGCTGACCGACAGTGAACAGGTGGAGTTAACGGTCGCGCTGGACGATGGCGGAGAATGGCGCGGTATGCTGACCCGGCAGCACATGGACCGGCTGATCGAGCCGCTGGTGCGTAAAACCCTGGGCCCCTGTCGTCGTACCCTGCGCGATGCCGGACTGGACAGGACGGACATCCGGGAAGTGGTCATGGTGGGTGGCTCTACGCGGGTAGCGAAGGTGCGCAGCATGGTCGGCGAATTCTTCGCCCGGGAACCGCTGGTGGACATCGATCCTGACAAGGTAGTGGCGGTGGGTGCCGCGATCCAGGCGGATATCCTCGCCGGTAACCAGCCGGAAGACGACATGCTGTTGCTGGATGTCATTCCATTGTCGCTGGGTATTGAAACCATGGGCGGATTGACCGAAAAGATCATCCCTCGCAACACCACCATACCGGTGTCCCGGGCACAGGAGTTCACTACCTACAAGGACGGACAGACCGCCATGGCCCTGCACGTGGTGCAGGGCGAACGCGAACTGGTCGATGCTTGCCGCTCGCTGGCGCGCTTTGAATTGCGCGGCATGCCGCCCATGACTGCCGGTGCGGCGCGTATCCGCGTCACCTACCAGGTGGATGCGGATGGCCTGTTGAGCGTGACGGCCGAGGAACAGACCAGCGGTGTGCAGGCGCACATCGAAGTCAAGCCTTCCTACGGCCTGTCGGACAACGAAATCGAACGCATGCTGCGGGATTCCATGGATCATGCCGAAGACGATATGAAGGCGCGGCGCCTGCGCGAGCAACAGGTAGAGGCCGAGCGGGTGCTGGAAGCCCTGCAGGCTGCGTTGCAGCAGGATGCCGACAGTTTCCTGAACCGCGAGGAACGCAGTGCCATAGAACAGGCCGCTGCGGAACTGGCCGAACTGCGTGACGGTGATGATCATCGTGCGATCAAAAACGCCATCGAGCGGCTGGAATCGGTCAGCGCGGCCTACGTGGACCGCCGCATGAACGCCAATATCCGCAAAGCGATGGCGGGTCACGCCGTCGATGAATTCAAATAGGGTAGCGAATCACCATGCCGCAGATCATTTTCCTGCCACACGAAGAAATATGTCCTGAAGGTGCCGTGGTCGAGGCAGAGCGAGGTACGAGCATTTGTGATGCTGCCCTGGCGAATGGCATCGAGATCGAGCACGCCTGTGAAAAGTCCTGTGCCTGCACCACCTGCCATGTCTACATACGGGAAGGTTTCGATTCACTGGAGGAATCAGATGAAGACGAAGATGATCTGCTGGACAAGGCCTGGGGCCTGGAACCGGACTCGCGCCTGAGTTGCCAGGCAAAAGTGGCCGACGAGGACCTGGTGGTCGAGATTCCGAAATACACCATTAACATGGTCAGCGAAAATCACTAGGAGCCAGGGAAAATGAGCCTGAGATGGACGGATTCGCTCGATATTGCCATCGAGCTGGACGAAAAATACCCGGATATCGATCCCCTGCATATCAACTTTGTGGAACTGCGCGGCTGGGTGCTGGGGCTGGAGGACTTCGAAGACGACCCGGAGCACTCCGGGGAGAAGATTCTGGAAGCGATCCAGATGGCGTGGATCGAGGAACGTAGCTAGTAACTGTAACACCCTGAATGCACATTCAGGGCGTTACAGTACACTGGAAGCCGGACTCCCGGGGACCCGGGGTAAATCATCGGGCGTCCGTGGCAGATTCCCGGCCGCGACCCTGATCCTATAAAATTTCCATATTAAACATAGAGCTATAAATATCTCCCCGGGCCTATTCTGGTTGGCCGGCAGGATTCTGTTGTCGATTCGCGACAGGATTCCTGATTGCCTGCATCCGGTCCGGGAATGTACACTACGCTATTCGATTTCGGGCGGCTAAGTAGCAGAATTTTCGGGGGTTTAGCCGTGACCGCCGGTATCCAGAGCAGCATCATGAGCAGCAGCGACAAGGCAAAGGTAAACCTGTTGGATTTTGACCGGGCGTCCATGGCTGCCTGGTTTGAAGCCCGTGGTGAGAAGCCGTTCCGTGCGCAGCAGGTGCTCAAGTGGATCCACCAGCAGGGTGTCGATGAGTTCACGGCCATGACCAACCTCGGCAAGGCACTCCGTGCCGAGCTCGAATCCGTTGCGGAAATCCGGGCGCTGGCCGTGGCCGCTGACCGGAAATCCACGGACGGTTCGCGCAAGTGGCTGTTCGAGCTGGCGGACGGTAATCGCATCGAAAGCGTCTACATTCCGGAAGAAGGTCGTGCCACGCTGTGTATCTCCTCCCAGGTCGGTTGTGCGCTCAATTGCAGTTTTTGCTCGACGGCCCGGCAGGGTTATAACCGCAACCTGTCAACTGCCGAGATCATCGGTCAGCTGTGGATGGCCAGCCGCCTGTTACGCGCAGACGGTTCGGCGCCGGTATCGAACGTGGTTTTCATGGGTATGGGCGAGCCACTGCTCAATTTCGACAATGTGATCCGGGCCACCCGCCTGATGCAGGATGACTTTGCCTATGCGCTGTCCAAGCGCCGGGTGACCCTGAGTACGGCCGGTGTGGTGCCGGGCCTGAGGCAACTGGCGGATGCATCGGACATCAGCCTGGCCCTGTCCCTGCATGCGCCGGACGACGCCTTGCGCAGTGAGTTGGTGCCGCTCAACCGAAAATATGCGCTCCGTGAAGTATTGCAGGCCTGCAGGGACTACGTCGGTGAAGGCCGCCGCCGCGTTACCATGGAATACGTCATGCTGAAGGACGTGAACGACAGTGATGCCCAGGCACGGGCGTTGGCACGGCTGCTGCGTCATGTGCCCGCCAAGATTAATCTTATTCCCTTTAACCCCTTCCCGGAAACACGCTATCGCAGGAGCAGCGCTGAGCGGATCAACCGTTTTCGCGACATACTGCACAATGCCGGTATCGTAACCATTACACGCCGTACGCGTGGTGACGATATCGACGCGGCCTGCGGGCAACTGGCAGGGGATTTCAGGGACCGGACCAGGCGGCGCGAACGCCTGGGTGTTGCAACAACGGAGAGTTGATTTGATGCGAAATGGACTGGTTGTAGCCTTGCTGACAGCGGTCATGCTGCTCGGTGCCTGTAGCTCGAACAAAAGCCGGTTTGCCGAGCAGGAAAAGGGTGACCCGGCTGAAGTGAATACCCAGCTGGCGATCGAGTACATGCGCAAAGGCATGAATGAAGCCGCAATGGAGAAGTTCAAAAAGGCATTGAAACAGAACCCGCACCTGCAGGTTGCGCATACCTCGATCGCCATTCTGTACGAGCGCCTGGGGGAGAACGATCTTGCCGAAAAGCACTACCGCAAGGCCTACGATATCAATCGCAAGGACTCGTTGACGCTGAACAACTACGGACAGTTTCTGTGCCGGGAAGGGAAGCTGAAAGAAGCTGACAAAATGTTTATAGCGGCGGTAAAGGATCCGCTCTACCGTTTTCCGGAAACGGTCTACACCAATGCCGGGATCTGTGCGAAAAAGCGACCTGATCTCATGCTGGCGGATACCTATTTCCGCAAGGCCCTGCAGCTTAACCCGAAGTACCCGCCGGCGTTGCGCGAAATGGCCAGGCTGAGTTTCGAGCGTAAAAAGTACCTCGCCACGCGCGCCTACCTGCAGCGTTTGCAGGAAGTTGCGCCGCTTACACCGGAATTCCTGTGGATCGGGGTGCGGGCGGAAGATGCGCTGGGTAACCGGAACGCGGTGTCCAGCTACGCGCTGGTACTCAAGAACCGCTACCCGGAAGCGGATGAAACCCAGGCGCTGGTCGAGTGGGAACAACAGCAGAGCGGTCGTTAGGGACAACGTGACAGAGGAAGAACAGACACAGCGCAGCGGGCTTGCGGCGGTCGGCGCCCGGCTGGAGCAGGCGCGTGAGCAACAGCAACGCAGCGTGGAGAGCGTGGCGTCCGACCTGCATCTGCGCCTGGAAGTGGTGCGGGCGATCGAGGCCGGTGATGCGGCACAGCTGCCGGCCGCTACGTTTCTGCGCGGCTATATAAAAGCCTACGCACGCTTGCTGGCGCTGGATGAAGACGGGCTTGTTGCACAGTTGCCGGCAGCCACGGAAAGCAGCCAGCAGCCGTTGAAGCGCGTAGGGATGCGGCGTCGTGCCAGTGTTTCGGTGCCCGTCGGGAAGTGGTTGCTGTGGGTGCTGGTGATCGCGGCACTGGCGCTGCTGGTAGTGTATGGCATACCGGTGGTGGAGCGCCTGTGGCTATCGCAGGGCAGTGACAGTGCGCCTGCCGGTCAGTTGCCGTTGCCACAGGAACATTTGCAGCTGCCGCTGGAGCCGACCGGTGCAAACCATGAAGCCGATGTGTCGCCGGCAGCGGCGACACCGGAACCGGAGGTGCAGGAGCCGCCGGCGGCGCCCGGGCCGGAACCTGCCAGGCCGCCTGTTGATCCGGTGGTCGAAGAGCGGCCGGCAGCACCTGAAGCCGTGAAACAGGCAGCGGGTCCGGCGCTGATCCAGCTGCGTTTCAACGAGGATAGCTGGGTGGAGATGGAAGCGCACGGGCGCAAACTGGTGGTTGGCACCCAGTATGCCGGCAGCGAGCGCACGGTACGTGCCGAGCCACCGATCCAGATTCTGCTGGGCAATGCGCCCGGCGTCGAACTCGTTTACCGGGGCAAGGTCGTGGATATCGCCCCCTACCAGCGTGGCAAGGTGGCGCACCTGGTGCTGGAAGACTGAATATGTCGAATACCCTGCAGGCCATCCGTGGCATGAACGATATCCTGCCGGAGCAGACACCGCTGTGGCAGTTTGTCGAAGACACCATTCGCGCTGTGCTGGAAGGCTACGGTTACCGGGAAATACGGATGCCGGTGGTCGAAAAAACAGAGCTGTTCAAGCGCTCGATCGGTGAAGTGACGGATATCGTGGAAAAGGAAATGTACACCTTTACGGATCGTAACGGTGACAGCCTGACACTGCGCCCCGAAGGGACGGCCGGTTGTGTACGCGCCTGCATTCAGCACAGCCTGGTGAACCGGCAGTCACAGCGGCTCTGGTATAGCGGCCCGATGTTTCGTCATGAACGCCCGCAGCGTGGCCGTTACCGCCAGTTTTACCAGGTCGGCGTGGAAGTGTTCGGGCTGGAAGGCCCGGATATCGATGCCGAAATGCTGTTGATGACCGCACGCCTGTGGCGTCGCCTGGGTCTCCGGCACGTGACCCTGCAGCTGAATTCGCTGGGTACCGTGGAAGCGCGGGCGCGTTTTCGGGATGCGCTGGTGGCGTACCTGCGCACGGTTTTCGAGCAGCTGGACGAAGACAGCCAGCGCCGCCTGGAAAGCAACCCCTTGCGGGTGCTGGACAGCAAGAACAGCGCCGTGCAGGCGCTGCTGGAAAATGCGCCGGTACTCGCTGATTTTCTCGATGCGGATTCCAGGGCGCATTTCAGCGCACTGTGTGAGCAGCTGGACGGCGCCGGTATCGATTACGCGGTCAACCCGCGCCTGGTGCGCGGTCTCGATTATTACGGCCGTACGGTGTTCGAGTGGGTTACCGACCAACTGGGTGCGCAGGGTACGGTCTGCGCCGGTGGTCGCTTTGATGCGCTGGTAGAATACCTGGGAGGGAGGGCGACCCCCGCCATGGGTTTTGCGCTGGGACTGGAGCGCCTGATCGCCCTGCTGGAAAACCAGGGCGTCGAGCCGCCTGACCGGTCACCGCACCTCTACGTGGTGGCGGTCGGTGCACAGGCGCAGCGGCAGGGGCTGTTGTTGTCCGAGCGTTTGCGCGATGCCCTGCCGGGACTGCGCCTGGTGACGCACTGCGGCGGTGGCAGCTTCAAAAGCCAGTTTAAAAAAGCGGACCGTAGCGGCGCGCAGTATGCGCTGGTGCTGGGTGATGATGAAGTGCAAAGACGCGAAGCGGGCATCAAACCCCTGCAGGTCCGCGAGGAGCAGCAAACCGTTCCCTTCGCCGAGCTGGATGACCGGCTTGCCGGTCTGCTGGGTTTACAGCTGAACTGATTATTACTATTGGGAGACGATCCGATGAGTGCCTCGGAAAAAGAACAGATTGAAGCGCTGCAGAAGTGGTGGAAAGAAAACGGCAGTTCGATTGTCACCGGCCTGTTGCTGGGAGCGGCGATCCTGGTTGGCAGCAAGGCCTGGTTCGGTTACCAGGATACACAGTCACAGAACGCGTCCAATATCTATTCGGTGATGATGTCGGCTGCACAGCAGGGTGCCGGGGAAGAGGCCAGGAGCCAGGCCAACAAACTGATCAGTGATTACACGGGTTCGGCCTATGCGCCCCTGGCCTCGTTGCTGCTGGCCCGCCTGGCGGTCAAGGATGGAGAGCTGGCCGCGGCCCAGGCGCAGTTGCAGTGGGCGCTGGAGCACGCGGAATCCCCCGAAGTCCGGCACCAGTCGCGCATGCGGCTGGTGCGGGTGATGATCGCACAGCAGCAGTATGCACCGGCGGCAGAGTTGTTGTCTGCGGTGCAGGAAGCGGGGCCTTATGCGCCCCTGTATGCCGAACTGGAAGGGGACCTTGCCGTGGCCGAAGGAAAGCCGGAGCAGGCCGCACTGGCCTATAAGAAGGCACTGGACGCCCTGCCACCACAGGCGCCCAACCAGGCCTACCTGGTGGCCAAGTACGAAGACGTCAAGGGGGCCGGCACGGCAGCCGAATGACCCGTTTCGTATTCCTGCTACTGATTGCCGGCGTGCTGAGCGGGTGCTCCCTGTTCAGCGAGGACGACAATACCGAGCCACCCGCCGAGCTGGAGTCGTTCGACCGGCAGGTGCGCCTGGTCAGCCTGTGGAGTCGCGATACCGGTGATGGCGCCAACGAACAACGGGTGAAACTGGAACCCGTTGTCAGTGGGGAGCGCGTGTTTGCGGCGGACCGGAGTGGCCTGGTGCTGGCGTACGAGCTGGAAAGCGGCAAGTTGCTCTGGAAGCACAAGACCGGTCTGGCCATCTCTGCGGGTGTCGGGATCGGTGACAGCCTGGCGCTGGTGGGCAGCAGCGAAGCCGACCTGGTGGCGCTGGATGCGGAGACGGGCGAAGAACGCTGGCGTACCACAGTATCCAGCGAGGTTCTCTCGGTGCCGCGGGCCAGCGACGGCGTGGTGGTGGTGCAGACGGTGGACGGCAAGATTACCGGTCTGGACGAGGACGACGGAAAGCGCCTGTGGATACATGATCGTTCTGCGCCGGTGCTGACCTTGCGCGGTACCAGTACTCCGCTGGTGGTGCAGGGTGTCGTGCTGGCAGGTTTTGCCAATGGCAAGTTGACGGCGCTGGATATCCGCAGCGGGCGACAGTTGTGGGAGGTGGCGGTTGCCGTTTCGCGCGGGCGCTCCGAACTGCAACGCATCGTCGACCTGGACGCCGACCCCGTGATCCGTGACGGCGTGCTGTACGTCAGCAGTTACCAGGGCAGGCTGGTGGCGATCTCGCTACAGGACGGGCGTATGCTGTGGAAGCGTGATATGTCGGCCTATGCCGGGATTGCGGTGGACGACCGGCAGGTATACGTCAGTGATGCCGACAGCGAAGTCTGGGCGCTGGACCGGCGCACGGGTGCGTCGCTCTGGAAACAGGGCAAGTTGCGTCGCCGCGACCTGACCGGACCGGTGGTGGTTGGCGAGTACGTGGGGGTAGGTGACTTCGAGGGCTATGTACACCTGCTGAGCCGGGATGAGGGCGTTATAGTCGGGCGCGAACGTGTCGACAAGGACGGTATCCAGGTAACCCCGGTGGCCGTGTTCGGTGACCGGCTGCTGGTGCTGGGCGCGGGTGGCAAACTGGTGCTCTATCAACTCGAGCCGGTCGAATAATCGGCCTGCAGTGAAGCCCGATGCTGCCCGTTATCGCGATTGTAGGCCGGCCGAACGTCGGCAAGTCCACGCTGTTCAACCAGCTGACGCGTAGTCGCGATGCGCTGGTTGCTGACTACCCGGGTCTGACCCGCGACCGGCAGTACGGGAATGGCCGGCTGGGAGACAGTCCCTGCCTGGTGATCGATACCGGGGGCTTGATCGGTGATGAACAGGGGCTGGACAGCCTCATGGCTGAGCAGGTCTGGCTGGCCGTGGAAGAGGCCGACGCGGTGATCTTCATGCTCGATGCCCGCGATGGCATCAATCTCAGCGACGAGCAGATTGCCAGGCGCCTGCGCCGCAGTGGCAAGCCGGTTCACCTGGTGCTGAATAAAATGGATGGCATGGATGCCGGCGCCGTGATCGCCGATAGCTGGGCGTTGGGACTGGGGGAAGCAGCCCATATTGCGGCAGCGCGTGGCGCCGGTGTCAGGACGTTGATCAACCGGGTGCTGACGGAAATCCCGGCGCGTGAAGGTGCCGATGCTGGCTTGCCGGTCGAGGCAAAAGGCATTCGTATCGCGGTGGTGGGACGGCCCAACGTCGGTAAATCGACGCTCATCAATCGCATGCTGGGCGAACAACGGGTGCTGGCTTTCGACCAGCCCGGTACTACCCGCGACAGTATCTATATTCCGCTACAGCGCGATGACGAGGAATATACGCTGATCGATACCGCTGGCGTGCGGCGGCGCAGCAAGGTCAATGAACCGATCGAGAAGTTCAGTGTCATAAAAACCCTGCAGGCTATCAACGATGCCCACGTGGTCATCCTGGTGCTGGATGCACACAGCGGTGAAGTCTCCGAGCAGGATGCCACGCTGGCCGGGCACATCGTGGAAAGTGGCACCGCGCTGGTGCTGGCTGTCAACAAGTGGGACGGCCTGATTGACGACCAGCGCCAGTGGTTCCGTGACCAGCTCGACCGCCGTTTGCCGTTCCTGGATTTTGCCGAGCAGTATTTTATTTCGGCGTTGCACGGCAGCGGTGTCGGTGACCTGTTCCAGGCCGTACAGACAGCGTACCGTGCAGCGCTGATCAGGGTAAGCACCCCGGAGTTGACGCGCCTGCTCGAACAGGCCGTACACGAACACCAGCCGCCACTGGTCCGGGGGCGGAGGATCAAACTGCGTTACGCGCACCAGGGAGGACAGAATCCACCGGTCATTGTCGTGCACGGCAATCAGACGAGTCGTTTGCCGCATACCTACAAGCGTTACCTGGCCAATTTCTTTCGCAGGATGTTGCGCCTGACCGGTACGCCCGTCCGGATGGAGTTCAGGACCGGCGATAATCCCTACGCAGGCAGGCGTAACAAGCTGACGCCTGGACAGCAGAGGTCCAGAAAACGTATGCTTCGCCACGTAAAAAAATAACATCCCGATGCCACGCTTATGTTACGCATAAAAAAAATCACATGGGTTGTATTGCCGATACTGCTGTTTGCGGGCTGTGCCGTACGCACTCCGAATGAGGACGCAAACGACCCGCTGGAACCGGTGAACCGTGTGATCTACAAGTTCAACGATGGGCTTGACCGCATGGTTCTGAAGCCGGTAGCCCGGGGGTACCAGAAGTATGTTCCCTCCACGGCACGCAGCGGCGTGCGCAATTTCTTCAATAACCTCTACGAACCGCTGACCATCGTCAATGATGTGCTGCAGGGCAAGGGGCATCATACTGCCGGGGATACCATGCGCTTTGGTTTTAATACCATATTCGGGGTGCTGGGCCTGTTCGATGTTGCTACCGGCTGGGGACTGGAGCCGCGCAAGGAGGATTTCGGGCAAACCTTCGGCGTCTGGGGGTTTGGAGAGGGCTGGTACCTGGTGCTGCCGGTACTGGGCCCCAGTACCGTGCGTGATGCGGCCGGTTTGCCACTGGAATACCAGGTTGACCTGCTGGCGCGCAATACCTCCGGTATCACTCGCTATTCCGCCTATAGCCTGCTTTTCATCAGCCGGCGTGCGGACCTTCTCTCGGCTTCCGACACACTGGACTCCGGAGCGGTGGACCCCTACCTGCAGGTACGCGAAGCCTACCGGCAGAAGCGCTGGTACGACATCTATGACGGTAACCCTCCCGACGATGACTTCTCTGACGAGGAATTGTTCGGGGACTAGATGGGTGAGGTGGAGCAGGGCGATGCAGCCTGGAGCGGTGACGCGGACTGCTTTTCAGCCTACCTGGGAACCATCGGGCAGCGTTTCCTGCTGTGCGGGGAGGCAGGTGAACAACAGGTGCATGTGCGGTTCACCGGGCCCTGGCGGGGTCGGCAGGTGGTCTGGGATTGCCGCTTTGTCACCCTCGCCCATGAACTCGGAAAGACAGCACCTGTACCGATCGAAGAACAACACAACTATATTGATATCGGTGAACCGTCCGCCAGGGGTATGCCGTTGCGGGTATGCCTGGACCTGCCGCGTATCGACCTCCCGGCTATCCGGAAGATGATAGTTATGATCCGCAATTACAGGAAACTGCGACCCGGGCGCCACGTGTTCGGGAAGCGCGGCATCAGTCCCTGACCGTGACCCCGCAGCGTTCCAGGTAGATCAGCACCAGTTCCCGGTGTGACTGGCCGCACTGTCGCAGCAGTTCCAGGAAGACCCTCCGGTGTACGATGACCTGGCCGGCAGCGGCGAGCAGCGGGGCCTCGTGCGAGGCAGGAAAACCATGCTCGGTTTGTTCGCTGCCATCCAGCAGGTCGGGCACGTTGGTTTCCAGGGCGCAGGCAATACGCTCGATATTGTCCAGCCCGATATTGTGCTCCGCGCGTTCAACAGCGCCGATGTAGCTGCGATTGAGTCCGCTGAGTTCAGCGAGCACTTCCTGTGACCAGCCTCGGCTGGTGCGTAGCAGTCGCACCCGTTGTGCCAGTCGCTTCCTTGCGTTTGCTTTCATGGGTTGACATTACAAGCAAGTTCAAGGGCATCGTCGACAGACTATGAGTAGCATATTGATGCAAATATGCAGTAGCCGGGCTCGGTAGTGGCGGAACCTGGTAGGGGATTGCGGGCTCGCGCACGCTGTTGCGTTGAGGGTCAGTCAGCAGCAGTGCAGCGGGTACCTGCAGTGCGCTTGCCAGGCGTTCGAGGTTATCCAGCCCGACATTGCGCTCGGCGCGTTCAATAGCGCCTACATAGGTGCGGTGCAGACCGCATTGTTCAGCGAGCTGTTCCTGGCTCCAGCCGCGCAGGCAGCGAAAATAACGGATATTGCGGGACAGGATGCGGCGGGTATTGTCTTCCATCGCACAGGCGTTCAGTGCGGCTGTTCTGTGTCAGGCCGGTTTGCCTGCGGCGCCTGGTCGAGGAACAGCATAGGATCCACGCGCGCATCGTTCAGGCTGACGCCCCAGTGCAGGTGTGGCCCGGTAACCCGCCCGGTTTTCCCGACAGCGCCGATGATTTCACCCCTTTGCACGCGCTGTCCGGGTTGAACGTCGATGCGTGACAGGTGGCAGTACATGGTAACCAGTCCCTGCCCGTGGTCTATAAAGACGGTATTACCGTTGAAGTAGAATTCTCCGGTATCGACAATACGACCGCTGGCGGGCGCCCTGATCGGTGTGCCTTCCGCGGCGGCCAGGTCCAGGCCGCTGTGCGGTTTGCGCGGTTGCTCGTTGAAAAAGCGCCGCAGTCCGAACGGACTGCTGACCGGGCCTTGCACGGGCAGTGCAAAACGCAGGGTGTCCGGAGTGTGCTCGTCCCAGGTGGCAAGCGCCTGTTTGATGCGCTGTTGCTCCCGTCCGATACGCTCCATATCCCGTTTTTCGGGATTGACCATGCGTTTGTTTTTCAGGGTGATGTGCTGGCTGGTGTAGGTCTTTTCCTGCACCTGGAATTCCTGCGAGGTCTGCTTTCCGTCGCCCCAGGTGATTTGCACCTGTTGTGTGCCGGGCCGGGTTGCCAGTGGCAGACCGACCAGCGCGGTATAGCCATGGTCGCTGCCCAGCACCATCACCGGCTTGCCGTGATAGCGGACCCCGGGTGGTGTATCCGAGGCCGGCAGCTCAATGACGGCGACACCGCCGGGAACAGGGTGGTTGTCCGGCAACCACCCGGCAGGCGCCATACCCGGCAGCAGCGAGGCTGCCATGAGAAAAAACAGTACGGATACCGGTTGTGACCATTTCATGATGTATCGGTTCCTGTCACCTTGCTGAGTATACGACCGACGCTGAGCCGTGTTTCCAGTATGTCACCGCTGCGCACCTGTGCGGCATTATGGATCAGTGTGCCGTCGGTGTGTCGCAGTGTAATCGAATAACCGCGTTGCAGCGTCGCCAGCGGACTGACAGTATCCAGTGCGCGGGACAGCACAGCCAGTTTTTCGCGCCGGTATGATAACTGTGTATTTATACAGTATTCCAGCCGTTGTGCCAACTGTGTGGTGCAGGCCACCATCCCTTGCAGGCGCTGCTGCGGGCTGCGCTGCGCCAGCCGGTTGCGCAGCACGTCCAGGCGGGCCTGCTGTCGCGTGACAACCAGGGCCCACGCCCTGGTCAGCCGGGCTTCCAGGTCATCCAGTCGCTGGCCCTGTTGTTGCAGGCGACGACCCGGGTGTGCCTGGTGGATGCGTCCGACCAGCCAGCGGAGCTGTTCGTGCAGGGACCGCAGGTATTGTCGGGTGTACCGGTGCAGCTGCTCCTGCAGGTGCCGGACGCGGGTGGTGAGCGCGTTGCATTCCGGGCTGAGCAGCTCGGCAGCGGCGGACGGGGTGGCAGCGCGCTGGTCGGCGACAAAATCGCTGATGACAACATCGATTTCGTGGCCGACCGCCGACACCAGGGGGATCCCGCAGGCGTAGACAGCCCTGGCGACGACCTCTTCGTTAAACGGCCACAGGTCTTCCAGTGAGCCGCCACCTCGGGTCAGCAGCAGCACATCACACTCGGCGCGTGTTTCCGCGCGGTGCAGGGCGTCAACAATCTGCCGCGCGGCGTCCTCTCCCTGGACCGGGGTTGGATAGATAATCACCGGAATGGCGGGAAATCGCCGCCGCAGTACAGTCAGCACGTCCCGGATGGCAGCGCCGCCGGGTGAGGTGATGACGCCGATACAGTGCGGCAGCGCAGGCAACGGGCGTTTGTGTTCCGGGTCGAACAGGCCTTCCCGGTACAGACGGTTTTTCAGCTGCTCGAAGGCCCGGCGCAGCGCGCCGTCACCGGCTTCTTCCATCCGGTTGACGATCAGCTGGTAGTTGCCGCGTGCCTCGTACAGGCTGACCTGGGCCTGGAGCAGCACCTGGGTACCGTTTTCGGGGGTGAAATCCAGGCGCACGGCACGGTTGCGGAACAGTGCGCAGCTGACCTGGGCACGGGCGTCCTTAAGCGTAAAATACAGGTGACCGGACGCCGGACGGGCCAGGTTGGAGATTTCACCCTCGATCCACAGGTGCCGGAAACCGGATTCCAGCAGCTCGCGTGCCTCCCGGTTCAGGCGGGCGACGCTGTACACATCCCGTTGCAGGGGACCCTCATCTACTCCTGACATGGGTCGATCATACGCAAAATAATCGGCCAGGTTAACGAAAAGCGGCCGGATCGCGGTTTACCCGCCGTCCGGCAAAACCTATAATTGCGCGCTCATCTCTGACGCGACCACGGTGTACCGCATGCTGCGTATTTCTGAGCAATCCCTGACTTTTGACGATGTTTTACTGTTGCCGGATCATTCGCTGGTGGTGCCGAAGGACGTGGACCTGGCGACGCAGCTGACGCGCGATATCCAGCTCAATATCCCGCTGCTGTCGGCAGCGATGGACACCGTCACCGAATCGCGGCTGGCCATTGCCATGGCACAGGAGGGCGGTGTCGGCATCGTGCACAAGAACATGACGGTTGAACAGCAGGCCAACCAGGTGCGACTGGTCAAGAAACACGAAAGCGGCGTGATCAAGGACCCGATTACGGTCAGTCCCGGCACCAGTATCCGCGAAGTGCTGGAACTCACGCGGCAACACAACATTTCCGGCGTACCGGTGGTTGACGGTGAAGACCTGGTTGGCATCGTCACCAACCGGGATTCACGCTTCGAGACCCGCTACGATGCCCCGGTATCCTCCATCATGACCGGCCGGGACAAGCTGGTGACGGTGAAGGAAGGGGCCGAGCGCGCGGAGGTCATCCAGTTATTGCACCAGCACCGCATCGAGAAAGTCCTGGTGGTGGACGACGATTTCCGCCTGCGAGGCATGATTACCGTCAAGGACATCCAGAAGGCCAGCGACAAACCCAACGCCTGCAAGGACGAACTGGGCCGCCTGCGGGTCGGGGCAGCGGTGGGCGTCGGCGCCGGCACCGACGAACGGGTCGACGCGCTGGTCGAGGCTGGCGTGGACGTGGTGGTGGTCGACACCGCGCACGGTCATTCGGAAGGGGTGCTGGAGCGCGTGCGCTGGGTGAAAAAACACTATCCCGACCTGCAGGTGATCGGCGGCAATATCGCTACCGCTGCGGCGGCGCGTGCGCTGGTCGAAGCCGGCGCTGACGGTGTCAAGGTCGGTATCGGTCCCGGCTCCATCTGCACCACGCGTATCGTCGCCGGCGTCGGTGTACCGCAGATCAGTGCGGTGGCCAACGTGGCGCACGAACTCAAGAGCAGCGGCATCCCGTTGATCGCCGATGGTGGTATCCGCTACTCGGGTGATATGGCCAAGGCAGTGGTGGCCGGTGCCTACTCCATCATGGTGGGCAGCATGTTTGCCGGTACCGAGGAAGCGCCGGGCGAGGTGGAGCTGTACCAGGGCCGTTCCTACAAATCCTACCGCGGCATGGGTTCGCTGGGTGCTATGGGCAGCCAGCAGGGTTCCAGTGACCGTTACTTCCAGGAAGGCAGCGATTCCGACAAGCTGGTACCGGAAGGCATCGAGGGTCGCGTGCCCTACAAGGGCCCGCTGCAGCCCGTGATTCACCAGCTCATGGGTGGCCTGCGTTCCAGCATGGGCTATACAGGCTGCGCCACCATCGAGGAAATGCGCACCAAACCGGAATTTGTGCGGGTCACCAGCGCCGGCATGGCGGAAAGCCACGTACACGACGTCACCATCACCAAAGAAGCCCCGAACTACCGTGTCTGAGCGCGACATACACGCGCACCGCATCCTGATACTGGATTTCGGTTCCCAGTACACCCAGCTGATTGCGCGCCGCGTGCGCGAAATCGGCGTGTATTGCGAAATCTATCCCTGGGATATCGATGAGGAAACGCTGCGCGTCTTTCACCCGCACGGTGTGATCCTGTCCGGTGGCCCGGAAACGGTGACCGGCGGGGATGCACCGGTGGCGCCGCAACTGGTATTCGAATCGGGTATCCCGGTGCTCGGTATCTGCTACGGCATGCAGACCATGGCAACGCAGCTGGGCGGGCGGGTTGAAAATGCCGACCACCATGAATACGGCTACGCGCAGGTGCGCGCACGTGGCCACACACGTCTGCTGAAGGATATCGAAGACCATACCAGCGAAGACGGCTACGGCCTGCTGGATGTCTGGATGAGCCACGGCGACCGGGTGGTGGAACTGCCGCCGGGTTTCAAACTCATGGCCAGCACCGATTCCGCGCCCATCGCGGGGATGGCCGACGACGAACGCGGCTACTACGGTTTGCAGTTTCACCCCGAGGTGACGCACACCCAGCAGGGCGGGCGCATACTGCAGCGCTTTGTGCTCGATATCTGCGGCTGTGAGGCACTATGGAACGCGGGCAACATTGTCGAGGAAAGTATCCGCCAGGTACAGGAACAGGTGGGCGAGGAAGAAGTCCTGCTGGGCCTGTCCGGTGGCGTCGATTCCTCCGTAGTCGCGGCGTTGCTGCACAAGGCCATCGGCGACCAGCTGACCTGCGTGTTCGTGGATACCGGCCTGCTGCGTTACCGGGAAGGCGACCAGGTGATGGCCACCTTTGCGGAGCACATGGGTGTCCGCGTTATCCGCGTGGACGCCGAGCAACGTTTTCTGCAGGCGCTGGAAAACCAGACCGACCCGGAACGTAAACGCAAAATCATCGGTAACCTCTTCATAGAAATCTTCGAGGAAGAATCCGAGAAGCTCGCCAACGCGAAGTGGCTGGCACAGGGCACCATCTACCCCGATGTGATCGAATCCGCCGGTGCAAAAACCGGCAAGGCGCACCTGATCAAGTCACACCACAACGTCGGTGGTCTGCCCGAGCACATGAAACTCAAACTGCTGGAACCATTGCGCGAACTGTTCAAGGACGAAGTGCGCAAACTGGGCGTGGAACTGGGTCTGCCTTACGACATGGTATACCGTCATCCGTTCCCGGGCCCGGGGCTGGGCGTGCGCATCCTCGGCCAGGTGACCAAGGAATACGCAGACCTGTTGCGGCTCGCAGACCATATATTTATCGAGGAACTGCGCAAGCAGGATCTGTACGACAAGACCAGTCAGGCCTTTGCGGTATTCCTGCCGGTGAAGTCGGTGGGTGTGACCGGTGACGGGCGTCGTTATGACTATGTCGTGGCGTTACGTGCTGTGGAAACCATCGATTTCATGACCGCGCGCTGGGCGCACCTGCCGTATGAGTTTCTCGATCATGTGTCACGCCGCATCATTAATGAAATCCCTGGCATCTCGCGCGTGACCTACGATATCTCCGGCAAGCCGCCGGCGACGATAGAGTGGGAGTGACTGGCACTGGCAGGCAATGTCTGACTGACTGGCAACAGCAGGCATTTATAACTGATTGTTCTACGAACCCCACAGGGAGGACAGCGGGGCAGCCCACAGCTTGTTGCCCAGGGGCATGGTTTCATCGCCGTCGTACAGCAGCACGCCTGCTGAAAACTGATTGCCGGCCAGGTTGGCGAGTTTTTTCAATCCACGCAGATCGCGATCTTTGACGGTTGCAGAGGCTTTTACTTCAACGCCGACCAGTTGCCCCGCCGTGTTTTCAATCACGATATCAACCTCAAACTTGTCCGCATCCCGGTAGTACAGTAGCCGATAGTCGTCATCAGCCGTTGTTGTATGTTTTAGCAGCTCGCCGAACACAAAGCTTTCCAGAACATGCCCGTAGCGGCTTTTATCCATCTGAGCCTCTTTAACGGTGACATCCATGAGCATGGCCAACAAACCGGAATCGATGAACTGAAGCTTGGGTGTTTTGACAACGCGTTTCAATCGATTGCGTGCCCATACATTGATACGTTTGAGCAAGTACATTTGTTCAAAGACGCCGATGTAGCGAGAGACGGTTTTACCATCGAGACCGACTTGACTACCCAGCTGAGCATAGTTGCACATCTGCCCGGCAGTTTGCGCCAAAGCACGAAGAAAGCGTGGCAACTGATCGAGTTTGTCAATTTCGGCGATGTCGCGGACATCACGTTGAATAATGGCATCGATGTATTGCCGCGCCCAGGTGATGCGTCGTTTCGCTGAGGGACGTGCAACAGCTTCCGGGTAACCACCGCGTAACACACGTTCGACCAGTTCATTGCCCGGTACAGGGGGATTCGCTGTCAGGATCTCTCCAGCAAAAACGCGCTCTATCCAGTTCGCCGGCCTGTTATCGATTTCACTTTGCGACAAAGGCAACAGCAACAGGGTTTCCATACGGCCGGCCAGAGAATCCGAACAGTGGGTAATGCCATCAGGTTGGCCGAGCCCGTGATCAGAAACCGCCCGGGGCGACGATCCTCATCCACGCTATTTTTTGATGGCCAGAAGCAATTGCGGTGCCCGCTGGATTTCATCGATGACGGCGCGATCCAGATTGCGGATCATACCGACAGGATCCTCCCGCGCCGACAATAATGTCAGCTCATCATCCAGGGTCAGGTAGTGCAGCCCCGTTCAGCAAACTGGCGTACGAGGGTGGTCTTGCATGCCTGGCGTGGTCCTGCGAGCAGGACTACTGGTGTATCCAGCAAGGCTTCATCAATTCGTGGTTTAATCCAGCGGGGATACAGGGATGGTGAATTCATCCTGGAACAACACCGTAAATTACGGAAAGCGGCAACGTAAAATATGGAAAAATAAGTCGAAAAATCAGGAGAATGATGAGCGGGACGTAAGCCAGCTACAAGTAGAGGACACCCTTAAAAATCGTAATCAGGATGATGATTTTTGTGACACACCAACACAATTGGGCATGGTATTTTCATGGATTAAGGATTAAGGATGGGTTTTACCCCGATTTCACGGACGGTTGAGTTAAGAGTAATTTCTTCTGTTTGATCGCTTCAAGTTTACGCCTGCGTCTTGGATTATGGAACCGTGCGCATTCTGGTGATTCCGACCACCTGAAGGAAAAAGCCGAAACAAGAGAGTCCCATTCGTTGCCCGAGAGCCGGGCGCCGCCTGTCGATATGCAAGCGGGCCTGTTCGATTGACGCCAAAACCCAATTGTTCAACGCATGTTGTGGCTCGACAGCCACGGCAGGGCATCGGGCGGCCGGATGGATGGGATTGGCCGGAAAGTAGAGCTGGAAAGGCGGTATTTTCGGCGATGATGGCGGAAATCAACAAGAATTCGTAAAAAAGACAGGCCAAGCGGTTGATCAGTCAGGCGTGAACTACCCGTGGACTTGGGGGAAAGGTTGTTTATTCTTCCTATACGTAGAGTAATACCAGGACATTTGAGCAGGTAATCGCCGGCGACGCCCAAGAATATGGTTTAATAAATAATATTTTCATCTGGAGACCCCGCATTATTGCGGGGTCTTTTTATATCTGCTGTATGTCCTTTTCTGGCCGAAGGCACTTATTTAGTGACCATTACGCTTTTAAAGTCTGTTTCAAAACATCAAACGATATCCATCCTTTTGTAAGGTAACACCCAACAAATCAATTGTTAATGTGTCTCGCTCGATCCCCACCCTTTTACAACTGTTCATGAATATTCCTTTTTGTAGTCAGATGTTACAGGTATTTCATAAAGTTCTAACGGGGAATTGGCATGCCTCCTGCACCAGTCAATATGTGAGCAAAGCAGCACTTACCCTGAATTCCAACTGAACTCAGCAAGAGTTAAACGACATGATAAATATCAGAGATCTTTCCGCAAGCGTGGAACTAGATCGTGAGGCTATGACCGAATTGTGCGGTGGCTTTTTGCCTGGCCAACGCTACTTGCTACGGGTGCTGACACTGGTGCCTGTTTTAACACCTCCAACACCTCCAGCACCCCCAGGGGGGCCGATTCCGATACCTTACCCAAACATTGCCCGGGGAAATGCGAGATAGATACCCAGTGGTCCATTCAAAAGACATGTGCTGAGATGTCCCCGCCGTTCCAAGGAGGCACGAAACGGGTACCTTAACGATAAATAACTTAGCTGTGGATAAGACAATGGACCGGGATGCCTTGGCAACCATTCATGGAGGAGGCTGGCCTTTCTACTTCGATGAAGCCGATGCCCTGTTTGGCAAACGCATCGAGGTAAAGGATTCCCGCGACCGCTATTCAGCAGTTGAAAGGACTGCGTTCGCGTTTTGGATGTAGCCACCGGCACCGACATCGCTAACACCCGTGTAAACGGGTATATCGAATTAGGTTTAATTGTTTATAACCGTGTCAAAAGCGGCTCCTTCTGGCCAGCTTTACTTGGAGCTGTATGTCTTGTTCTGGCCGGTAATGGACCGTTCAGTGAAAACAAGAACGCGGCGGCAATCTGGATGTTTGCCGCCGCAAGCGTGTTACAATTCTACTTGCTCAGCAATCCGTAAAGCGTCATCGACCTCGACACCCAAATAGCGTACGGTACTTTCCAGCTAGGTGTGTCCCAGCAGCAGTTGCACAGCCCGGAGATTACCGGTTTTCTTGTAAATCAGTGCCGCCTTGGTGCGTCGCATCGAGTGCGTGCCATATTTATGTGGATCAAGACCAATGCTGGCCACCCAGCTGTCGACTATTCTCGCATACTGACGGGTGGACAAGTGTGAACAATGATATATCCGACTGGGGAACAGGTAGTCTAGATCCTGGAGGTTCTTTTCAGAAAGCCAGGCACGAATTGTTTCACGGGTTTGTTCCGTTATCTCGAACTGGACAGGGCGCCCCATCTTCTGTTGTATCACGATGGCGCGTTCCCTGACTTGACCGCCTTGTGCGACATCGCCAACCCGTAGGCTAACGAGATCGCAACTGCGTAATTTGTTGTCGATGGCCAGGTTGAACAGTGCCAGATCACGCTTCTTTTTGCCGAGCTGCAGTCGGATACGGATCGACCAGACTTCGCGTGGTTTCTGTGGGGGTTTCTGGCCCGTTAGCCGGGCCTTGGCGGGAATGCGCCGGGATGAAGTTTCAACAAGTTGTAAGTCAGACATGATGGACTCCTTCCCGATGCCACCCACCCGAATATTCAGCCTGTACAG
>JALSRZ010000121.1 GCA_026984515.1 Thiohalobacter sp. | reverse complement strand
TAAGCCTGTCAGCTGTACCTGGGAAGCTGATTGATTTGCCGGGATGACGGTAAAAGGATTGAGCCGAGATTCCCTCGATGAAAGTCGCGAAGCCGAATCTGAAACTGTGCTTCAGGGGTATGGGGGTGCTGTTTTTCCCCGGGAAAAACAGCACCCCCATACCCTTATAACCTGACAGAAACAGCCAGACCCACGCTGGCGCCAGCGAAACGCTCCGTTATAATGCCTCCCCCCACAGCCCACTGAGGAAACCCCATGCGTCCCAGCAACCGCGCCCCGGACCAGATGCGCCCGGTCACCCTGACCCGCAACTACACCATGCACGCCGAAGGCTCGGTCCTGATCGAGTTCGGCAACACGAAAGTCCTGTGCAACGCCAGCATCGACGAACGCGTGCCGGGCTTTCTGCGCGGCAAGGGCCAGGGCTGGGTCACCGCCGAGTACGGCATGCTGCCGCGCTCCACCACCGAACGCATGGGACGCGAAGCGGCGCGCGGCAAACAGGGCGGGCGCACGCTGGAAATCCAGCGCCTGATCGGACGTTCACTACGCGCCGTGGTCAACATGAAAGCGCTGGGTGAACGCACCGTCACCATCGACTGTGACGTAATCCAGGCCGATGGCGGCACCCGCACCGCCAGCATCACCGGCGGTTATGTTGCGCTGGCCGACGCCCTGCAGAAACTGGTCGCCGACGGCACCCTGAAAAAGAACCCGCTGAACGGTGCCGTAGCCTCCGTCTCCGTAGGAATCTACAAGGGCACGCCGGTACTCGACCTGGACTACCCGGAGGACTCCAACGCCGAGACCGATATGAACGTGGTCATGACCGACAGCGGTCAGTTCATCGAAGTGCAGGGCACCGCGGAAGGCCACCCGTTCAGCCAGGACGAAATGAACCAGATGCTGACGCTGGCCAGAAAAGGCATCGCCGAACTCTGCCGGCTGCAGGCCGACACCCTGGCCGCCTGACAGCCATGACCCGGCGCATCGTACTGGCCAGCAATAACGCGGGAAAGGTTCGCGAGTTCAACCAGCTGCTGACCGGCAGCGAGTTCGAGGTCATCCCGCAGTCCGAATTCCAGGTCGGGGACATCGAAGAGACTGGCCTGACCTTTGTGGAAAATGCCCTGCTCAAGGCACGTAACGCCGCTCGACACACCGGCCTGCCCGCCATCGCCGACGACTCGGGTCTGGAAGTGGATGCCCTGAACGGTGCCCCGGGTATCTATTCGGCGCGCTACGCCGGCGCGGGTGCGAGCGACCGGCAGAACCTCGAAAAGCTGCTGGATGCACTGCAGGATGTACCGGACGAAAACCGCAGCGCGCGTTTTCAGTGCCTGATGGTGTACATGCGCCACCCGCAGGACCCCACACCGCGGATTTTCCAGGGCACCTGGGAAGGCCGTATCCTGCACGCACCGCAGGGCGACAACGGTTTTGGCTACGACCCGGTGTTCTATGTACCGGAACAACAATGTGCTTCCGCCGAACTGCCCCCGGACGTCAAGAACCGCCTGAGCCACCGCGGTCAGGCACTGCGCCGGCTGATCGCGGTGTTGCGGGGACCGTGATCCCGCCCCCGCTGTCCCTGTACATACATTTCCCCTGGTGCGTGCACAAGTGCCCGTACTGTGATTTCAACTCGCACGCCATCCGCGCAGAGGTGCCGGAAACCGCGTACGTCGAAGCCCTGCTCAGGGACCTGGAACAGGCGCTGCCAGCGGTGTGGGGACGCACGGTACAAACCGTGTTCATGGGTGGCGGCACCCCCAGCCTGTTCTCCGCGCGGGCCATCGACCGGCTGTTGAGCGGGGTGCGGGCGCGGCTGCCGCTCAGCCCCGCGGCGGAAATCACCCTGGAAGCCAACCCCGGTACGCTGGAACAGGAAAAATTCGCCGGCTACCGGCAGGCCGGCGTCAACCGCCTGTCGATCGGTGTCCAGAGCCTGAACGATACGCACCTGCAGGCCCTGGAGCGCATCCACGACGCAGCGCAAGCCGTCCGTGCTGCCGAAACTGCACGCCAGGCGGGCTTTGAGGAGATCAACCTCGACCTGATGTTTGGTCTGCCCGGTCAAACCACTTCGCAGAGCAACGACGATTTGCTGGCGGCCATCGAGCTGCAACCGACCCACCTGTCCTGGTATCAGCTTACCCTGGAACCCAACACCCGCTTTTATGCCCGGCCACCGCAGCTGCCCGACAATGACCGGCTGTGGGACATGCAGGAGCAGGGGCATTCACAGCTCGCCGCGCACGGCTATACTCAGTACGAGGTGTCCGCTTTCGCACAGCCAGGGCGGCGTTGCCGCCACAACCTGAACTACTGGCGGTTCGGTGACTACATCGGTATCGGCGCGGGCGCCCACGGCAAAATCACCGACGGAGGCCGTGACGTGATCACACGCTACTGGAAACAGCGCCACCCGCAGGCCTGGCTGGAAAGCGCCGGCAGTGCGCACTGCCTGGCCGGTCAGCGCGACCTGACAGCAGCGGAAACAGTCTTCGAGTTTGCCCTGAACCGGCTGCGCCTCAGAGAGGGTTTCGACCTGGACGCTTTCGAGGCCGCCAGTGGTTTGCAGCGCGACCGGCTCCTGCCCATCCTGCGGGGTGCGGCCGATGATGGCCTGCTGTTACTGGAAGGCGACCAGGTGCGGCACACCCGCGCGGGCTGGCGCTTTCTCAATGATCTGCTGGAACGATTCCTGCCAGAGGAGACACCGCATGATGCTGGAAACCACCCGGATTGATTGCCCCTACTGCGGCGAACCGATCGAACTCAACGTGGACTGTTCCATGGGCGCCCAGCAGGATGTGGAAGATTGCCCGGTGTGCTGCCGGCCCATTGAAATCTGCACCGAGGTAAACCCGGACGGCAGCCTGCTTTCGGTCAGCGCGCATACCAACGATGACTGACTACACGCCCATCGATTGTGACCTGCACAGTGAATACGAGCTGCGTATCCTGCAACAACGACCGCTGCGCGTCCGCTGGCGGGACCCGGACGGACAGCATCATATAGAAACCCTGCAACCCCTCGACCTGGTGACGCGCAACCGGGAGGAGTTCCTGGTCGCAGAAAACCGGCAGGGGCAGCAACTGGAAATCCGCCTCGACTACATCGCAACTACCGAAGTCCTGCCCGCTTCCCGAATCCGCCGGTAGTTTTGCTACCATCCCGTGCATGGAATCCAGCATTCACGACCTGGAAGTACTGCTGCGCTCACGCGTGCCACTGATCCTGGTCGAAACCAGCGATGAACGACGTGCACTGGACACCTTCCGGCGCCTGGCACTGCGTACCGGGCTGCCGGTCATGCGCTGGTCGGTCACCACCGGCCTGCAGCGCATCGACCTGGACCTGCAACCCCAGACACACGCCAGGGAACCCGACCAGGCCCTCGCCCAGATTCGCGCTACCGGCACGGCCGGGCTGTACCTGTTACTGGATTTTCACCCCTACCTCGATGACCCCGCCCATGTACGCATGATCCGGGAAATTGCCATGGGCTACGGCCAGGCCACCCATACCCTGGTGTTTATCAGCCACCGCTGCGAACTGCCCTCGGAGCTGCGCTCGCTGAGCGCGCGTTTCGACCTGGCGCTGCCCGACCAGGCGGCACTGGAGCGCTGGATACGCGAAGAAGCCCGCAACTGGGTGGCCGCAAACCCGGGCAGCAAGGTCAAAACCGATGAACTGACCCTGAAACAGCTGGTGAAACAGCTCGGCGGACTGGCCGAGACCGACGCCCGCCGCCTGATCCGCAACGCCATCCACGACGATGGCGCGATTACCGCGTCCGACCTTCCCGGGGTATTGCACACCAAGTATGAACTGCTGGATCAGGGCGGGGCCCTGTCCTTTGAGCTGGACACGGCGCAGTTCGGCGAGGTGGGCGGCCTGCACAGGCTGAAGCGCTGGCTGGAGCAGCGCAAACAGGCCTTCCTCGACCCCGACCCGCTGCTGGATGCGCCCAGGGGGATCCTGCTGGTAGGCGTCCAGGGTGGCGGCAAGAGCCTGGCCGCCAAAGCGGTAGCCGGACTCTGGCAACTGCCGCTGCTGCGCCTGGATTTCGGGACCCTCTATAACCGCTTCTTCGGCGAAACCGAGCGCAACCTGCGCGCTTCCCTGCGCACCGCGGAAGCCATGGCGCCCTGTGTGCTGTGGATCGACGAAATCGAAAAAGCCATCGCCAGCGGCGACTACGACAGCGGCACCTCGAAGCGGGTACTGGGCACCCTGCTGACCTGGCTGGCGGAACGCGACCGGCCGGTGTTCCTGGTCGCTACCGCCAACCGCATCGACAACCTGCCGCCCGAGCTGATCCGCAAGGGCCGCATGGACGAAATCTTTTTCGTTGACCTGCCGGATGAGGCCACCCGGGGGCAGATATTCGCCATCCACCTGCGCAAACGGGGCCAGCCGGCAGAGCACTTTAACCTGGGCGAGTTATCCCGGCACAGCGAAGGCTTCTCCGGTGCGGAAATCGAACAGGCCGTGGTCGCCGCCCTGTACCTGGCCAGAGAACAGGGCAGCACGCTGAACAATGCGCACCTGCTGACCGAACTGGCTGCTACCCGCCCCCTTTCGGTCGTCATGTCCGAGCGCCTGGAAGCACTGCGCGACTGGGCCCGCAATCGTACTGTCTCCGCTAACTAGTGTACTGTCATTTATTTGTCAGCCGGGCCGGCACAGACAACAGCGCCGCCAGGTGCCTGAAACCTGGTCAACGGAAATTTGGCGGTACCCGACCATCCGTGGTCCAAGGTGTAAGAAAATGTCTGTTTCCACAATTTTATTATAGTAAATAATCTGCGGGCTGGCCGTCTATATCATTATAAAACAACAGGTTAAAACTTTTCGTCGATGCGTTAGGGGCAACAGAGGCGCTTGTGATATTCTCGTAATCCAGATAACAACAAAACAGCAGATACACTGCGCAGCCTGGCGGAGGTCACCATGCAATCCATAACAACAGAAAAGACCGAAACTACTGAACCCCTGGTCGATTTCGACCGCTTTTCCCAGCTCGCCAAATCCGACCCGGAGGGCTTCGAGGCCAGGCGCACAGAACTCATCGAGCAAATGATCCAGCGCATGCCGGCACACAAACAGCAGCGCATGCGCGGCCTGCAGTGGAAAATCGACCAGGTGCGCAACCAGGCCAAAAACCCGATGGCCGCCTGCATCAAAATCAGTGAAATGATGTGGGATTCCCTGGTCGGTCCGGGCGGGCTGCGCGAGGTCCTCGAACAGGTCCGCAACGGCAATTTCAGCCCCCCGCCCAAAGCCAGCGTACTGGAATTCGAGCCCAGGCCCCGTCCCTGACCTGGCGCGGGGCTTGTTCAGCCAGCGGGATTCCCGTATTATTCGCGGCCTTTCGGCAGGCGCCTGACTGTGGTCAGCGCGCAGCCCGGTGTTTTTTGAGGCGCAAGCAAATGAAAGCGGATATCCATCCTGCATACGACGACATCACGGTAACCTGCAGCTGCGGCAACAGTTTCCAGACCCGCTCCACGGTGGGCAAGGATCTGACCATTGAAGTCTGCTCCCAGTGCCACCCTTTTTACACCGGCAAGCAGAAGATGCTGGACAGCGGTGGCCGCGTGGACCGCTTCCGCCGCAAGTACGGCATGAAATCATCCTGATGTACCGGGTGTACAGCTGGCTGAAAAAGGCGCCCCGGGTTGGCGCCTTTTTTGTGCTCGTCGCCTGGCTGTCTCCGGCCTGGCCGGGCACCTGTACGCTGCCGCAGGCAGGCGAACCGGTTAAGGTCCGTTACGTCAGCGACGGCGACACGCTGGTCCTGACAGATGGCCGCAAGATTCGCCTGATCGGCATCAACACACCGGAAATCGCACACGAGGACCAGCCGACCCAGCCGCTGGCGATCCGGGCACGTGACCGCTTGCGCCAGCTGCTGTTCCAGCAGGGCAACCGTGCCCGCCTGCGGTACGGTAAACAGGAAACCGACCGATACCGGCGAAAACTGGCCAACCTGTGGCTGCCAAACGGAAAAAACCTGGCCGCCGAGCTGCTGCGCGAAGGGCTGGGCTGGATGATCGCCATCCCGCCCAACACGCGCCTGGTTGACTGCTACCGGCAGGCGGAAGCAGCCGCCCGCGCAGCCGGGCGCGGGGTATGGAGCCAGCCTGATTATGCCGCCAGGCCATCCACCGAACTGGGCCTGCGCGACAACGGCTTCCAGCGTGTACGGGGGCGCGTGATACGCGTCAATCACGGCGGTGGCGCACTATGGATCAACCTGCAGGGACGCTTCGCCATTCGTATCCCCGACCGCGATCTGGATGAATTCCCCAGCCCCCCGGACCGCAGCTGGGTGGGACGATCCATCGAAGTGCGTGGCTGGGCATTCAACACCAGGGGCGAACTGCGTATGACGGTTCACCATCCCCTCATGCTGCAATTTCTCGACTGAGGAACATTCTGTAAAATCCGCACCAGCCTGTCCCCGGAAATCACTATGCGCCTGGTACGACTCACGATCCTGCTGAACGGCCTGCTCGTCCTGCTTCTGCTGCAAGGCTGTGCAACCAATCCTGTGACCGGGGACCAGGATTTCGTCCTCATGTCGGAAAGTGAGGAAATCAGCCTCGGGGAAAAGTACAACCAGCAGGTGCTCGAGGAAATGGCGGTGTATGCCGACCCGAAGCTGGCCGCCTACGTCGACCAGGTCGGGCAACGCATCGCGCGCGTCAGTCACCGACCGCAGCTGGACTACCATTTCACCGTTATTGATTCCACGACGGTCAATGCATTTGCACTGCCCGGCGGGTACATATATATAACGCGTGGTATCCTCGCCTACCTCAACTCGGAGGCGGAACTCGCCGCCGTACTCGGGCACGAGGTCGGGCATGTTACCGCCCGGCATTCGGTGCGCCAGCAGAGCGCCTCCACTGCCACCGGTATTGCCGGCAGCATTCTCGGGGCAGCCACCGGAGTACCGGCCAGCCAGGATCTTTTTAACGTATTCGGCAAAGCCATACTGAGCGGCTACGGGCGCAAACAGGAGCTGGAGGCGGATCGACTGGGCGCCCTGTACCTGGCGCGCGCCGGCTACGATCCGCAGGCCATGCTGGAGGTCATCGGGGTGCTGAAAAACCAGGAACTGTTTGAACAGCAGCGGGCGCGCGAGGAAGGACGCGAAGCGCGGGCCTACCACGGCGTTTTCGCCACCCACCCCGATAATGACCGGCGCCTGCAGGAAGTAGTCGCGGAAGCCGGCCAGTTGAAGACCGGCACGCGGGCACGCGTCGGCCGGGAAGAATTCCTGCGGCACCTGGACGGTCTCGCTTTCGGTCCCGGCGAGCAGGACGGTATCATCAAGGATAACCGGTTTTATCACAAGCCACTGAATTTCGGCCTGACGTTTGCCAAAGGCTGGCGTATCGACAACCGGCGCGACCGTCTGCTCGCCATCGCGCCCGAGCAGGCCGCCTTCATGCAGGTCGAGGTCGACACGCTGCCCGGGCCGATGAAGGCGAGTGACTACCTGAAACAGAAGGGCCTGAAAAACCTGCGCGGACTGAAAACGCTGCCCGTCAAAGGATTCAGGGCCTACACTGTCATGGCCCCGGTGACCACCGGCTTCGGCAAACGCAACGCGCGCATCATCGTGCTGTTCGACGACCAGCGCGCCTACCTGTTCACCGGCGTCACCCGCAGCGCCAGTAACCGGAAACTGTTCGATGGCGTGTTCCGCGACGTGGCCCGCAGTTACCACCACCTTTCTGCACAGGAAAAGAAACTGGCCACCGGCCTGAAGCTGAGCATCATCAAAGCCAGGGCCAGTGTCCGTTTCAGTGTGCTGGCCAGAATATCACCCATCCCGCGCTACGCGGAATCCGAACTGCGCCTGTTGAATGACCTCTATCCCGACGGCGAACCCCAGGCCGGACAACTGCTGAAGATTGTCCGCTGACCCACAAATGCCCGGCCCGGCCCGGCAATGGAAACCACATGTTCAAAGACCTGAAACAAGAAGCGCTCGACTACCACGAATTCCCGACCGCGGGAAAAATCGCAACCCACGTCACCAAGCCCTGCACCACGCAACAGGAACTGTCGCTTGCCTACACACCGGGGGTCGCCGCACCGGTGCGGGAGATCGCCGCCGACGCGGATACCGCCTACCGCTATACCGGCAAGGGCAACCTGGTTGCCGTGGTATCGGACGGCACAGCCGTACTGGGTCTCGGCAACGTCGGCGCGCTGGCCGGTAAACCGGTCATGGAGGGCAAAGGTGTCCTGTTCAAGCGGTTTGCCGATATCGATGTCTTCGACATCGAAGTAGACGCACAGGCGACGGATGATTTTATCGATACCGTGGCCCGGATAGCCGGGGGCTTTGGCGGCATCAACCTGGAAGACATCGCCGCACCACGCTGTTTTGAAATCGAGAAGGCACTGATCGAGCGGCTGGACATCCCGGTATTTCACGACGACCAGCACGGCACCGCGATCATTATCTGCGCCGGCCTGCTCAACGCCCTCGAGATCAGGAACCAGCCGCTGGCCAATGCCCGCATCGTATGCCTCGGCGCCGGCGCCGCGGGCATTGCCTCCATGCAGCTGTTGCTGCAACTGGGCGCGTCCCGCGAAAATATCTTCATGATTGACCGCAAGGGCGTGATCCGCACCCAACGCACCGACCTGAATGCCCACAAACAGGCTTTCGCGGTCGAAACCGAACGCGTCACGCTGGCGGATGCCATGCAGGGCGCAGACATCTTCATCGGCGTATCCGGGCCGGACCTGGTCAGTGAGGCCATGCTGGCCAGCATGGCCGACCGGCCCATTGTATTCGCCCTGTCCAACCCGGACCCGGAAATCAACCCGGCCCTGGCACACCGGGTGCGCGACGATATCATCATGGCCACGGGTCGCAGCGATTACCCCAACCAGGTCAACAATGTGCTGGGGTTCCCGTTTATATTCCGCGGGGCACTGGATGTGCGTGCACGCGCCATCAACACGGAAATGCAGATCGCTGCAGTCAACGGCCTGCGCGCACTGGCGCATGAACCCGTGTTACCGGAAATTCTCGCAACCTACCGCAAGGACCACCTCGAATTCGGACCGGACTACATCATCCCCACGCCGTTCGACCCGCGCCTGATGGATTTTGTGCCACCGGCCGTCGCACAGGCCGCGGTGGACTCGGGCGTGGCGCGCTGCGCTTTCCCCGATCACTACAAGCCGGCCCCGCACCTGTAGGCGGGGTACGGGTAAACGTCGCCCCCTTCAGCCGATCACTGCGCGCCCGGAACACCGGGTCAATTCGTCATCCCCGGGGCTTCCTGTTCAGCCGGCATCTAGTCCAGCAGGCGCTCCACTTCCTGCAGGCCGGCACGCTGCATGGGTTTGCCGTCTACCGGGCTGCGTGGTGCTTCATGTCGCCCTTCGCGCGGGAACACCACCAGGTCGACGGCGTGCTCCCCGGCCAGGAATTCGCAGGAAGGAAATTCCTGCCACTCCTCCCGGCCGATGCGCATGCGTTTATGAGAAGAGCGGAAAGGAATGTTGGCCTCCATCAGGAAAAGACTGACGTCTTCGGGCGTATCCGCAAACAGGTGCAGATGGATATCGGCGTGCTGCCCCGCGGTTCCGCTCAGCACAGGGCCGACCAGGCGCGGGTTGAAGTCAGCCAGAAAGCGCATGGCCTGTACCGCTCCGGCGCGCAGTGACTGGAGATGCTCGGCCTGTTGTTCCCCCCTGAACAGGCGCTGGTATTCTTCCAGCGCTGCCTCGACCTCGTTGTTCTTTGGCATATTGCGGGTATCCGGTGCGCCGAGGTGCTGCGCGGCCTTGCGCTTGGCGGCATAGTAATCCTGCACGCCTTCTTCGGCCATCAGGCGCGCAGCCTCCTGGGCAATGCGTGCCCGCATCTGCTGATCACGGCCCGTGCTTTTTGTCATCATCCAGTACCCTTAATGCTTCAGACCCTTTAACAGGCCCTGGCAGGCTGTCGGGTTTAGGCAATCGTAGCGAGCATGGTGGGAGAGCGAGTCCGGATGTTCGCAATTTTGAGGCGCATAGTGGACCTACGCAACGAAAAATTGCGGGAATCCGGGCCGCTCTCCCGCCAGCGCAGTA
>JALSRZ010000120.1 GCA_026984515.1 Thiohalobacter sp. | reverse complement strand
GTACCGACATCAGCCGCAGGTAACCGGAATAGGGCGAGGCCAGCTTCGGGTCGACGGCGCGTCGCCAGGCATAGACGAAGTCATGAGCAGTGACCGGGTCGCCATTGGACCAGCGCGCATTCCTGCGCAGGTAGAAGGTGTAGCGGTTCTTGGCGTCGTTGGCTTCCCAGCGCTCGGCCACGCCGGGAGCCAGCGTGCCGTCGGCATTCTGTGTCAGCAGTCCCTCGAACAGGTCGCGGGCAATGGCCGAACCGGTCACATCCTCGACCAGTTGTGGGTCGATCGACGGCGGCTCGGCGCCCATGTTGTAGGTGAACACCTGTTGCTCGGCCAGCGGTTCACCGGTGACCGGATGGGTCTTGGCCGCGAAGCCGGTGGATAACATCATCAGGCCGGCCAGTACCAGCATCAGCTGCAGAAAGCGTTTCATAGGAATTCCTCGGTTCGCGAACGGCCCCACCGGAAGCCGGAGGGCGTGCATACAGTGATGCGCAAAATGTCACAACAGCGCGGCAAATTCAATCAAAATCAGTTGTTTTTTGCAATTTACAACCGAGGGCATGAACCGAGGGTGCATCCAGTGCGGCTGTGGCCAGGTGAGCCAGGAAAGACAGGGCAAGGAAAGCCACGGACAGGGCAGATTGCATCCGTGAAGGCCAGGACAGTTACAGCCTGTAACTTGTCTGGCGCCGCCCGGAATGTGCCCATGCCGTGGCTTTTCAGCAACCAGTCAGAGACTTCCTCTGCTTGCCCGTCTCATATGGGGTGGGCGGGATATTGACCAAGGCCCGACGCCGTGTCGCAGGGGTAGGATCGTCACCTGGGTGACACTGGGTGAGGGTATCAGGGCTTGCGGCAGTGCAACTCCCAGGCCAGCAGGCGGCCCTGCTCGTCGTGAATCGGCGCTGACTCAAGCGGTTCCAGTCCGGCTTCCCGGCTCAACTGCTCAAGGCGTTTGAGACGAGCAGGGTCCAGTGCGGCGCTCAACTGGTCGATGATGCGTTGCCGGGCCTGAAGGCTGTGTTGCCGCAGCCGTTTCAGATGGCTGACACGTTCCTTTACGGACAGGGAGCCCCCGTGCTGAAAGAGGTATTGCGCCTGTTTCAACACTTCGGCGATGACAATCCCCTGGGGGTGCCGACCGGTGAGCCGGGCAATGCAGCGGTTCAGTGCCAGGCGGGCCTGTTGCGCGCGTGGGTTCTGCTGCAGACGCCTGCGGTCGCTCTTGCTGTGGCTTTCACCCATGATCAGAATCAGTTTTTCCATGCGTTCGAAGACCGGGAAATCCTGCAGCAGACTGCGGTATTGGGCCAGCTCCTCCCGGCTGTTTTGGCTGATCAGGGAGTCCACATGATGGGCGATTACTGCGATCCGGCCTTCGGGTGTCAATGCCCTGGCAAGCCTGGGAATGACGGGTTCCGGGCGAGCGTATTCGAGGCCGAACTGGGCGGTAATCAGCTGATAGTGATCCGCTGGTGGCTGAAACCGTTCCAGTGGCGAAGGCGGCAGCAGCGTAACACCGTCGATGGTCCGGGTGGGCACTCGGTCCACGGCTTCGATCTTAAACTGCTTGCCGGCAGAGGAGGCGACCTTCAATGCCACCCGGGTCACCGCGCCGTTGCCGGTGGCGATGTCGAGTATTCGGCTTCCATCCGGCAATGACTCAAACAGGGTTTGCCAGCGTGGGAGGATATGCAAACGGTACCAGGCGGGTTCATCACTGCCGAAGGAGCCGGTGACCGAGCCGTTCCAGTAATTCTGCCAGTGATCGTGGTGGGCCATGAAGTCAAGTCGGTGGTTCGTTTACCCTACTGTACATGAAAAAGGGGGGCCGGATGGCCCCCCTCAAGTCGGGTACGATCGATTTCCGGGTATCAGAACTCGATGGTGTACTCGGTGTAGATGACGCGACCGGTGTTGTCATAGAGGTTGTAGGCATCCCTGGTGAACTTGCCTTCAGGATCCAGTACCGGGTCTTCGTTGGTCAGATTGGTGGCGCCGATCGTAACCTTGCCATACTCGTCCGCATCATAGGTGTAGGCGAGGTTGATCGTGGTCCAGGTATCCACCTTCTCATCGGAAGATACCAGTTCGGCCTTGCCGTTGACGATTTCGATATAATCGTCAGTGGCGTAATCACCGATGTACTGGATCAACAGATCG
>JALSRZ010000119.1 GCA_026984515.1 Thiohalobacter sp. | reverse complement strand
TGTCAGTTCCCGGTAGATAGCAGCGGGTACACCGAGGTCGTCAAACCCGACCTGACCGGCACAGCGCACGCCGGCACCGGTGTACAGACCACGTTTGCGCCCGATAAATGTCAGTGTGTGCTGCGCCTGTACCGCCTCGCCCAGTACGCGACCGCTGTCCGCGTGCAGGCCGCTGGGAATATCCACCGCCAGAACCGGGGCCGGCTGTGCGTTCAACGCTTCGATCCCTGACCGGATCATACCTTCCACCGGCCGGTCCAGCCCGGTCCCCAGCAGCGCATCCACGTACAGGTCTGCCGCATCCGCGTCCAGACCGGTAAAAGAAGTGCACTGGCCACCCTGCGCGCGAAAATCCTGTACAGCCTGCGCGGCATCACCCTGCAGGCGCTCCGGGTCCGACAGGCTCAGCACCCGCACCTCGAGACCGGCCTTTAACAGCAGGCGCGCAACGACATACCCGTCCCCGCCGTTATTCCCGGGACCGCACAGCACGTCAATCCTGCAGGCAGCGGGCCAGTGGCGGACAATACAGTCTGCAAGCGCCTGACCGGCCCGGCACATCAGCTGGTAACCGGGAATACCGTGCGTCTCGATGGCCAGACGATCCAGCTCGCGCACCTGCGCGGCGGTATAAAGCGGAATGTAATCCGGTTCCGGCATACAATATCCACGATCCAATGATGCCATCCACCATACCGTGAAGCTTTCCTCCAAATCCAGTCCGGCGCAATCCCCTGCCGACCCGCAGCATGCTGCCGTGGATTTTGCGCGGCTCGCCGCTCAAATCAAACAGTGGGGCTGCGAACTCGGCTTCCAGGCAGTCGGCATTACCGATACCGCGCTGGACTCAGACGAAGCGCACCTGATGAACTGGCTGGCTGACCGGCACCACGGTGAAATGGACTATATGCAGCGACATGGCCGCAAGCGCAGCCGCCCCGCGCAACTGGTGCCGGGCACGCTGAGAATCATTTCCGTACGCATGGATTACTGGCCGGAGCAGGACATGACGGCGCAACAGGTGCTGGATGACCCGCTGCGGGCCTACCTGTCCCGCTACGCACTGGGACGCGACTATCACAAGCTGTTGCGCAAACGGCTGCAGCAACTCGCACAGCGCATTGAACAGCACACCGGCAAGTTCGGCTACCGCGCCTTCACCGACAGCGCACCGGTGCTGGAAAAAGCGCTGGCACAAAAAGCCGGGCTGGGCTGGATCGGCAAACACACCAACCTGATCAACGACCGGGGCGGCTCCTGGTTCTTCCTCGGCGAACTGTTTACCGATCTGCCCCTGCCCGTCGACACACCCGCCGGCGAACACTGCGGCACCTGCCAGGCCTGCATCGACTGCTGCCCGACGCGGGCCATCATCGCGCCATTCCGCCTGGATGCGCGACGCTGCATTTCCTATCTCACCATCGAACTGCGGGGCGCCATCCCGGAAGCATTCCGGCCCCTGATCGGCAACCGCATCTATGGCTGCGATGACTGCCAGCTGGTGTGTCCCTGGAACCGCTTCGCCCACAACAGCCAGGAACCCGGTTTTATGCCGCGACACCGGCTGGACAGTGCCGCCTTGCTCACCCTGTTCCAGTGGAACAAGCAGGTGTTCCTGAAACACACCGAAGGTTCAGCGATTCGCCGCATCGGTTACGACTGCTGGCTGCGCAATATCGCGGTTGCGCTCGGTAACGCACCGCACAGCCAGGCGGTCATCCGCGCACTCGAAGAGCGGCTCGATTACCCGTCGGAGATGGTGCGCGAACACATCGAGTGGGCACTGCAGCGGCAGCGGGAAACCGGCGGGGATTAATCCGCCTGCTTCAGCCGCAGGGCGCGGTCATATAGCGTTCTTTTATTGATACCGGTAATACGCGCGGCCAGTTTGGCGGCTTTTTTGATCGGCAGTTCCTCGAGCAACAAGCGCAGCAGCTGCTCGGCGTCCGCGCTCACGGTATCGCCTTCCGGTGCCTCCACTCCCTGCACCAGTACCACGAATTCTCCCTTCTGCTGATCGGGATCGGCGGCCACCCACTGCCGCAGTGCCACCAGCGTGTCACCCCGTATGGTCTCGAACTGCTTGGTGAGTTCCCGCGCAATCACCGCCCGGCGCCCGGCGCCGAAGGCGGCCTGCATATCCTGTAACGAGGCCAGGATACGATGACTGGATTCATAGAACACCAGGGTGCGGGACTCCCCGGCCAGTTGTTCGAGCCGGTGCCGGCGGGCCGTGCTCCTCGCCGGCAGGAATCCCTCGAAAACGAAGCGGTCGGTGGGCAGACCGGATGCCGACAGGGCACAGGCCAGGGCGCTGGGTCCCGGTACGGGGATCACGCGCACACCGGCTGCGCGCGCCTGACGCACCAGGGTGTAGCCGGGATCGCTGATCAGTGGCGTACCTGCATCGGAAATTACCGCCAGCGAAACACCCTGCAGCAACTGCTCCACCAGCTGTGGCGCCAGCTCGCGTTCGTTATGTTCGTGCAACGCGCTCATCGGTGTTTGCAGGGCATAGTGCTGCAACAGCTTCCTGCTGTGACGGGTATCTTCTGCAACAATGCGGTCCACCGTGCCCAGCACCTCGATGGCCCGGGGGCTGATGTCGGCCAGGTTGCCGATGGGCGTGGCGACCACGTAGAGCGTTCCGGAACGGTTTGCCTGCAGACTTTTAGCCATGGTTTTCCCGATCCTGCAGCCTGCTGGAAAAACGTGCGGGGCGCGCGCAGGCAGGCGGCCAAAATAGCATGCACAAGTGTCCCGACCCCATTACAATACGCACCTGCCCGTTTTCCTGACTGCCTGGATACCTGTGTACCGATTATTGCTACTGCTGTTCGTCCTGCTGCTGGGCCTGGCCGGCTGCTCGGGTGTACCGGAGCAGGTCGAGACACCGGTCGAAAACACCCTGTCTCCGGAAGCACAGGTACTGATTGACCAGGGCGACTACCTGTCCGCCGCACAACTGTATATCAGCGCGGCCAAAACAGCACCCGAAAAACAGCGCAGCGCACTGCGCCTGGAGGCCGCGGAATTGCTCGGCAGGGGCAAACTGTGGCAGCAACTGTCCCCGGTGCTGGCCAGTCTTGACCCGGCCCGTCTGGACGCGTCGCAGCGTAGCCGCTACCGGCTGCTGGACGCCGAACGCGCCGTGGCGGAACACCAGCCGGAAGCGGCCCTGGAACGTCTGCGGGAAATCAGCAACCCGGAGTCTCTGCCCGATCTTGGCAGGCGCTATTACCGGATTCGCGCCGATGCCTACGCACTGAGCGGCAATGCCCTGGAAGCCGCCCGGCAACTGATCTGGCTGGACGGACTGATCGACGACCCGGATGAGAAACTGGCCAACCAGTACCGGATATGGGAACAGTTTGCCAACCTGTCGGATGAAACCCTCGAGCAGTTGCGCACAAACCCGCCACCCGACCCGCTCAGCGGCTGGCTGGAACTGGTACTGCTGACCCGGCAGAATGCACGCGACCCGCAGGCCTGGAACGCAGCCCTGGACAACTGGCGCATGCGCTATCCCGGTCACAGTGCCGCGAACACGCTGTTACCGAACCTGTTGCAGCAGGTCGGTCAGCTGGGCGCCCGCGCCAGACACATCGCCGTACTGCTGCCCCTCAGCGGCGCCGCTGCAGACTCCGCCATGGCAATCCGGGACGGGATCCTCACCGCGTACTACCGGGACAGCCCCGAACAGCGACCCGAGATACGTTTCTACGATACCGGCGGCAACGCGCAGATGATCTGGTCCGTGTACCAGAATGCCGTGCAGGCCGGCGCTGAATTCGTCATCGGGCCGCTGCTCAAGGACAGTATCCGTCAGCTGGCACGTTCAGGCGAACTGCCGCTACCGGTGCTGGCGCTGAACCAGATCGGCTCCAGGCGAACGGCCCTGCCACTGTACCAGTACGGTCTGGCCCCGGAAGACGAAGCCCGGCAGGTCGCTGAAAAAATGATCCACGACGGTCAGCGCCAGGTCGTTGCGCTGGTGCCGGACACGCCCTGGGGGTCGCGTGTGCTGGCGGCCTTCGAACAGCAGTTTATCGCGCTGGGCGGAGAGATACTCAGCAGCGCACAGTACCCGTCCAACAGCGCCGATTTCAAGGCGCCGATCGAACATACCCTGAACCTGGACGCCAGCAAGAACCGTCACCGCGCACTGCAGCGCCTGCTGGGAGAGAAACTGGAATTTGAACCGCGGCGCCGCCAGGACGTGAACGCCATCTTTGTGCTTGGCTTCCCGCGCCAGGCCCGCCAGCTGAAACCGCAACTGCGATTTCATCATGCAGGCGATATACCCATCTACAGCACATCACATGTATTCGCCGCCAACCCTGACCCCTCGCTCGACCGGGACATGGACGGGCTGTTGTTCTGTGACATGCCCTGGGTCCTCGATTTTTCCGGCCGCTGGTCAGCGCAGCGCGAGCAACTGGCATCCGCCTGGCCGGACCGCAGCCAGCGTTTCCAGCGGCTGTTTGCACTCGGTTACGATGCCTACCAGGTCAGTCCCTGGCTGGAATCCCTGAACATGCCCGGCTTCGCCTATTTCCCCGGCGCTACCGGCGTGCTGACGCTGGATGACAACAAACAGTTACACCGTGCCCTGGAGTGGGCGCAGTTTCGCAAGGGACGACCACAACCGATGCTGCCCAGGGAGGGACAGGATGAACCGGAAAACAACGGGGGATTACGCCGAGACACTGGCGGCCCGCTACCTGGTGCGCCGGGGCCTTGAACTGCTGGCACGTAATTTTCGCTGCCGCCGTGGTGAAATCGACCTGGTCATGCGGGATAGCGACAAGCTGGTGTTTGTTGAGGTACGATACCGGCGGCGCAGCGGCTTCGGTCACGCTGCGGAAACCGTTTCACGCAGCAAGCAGCAGCGCATCATTCAGTGCGCGCGCTATTACCTGACGGCGCATCAGGGCTGGAACACAGCGGTGCGCTTCGATGTCGTAGCGATCGAAGGCAGGCTGGATAACTGTACCGTCGAATGGATTGCGGACGCATTCCGGCTGGACGGCTGACCCGGGCCGGGGGCCCGGACAGGCAACTGAACTGGAGATTCCTTGATGATGGCAACACGCTGGATTGTTACGGGCACCCTGTTGTTTACCGCCCTGTTCCTGAACGGCTGCGTCCCGGTGGTCGTGGTAGGCGGTGCCGCCGCGACCGCATCGCTGGTTCACGACCGGCGCACCACCGGATCCATCGTCGAGGACGAAGCCATCGAACTGCGGGTCATCAATGCCCTCAGCAAGGAAAAGGAACTCAGCCAGCAGTCGCACATCAACGTCACCAGCTACAACTATACCGTCCTGCTGACCGGCGAGACACCTACCGAAGCCTTCCGCAAGCGCGCCGGCGAACTCGCCCGCGCCCAGGAAAAGGTGCGGCGCGTACACAACGAACTGGTGATTGCCGCACCCAGCTCCATGATGACCCGCAGCAGTGACTCACTGATTACCACCAGGGTCAAATCGGCCCTGTTCAAGGTAAAGGTCGAGGGTTTCGACCCCAGCCGGGTAAAGGTGGTAACCGAGAACGGAACGGTATACCTCATGGGTCTGCTGTATCACAGGGAAGCCGGGGCGGTTACCGAACAGGCCCGGCAGGTGAGCGGTGTGCAGCGCATCGTCACACTCTACCAGTACCAGGACTGAACCCGTTGCCCGTGCGGCCGGCATCCCTTGCAAGCTGAATTCCTGAATCACCTCGGGACACTGCTCCCCGCCGGGCAACTGCTTACCGATCCTGCCGACCGCCGCACCTACGGCTACGACAACAGTACCCTGCAGGGCACACCGCTGGCCGTGGCGCTGCCGGCGGAACACCGGCAGGTGGTGGCGATCGTACAAGCCTGTCGCCGTTACGGGGTGTCGCTGATCGCCCGTGGACAGGGCACCGGGACGACCGGTGCAACCGTACCCCGTAATGACCACTCCCTGGTCCTCTCCCTGCAACGCATGAACCGTATCATCGAGCTGGACCGCGATAACCGGCTGCTGGTAGCGGAACCCGGCGCCAGCAACCAGGCCGTTCAGGATGCCGCTGCCACGGAGGGCTTCTTCTGGCCACCCGATCCTACCAGTGCCGCGATCTGCACCCTGGGCGGCAACCTGGCCTATAACTCGGCCGGGCCGCGTGCCGTCAAGTACGGAACCCCGCGGGAAAACACCCTGGCGCTGAAAGCGGTAAGCGGTACGGGCGAAACCCTGCGCACCGGCACGAAAACCACCAAGGGTGTGGTCGGCTATGACCTGACCCGCCTGCTGATCGGCTCGGAAGGCACGCTGGCCATCATCACCGAGGCCACCCTGAAACTGACTCCACTGCAACCGGCAAAACGTACCCTCAGGGCTATATACAGGGACATGCACAGTGCCGCACGCGCGGTTTCCGCCGTCATGTCACAACCGGTTATCCCCTGTGCGCTGGAATTCATGGACGGTAACGCCATCGACATGGTGCGTGATACACAGGCCGGGCTGCCCGAAGCCGCAGGGGCCTTGCTGATGATCGAAGTGGACGGCATCGAGTCCCAGCTGGATGACATGGTTGCCCGTCTGGTCAGCGCAGCATCGACCGACGGGCTGCTGGATATCCGGCAGGCGCGTTCACAACAGGAAGTCCAGGCGCTGTGGGAAACCCGCAAGGCGCTCTCCCCTGCGCTGCGCCGCGTGGCACCCAAAAAAATCAACGAGGACGTCGTGGTGCCGGTTTCGCGCATACCGGAACTGGTGGAACAGCTGACTGCACTGGCCTCCCGGCACCGCACCCGCATTATCAACTTCGGCCACGCCGGCAACGGCAACCTGCACGTGAACCTGCTCTACGATCCGGACGACCCCGCCCAGCAACAACGCGCCGAAGCCTGCCTGGAGGACCTGTTCAGCGTCGTGCTGGAAATGGATGGCACCCTGTCCGGTGAACACGGTGTGGGACTGGTCAAGCGCGACTGGGTGGCAAGAGAACTCGACCCGTACGGCCTGCAGTTGATGCATGCCATCAAGCGCCAGTTCGACCCGGACGGCATCCTGAATCCCGGCAAGACACTGCCTGCAATGGACGGGCAACCGTAACCCGGCTTCAATCCAGCGACGGGCACCAGCCGGGGGTCTTTTTCAGTCCTTCCTCCAGCTGCAGTTCCGGTTGCCAGTCCAGCACCTGCTGAATCGCCTCGTTGTCACACACCCAGTCGGGGTGACGCAGCTCGCACAATTTTTCCGGCGTCAGCATGGGCGCATAACGCAGACGAAGCGCCAGCCAGCGATTGATCCAGGCCGGCATCGACAGCAGGAAAGGAGGAATGGGCAGGGCCCGCACCGGGCGTGCGCACAGGCGCGATACGACCGCGGTCACGTCTTCCCAACCGTAACCGCCGGGCTTTCCGTCGTGCAGGCTGTAGACACCGCTGGTAACCGTTTCGCTGCGCAACCAGCATGCTACCAGCCGCGCCATGTCCTCCACGTGCAGCATGGAAAAACGCGCATTCCGTGCACCAAAAACCGGTGCAATCCCTTTGGCCATCCAGCGAAACAGGGGCAGCATTTCCCGGTCACCGGGACCGTACACAGCAGGTGGACGCAAGGCGATCCAGTTCAGGGCAGCCGCCTGTTGCTGCAACACCTGTTCACCCGCGAGTTTACTGGCCGCGTAGAACGACAGCGCCGGTTCACGCGCGGCAAGCGAAGAAAGGCACAACAGACGGGCCGGGTTGGCATGGGACGACAGGACGGCAACGAGACGGCGAACCCCGTCTACGTTCACACGATCGAATGCCTGTGCATCGGCTCCACGCACCACACCCGCACAGTGCACCACGGCAATGGCATCACTACACAGGCGGTCGAGCGCTGCACGGTCTTCCAGGTCACCCGGCACCACCTCGTCCACGAACGCCGCAGCGGCCTGCAGGCGCGCTGCGGATCGCACCAGGGCGCGCACCTGCCAGCCTTCGTTGTGCAGGTGCCTGCAGATCGCCTGGCCGATAAACCCGGTGGCACCGGTGACGGCTACCCATTCAGCCATTGCCAGCCCCTCTCACAGGCAAAAAATAACCGGCCAAAGCCGGTTATTTCGATAGCCGAACCTGGTGAGCAATGCGGGCTAGCCCTGCCTGAGCTCCAGCGCATCGCTCGCTTCCTGGCCCAGCGCTTTCATGTCGTGCGTTTCAATGAAGTTCTGACGCGCCTTGGAACGTGACAGCTTGCCGGACGATGTGCGCGGCAGGGTGTGCAGCGGCACCAGTTCTACCAGTACGTCAATACCCAGTTCCAGGTGCACCAGCCGGTTCAGCCGGTCGATCAGGCTGGCCCGTGCGTTGGGATCGGATTCGCGACACTGCACCACCAGCACGCAGATCTCGTTCTCTTCCGGACCGGGTACCGAGAATGCCAGTGCATCGCCCATACGCACTTCGGGCTGGTGCTCGGCCAGGTACTCCAGATCCTGCGGCCAGATATTACGGCCGTTGATGATGATCAGGTCTTTCTTGCGCCCGGTAATGATCAGGCTGCCGTTCACCTGGTAACCCACGTCACCGGTATTCAGCCAGCCGTCTTCCGACAGGCAGTTGGCGGTTTCTTCCGGCTCGTTGAAGTAACCGGACATGACGCTGTCGCCGCGCACGAAAATACTGCCGCTGTGGCGATCGGACAGCACCTCGCCCGCTTCGTTACGGATTTCTACTTCGTAGCCGGGCAAGGGTTTGCCGCATTCCACAAAGCAACGGGCGCGGCCCGGGTTTTCGAGGTTTGCGATCGGCAGCGCTTCCTGGTGATCGGAATGGTGATCGCCGTCCACACAATCCGTGGAGTGGCCTTCAAACAGGGGCGAGAAACTGATCGCCAGCGAGCACTCGGCCATGCCATAACAGGCCAGGAATGCCTTTTCGTTGAAACCGGCCGGCGCAAGCGCCCTGGCGAAACGGGTCAGGGTCTCGGAACGGATCATTTCCGCACCGACACCGGCCACGCGCCAGTTGCTCAGATCGTACTTTTCGGCTTCACCGGGGCGCAGGCGCCGCGTGCACAACTCGAAACCGAACGGCGGACTGAAGGAAATCGTCGCCTTGGTCTTGGTCATCAGCTTCAGCCACTGGCGCGGCCGCATGGCAAATTCACGCGTATCCAGGTAGTCCACGGAAACCTGGGCGGCCACCGGCACCAGCACCAGGCCCACCAGTCCCATGTCATGGTAGAACGGCAACCAGGAGAAACAGCGATCGCCGCGACCCATCTTTACCCCGTGACGGATAATGCCCGCCAGGTTGCTCATGACGGCTTTCTGCTTGATGACCACACCGCGCGGAAAGCGGGTGCTGCCGGAGGTGTACTGGATATAGGCGATATCGTCGGGGGTTACGGTCGGCAGTTCGACATCCGCTTCCGGGAGTGCGTCGAACACACCGGGATCACCGATCAGGCGCAGCTCCAGCCCTTCTCCCGCTTCCTCAAGAAACGAAGAGTAGCCGCTGGGTGCCATGGCTATGGCCGCTTTGCTGGATTCCAGCAGACCGCGTAACTGGGTCACGTAGATGGTATGCCCGCCCAGGTTCACGGAAGCCGGCAGCGATACAGGAATCAGCCCGGCATACTGGCAGGCGAAAAAGAAGCGCAGGAAATCCGGATTGGTTTCGGCAACCAGCGCCACACGATCGCCCTTTTCAAGGCCGGCCGCGAGTAATTTGCGGGCGAGCACACGCGCTGCTTCACGCAATTCCCTGTAGGGAAGCGTTGCATACAGTTCACCCCTGCCGGTATAGAAATTCGCACCGGTTTCGCCCTGCGCCGAGTAATCCAGGGCTTCAGTGAGGGTAGCGAAATCAGCAGCGCGAAATGGCAGGTTGTGTACAGTCGGTGTAGATACTGTGCCCAAAAGACTTAATCCCTAAATTGAGGTTCTCTATGCCAGGTTTCCGTCCAGAGACAGAAACACCCCAAAAAAAGTTCACCCGGTCCGAAATGCAGGAAGACCGTGTACGCCAGCCACGCTGCCAACTGCCTGCGTGCCCGGGAACTGCCGGTCGACATCGAAGCGTTGTATTTTCCCAACTAGCCCCGGATTGCTCTGCCGCCCTACGTTACGGATGTGCATTATTCATACAATAGGGTAAAAATACAATACTTTTTTCAAAAATTTTTGCGCCCCGACACTTCTGTTGTGGAATAAATATCGCACTTGTCGTTATTTTGCTACAAAGGCGCGCTGGTGACGAACCGGCGGAACCGGGCAGACAATGCGATGATCCGTCCTGCCAATAAGCAATAT
>JALSRZ010000118.1 GCA_026984515.1 Thiohalobacter sp. | reverse complement strand
TCGACACTATGTCGAGCAGCCCGACCGAGTGAACGCCGCTTAGCGCGCGGCATGACGCCGCCGCAGCAGGAAGTCGGTGAGAAATGCGGGCTAGCCCGCACCCGGCCCCGCGGTGAGTCATGCGGGGTGATCGCAGATCTGGTTACCCGGTCACCTGTTCCCTCGCCGCCGCCCGGCTTATGCTGTTGTTCCTGTGATGCACTAACCGCTTTGTACCTGTGCAGGTGCAGACCACAGTTTGCGCCAGATCAGCCAGGCGATGACGAGGGCAGTACTGATCCGTGAGACCAGCATGGCAATGCCGGCGCCAACAAGCCCGTATCCAGGCACCAGCAGCCACATGCACAGACCCCAGATCACGGTCGCGGACAGCGCGGTATAAAAAGTCAGGTGGGGCAGATTCAGTGCATAAAACACCTGTGACAGGGGGTGACTCAGCAGGCTGACCAGCACGCCCAGAAACAGCAGGCGGAAGACAGTGTCGATTGCGGCAAACTCTGCACCATAGATAAAAACAACCAGTGGTCTGGCAACAAGCAGCACAGGCAACAACAGCAGGACAATCACAGCGAGTATCCGTACCGAGCGCAGTACGTGCCGGCGCAGTTTGTCAGGCTCCGGGTCGCTGCTCAACCTGGGCAGCTGTACTACCATCACAGCACCGATCAGCATTTCAACAACGAGCACAATCGAGACGGCCGCTCCGTAGTAGCCGGACAATTCTGTGTTGTGATAGTAGGCAAGCGCAGGAACTGCAAGACTGGTTGAAACAATGAAAACAAAATAGGACCCCGCGCTCCACTTGCTGAAATCCACAAGTTCACGCAGGCGGGGAAGGTCGATGCGGGCTTTTGCAATATCCTTGCGGACAAACCAGAAACCCACCATCGCGCTTGCCAGGGTGGCGGCAACGTACTGCCACATCAGTGATTCAATATTGAGCAGACCGGAAACAACCAGGAGCGGTATGGTGACCACGCGAATGAAATTGGCCAGAGGAAACAGCATGGAGCGCATAATGAATTTCATACGTGCCTGCAGAAGGGACAGAAACAGGCTGTTGAATGCAACCAGGAATGCGGCAATGAGTCCCAGCCGGATTACCAGTGCATAATCCGCAGAGTCGAAAAACAGTTCGCTGATATCCGCAGCGCCGAGCAGGCCGATCAGGGTGATCGGAATTGCCAGGAAGAGGCGTATCAGTATAGCGTTACCCACCACGCTGTACTCTCCTTTCTCCCCTCTGGCATGATCTTCGGCGAAAAACTTGACTACGCTGACATCGAAGGATTCTCCAAACAGGGCCTGGAAAAAAATCACTACGGAGAGAAAGAACTGGTATACACCAAACTGTTCCGGGCCAAACCAGCGGGCAATAAGAATATTCAGCCCCACGGCCAGCGCCGCGCGCGCGCCGATACCTGCATAAACTACGAGGGTCTGGTTAAACAAGGCTTTGCTTGCAACAGTGGCGGGAACTGGTAAGCATAATCAGGCTTGCGTGATCCGGGCGTATAGCGGCAGCTGGTGATGATTATACCAGCCATAAATCTTACTGTATGCCTGGATTGCTCCAGCTGCCGGTGCGAAGAACCCTGCAACAGATTATTTCTGTTGCTCCCGGTCAATCGAATCGCTTATCCAGTCATAGAGGCGCGCCAGTCCGTCTCTCAGGTCCACGCGCGGCTGCCAGCCCAGCACCTTTTGTGCTTTTGAGTAATCCGCGCAACGCCCCGGGTCGCCTTCCGGCTTGCTGGTGTCATACTGGATGTCGATATTTTTCCCGGATATTTCCACGATGGTCTCAGCTATTTCGCGAATGGAGGTGCAGATATCGGGCCCTATCTGGATTACACCCTGGCCAAGACCCTTGTCCCGGGCTGCGACCAGGGCATCCACGATGTCATCCACGTGTACGAAAGCGCGTCCCTGGGAGCCGCTGCCCCACACGCTGAACGGCTCGTCAGGATAACGTATCGCTTTTCTCGCCAGTGACGGGATTACCTGCCCGCTCAGCTCGTCGTAGTCGCTGGGGGTGCCGTACACATTGTGCAGGCTGAGTACCGATACCGGGATCCCGGTTTCCGACTCCATGAGAAATGCCTCGTATTCCCCCATCAGTTTGCTCCACCCGTATCCTGATTCGGGTTCAGCGGGGTACTGGTCTTCTTCCCTGAGTGGTGCGGCATCCACGCCGGTCTGCAGGGAGGCGGGGAAGCTGCATGCAGTGCCTACGTAAATGAAGCCCTTTACGGGGTGCGGATGTTTGCGTACCGAATTGATCACGTTGGAATTGATCAGGAAGTTTTGCCGGAATACGCTCCCCTGGTTCCTGAATACGTATTCGACACCGGCAACGATATCGGCCAGGTGATAGATGTAGTCGATATCATCCAGTAGCGGGTCAAGGGTGTCGGCCAGTGATAAATCGATGTTGTGGAAATTCCGGTCCAGGTCAATAACCGGGTTGCCATCGTTATCCAGTAAATATTCTGTTTTTCCGCGCCACAGGTTATCCACCACGCTGACGTTATGACCCTGTTGCACCAGCCGCTTGACCAGGTTGGAGCCAATCATGCCTGCGCCACCGGTGACCAGAATGTTATATGTGCTCATTTCTCATCCTTATATCTTGTTATTTATTAAAAGGTTTTTTATTGTATTTGGCATGCTGTCTTTGCGCGGTGTGCCGTTTTCAGCTATGCTTGCCCTGTGTTACCGGGTATTCGTAACCCATGCCTGCCCAGGCAGGCATAAAGTCGGTGCGAGAAAGCATTCTCATGACAGGTGGGTACGGGAATGCTAGCAGTTCGCTGGCGATATATAAATAAGAAATGCAAACCGGCAGGTATGGTTCTGTTTGCACAAATGTTGGTTAACAGGCAAAACTTCAGCCCCCTGTTGTATTCAGCCGCGCCGGGTCTGGCTGGCACATGTGCAGCGTGGAAAAGCCAGGCTGTATTCCTGTCAGTGCTGCCATTCGCGAACAGGATCCTCCCCGGCTACAGGGGCCTGGCGTAACCCGTATAAAACGATAAGGAAGGGGGTGGCAAGTTGACTATTAACCCGGTTGTACATTTCTGATGCCAGTCTGCGCAAGGTATTTCATCCGTTATTTGGTATGTAACCCGGGTCATGTCTGAGTCGGCGGGGCCATTCGTGGATGCCCCGGTATTGATTACCGGCGCAAGCGGATTTATCGGGGGGCACCTGGTTCGTGCGTGCAAGGCGTCCGGTGCACGGGTTTTTGGTTTTTCGCGCAGGCGTGCAGGCGAACTGGCCACGGACAAGAGCATTATCGGTGATATTACGAACCGGGAGCTGCTGCTGGATGTGATCAGCACGGTAAAACCGGCTTACGTGTTTCACCTCGCGGCTGACAAGTCCAGGTATGCATCCATTGCGGATTTCCGCCACTGCCTGGAAACCAACCTGATGGGCACGCTGAACCTGGTGGAGGCCTGCATGAGTGCGGTCCCGCAGGTGAAGTTCATTTCCGTCGGAACCTGCGAGGAATATGGCGCGCATGCGCCTTTTTCCGAATCGATGCGGGAAGCGCCGGTGAGTGCCTACTCCTGTTCAAAGGTCGCCGTTTCACACCTGTTGCAGACGTTTCATCACGTGCATCGTTTCCCTGTCATTATCGTTCGTCCGTCTCTTGCCTACGGGCCGGGCCAGGATAACAGTATGTTTATCCCGTCCCTGATCAAAAGCCTGCTGGCCGACAGAAGATTTGCGATGTCAGGCGGTGAACAGACCAGGGATTTTGTCTACATAGACGATCTTGTGGAAGCGATCATGCTGGCAGCAACCTGTCCGGACACGGTTGGCCGGGTGATTAACGTAAGCAGTTTCGAGCCGGTGAGGATTCTTGACCTGGCCAGTACTATAGCGGACCTGGTCGGTGCAGGCGCAAGGGAACTGCTCGGTGTGGGGGAGCTGGCATACCGACCCGGTGAAACCATGAATTATTTTTCCGATAACCGCGAGGCGGCCCGTTTGCTTGGCTGGAAGCCCCGTGTGAAGCTGTACGCCGGTTTATCCAGGACGGTCGAATTTTATCGCGATACAATGACCGGCAGCGACGCGTTGCCTGCCTCGCGCACTTCCTGACAGAATCCCGTGTTTTGAATGCCGGCCACCCGCCTGGCGGGTAAGGCTGTTGTGCCGATCCCTTCCCCCTGTCTTATGCATCTGCCCACGGGTCTGGCGACTTTACACAGGGCGCCGGTTTGCATTCCCCGAATACCTGTATATAATCCCAGTACACTGGATGAAATCACAGCAGGTGGCGCAATGGAAGAACTGACGACACGACAGGCGGAGATCCTGGCGCTGATACGCGAGTACATTTATGACGAAGGTTATCCGCCCACGCGGGTGGAAATTGCCGAGGCCTTCGGCTTCCGTTCGCCCAATGCAGCCGAAGAGCACCTGCGGGCGCTGGAGCGCAAGGGGGCGATCGAGTTGTTGCAGGGTTCATCACGTGGCATCCGTTTGCTGGAAAGCGTGGAGGAGGAAGGCATCCCGGTCGTGGGGCAGGTGGCTGCCGGTGAGCCGATCCTGGCCGAGGAACATATCGAGGATCATTATCCCGTCGACCCGGCGCTGTTCCACCCGCGGGCGCACTACCTGTTGCGGGTGCGCGGCATGAGTATGCGTGATGTCGGCATCATGGACGGTGACCTGCTGGCCGTACACCGTACCCGTCAGGCACAGAACGGCCAGATCGTCGTGGCGCGCCTGGACGACGAGGTGACCGTCAAGCGTTTCCGGCGCCGGGGCTCCATTGTTTACCTGTTGCCTGAAAACGAGGATTTCGAACCCATTCGCGTCGACCTGCGCAAACAGCCCATGACAATTGAGGGGCTGGGGGTCGGGATTCTGCGCAACCAGGCATTATGAATCTCGATAGCCTGTTACAGCGTCCGGATGTCTGGCGTGGTGGCCGGGTCAGTGCCGCCACCGCAACAGTTTCCAGCGGTTTCGACGAACTGGATGCGCTGCTGGCGGGAGGCTGGCCACAGGGTGCGCTCACCGAATTGATTATGCCGCGCCAGGGGATCGGTGGCCTGCGCCTGCTGACACCGGCGCTGGCGCGACTCAGCTGCGAGCAGCGCTGGATCTGCTGGGTGGCGCCACCGCACATTCCCTATGCGCCGGCACTGGCCAGCGCCGGTGTCGATCTGTCACGGGTGCTGCTGGTACACCCGAAAGCACGGCAGGACGGTTTATGGGCGGTGGAGCAAAGCCTGCGCTCCGGGAACTGTGGTGCAGTGCTGGCCTGGCCGACCCTGGAGGACAGTGTCATCCTGCGGCGGCTGCAACTGGCTGCCGAAGTCGGCGATGCCATCGGTTTCCTGTTCCGCTCCCAACGCTGTGTGCGGCGTCCGTCGCCGGCCGCATTACGGCTGCAGCTGGAATCCGGGACCGATGGCAGGCTGTCGGTATCCATTCTCAAACGCCGTGGTGGCCGGGCCGCCGGAACGGTACAGGTCGACACCTCCCTGCAACATGGATCACTGGCTCTGCATTCACCTGCCCCGACTGCCCCTGGATATACTCAGCCGCACTGGCAATGAACCACGACCACTGGTGATCCGTGGTGACGGGCGACGCGCCCGGGTGTTGTTCTGTAATGCCGGTGCGGAACAGTGCGGTATCCGTACCGGCATGCCGCTGGCGGCCGCCCGGGTGCTGGCCGGCGGGCTGCTGGTACATGGCCTGGATAGCAAGGCGGCGCAGGAGGCCCTGTGCGGTCTTGCTGACTGGGCATACCAGTTCAGTTCCCGGGTCAGCCTGTGTCCGCCGTATGCCCTGTTGCTGGAAGTGCAGGGCAGTTTGAGCCTGTTCGGGGGGCGGACAGCACTGTTGAAGAGACTGCGCAGCGGGCTTGTTGCGCTGGGTTATGAGGCACGGCTCGCGGCTGCGCCGACACCGCTGGCGGCATTGATTCTGGCACGCTGTGGCGGTGGCCGCATGGTGGAAGCACGGCATGAACTGGTGGCTGCGCTGGCGCCCCTGCCGATCCCGGTGCTGGACTGGGAACCGGCCCTGCTGGAGCGCCTGGAGGGTATGGGCGTGCGCCGGCTGGGTGACCTGTTGCGCTTGCCACGTGACGGGCTGGCACGCCGGCTGGGTCAACAGAGCCTGTTGTACCTGGACCGCATGCTGGGCCGTTGCCCGGACCCGCTGGTGCTGTATCAGCCTGCGGCTGTCTTTCGGCGGCGTCTGCCGCTGGTCGCGGAAGTCGAACAGGCCCAGGCCCTGCTGTTTGTTCTGCAGCGCCTGGTGCTGGAATTGTGTGGCTGGCTGCAGGGGCGGGGTGCCGGTGTGCAAAGCTTCACTGTGCGCCTGTTGCACCACGAACGACGCGATACCCGGCTGCGCATCGGCATGCGTCGGGCCGGTCGTGACGCCGGACAGTTTACGGTGCTGTTGCGGGAGCATCTGCAGCGCCTGGTGTTGGAAAAGCCTGTCATCGCGGTCGAACTGCAGGCAGTGCAGCCGGTCAGGCTCGATGCCCGGTCGATGGACCTGTTCAGGTCGGCGGATGCACGGGAACGTATCGATTTGCTCGACTGTCTGCGCGCACGCCTGGGCGAGGAGGCCGTACAGGGTATCAGCGCCATCGCCGAACATCGTCCTGAATACGCCTGGTCCTACAGCGAGCCCGGCCGCAGTCGAAGCGACAGCCGGGAACAGGTCAGGCCCCTGTGGCTGCTGGCGGTGCCAAGACAGCTCGAAACCCGGGAGGGCCGGCCGTACTGGCGCGGTCCCCTCAAGCTGCAGGCCGGCCGTGAGCGGATTGAATCCGGCTGGTGGGATGGCCGGGATGTAGCGCGGGATTACTTTGTGGCAACCAGTCCGTCGGGGTCGCGCTACTGGATCTACCGGGAGCTGACTGGCGAACGGCGCTGGTACCTGCAGGGGGTATTCGAGTGAACGCCTCCTGGCGCGCGGCATGACGCCGCCGCAGCAGGAACCCGGTGAGAAATGCGGGCTAGCTTCGTATACCGTTGCGTACGGCTTCCTTGTAGTCCCGGTAGAGTTCGATCATTGATTTCCAGACCGGGCCGGGCCGGCCGTCGCCGATGGCCAGGTCGTTCAGTTTTGTAACCGGTACAATCTCCCGGGTGGAACTGGTCACCCAGATTTCGTCTGCCTGGTGCAAGCTGTCTGCTTCGATATCGGTTTCGTCATACGGCAGCGCATGCCGTTCCGCCAGTTCCAGCACCAGGTCCCGGGTAATGCCCGGCAGCATCTGTTCGCCCCTGGGTGGCGTCATAATGACACCTTCCCTGACGACGAATACATTGCTGGCCGAGCCCTCGATCACCTTGCCATTACGCACCAGCAGGGCTTCTGCCGCGCCGTGATCCGCCGCCTGCTGGCGCAGTAATACATTGGGCAGCAGGGTGATGGCCTTGATGTTGCAATACTGCCAGCGGATGTCATCCAGCGTAATGGCGCTGATGCCCCTGGTTGCCAGTTGCGGGTCAGGTTTTGCGATGGGGTTGCTGAACACAAAAACTGCAGGTACAGGCTCTTCAGGAAAGAGGTGGTCACGTTTGGCAGCGCTGCCGCGCGTGACCTGCAGGTAGACGGACTGATCGTTGTCACTGCCGGCCCGGTCCCGGTTGCGTTTCAGCACCTCGTCAAGGATTTCCTGCCAGGCATGGTCACTCAGCGGGTTGCCGAGCCGGATGCCATCCAGGCTGTTCTGCAGTCGCTGCAGGTGGTGAGCCAGCCGGAACAGTCTGCCACCATAGGCCGGAATGACTTCGTAGACACCATCGCCAAACAGGAAACCGCGATCCATGACGGATACGCAGGCTTGCTCCGCGGGGAGGTAATGGCCGTTCAGGTAGACGGTCGGCATGCTATTCGAAATACAGCAGGCCTTCGTCCACGATGCGTTGCCAGAAGCTGCCTTCGTCAACCGCCTGTAGTGCCACCAGGTCGCGCTCGGTAATGGTTTTATCGCCGAGCTTGATGACCACGTGCCCCAGTGTCTGGCCCTGGGCGACCGGTGCCATGATCTGCTCCTGGAGTTGCATGGAGGCATCGAGATTATTGTATTCACCGCGCGGAATGGTGATGTATAGGGGCTCGGCCAGGCCCAGGTCAACCTGTTCGGTCGCGCCTTTCCACACCCGGGCGCTGGTCAGCTTGGTGTTGCCGTCGTACAGTTTGTGGGTTTCAAAAAAGCGGAAACCATAATTCAGCAGTGACTGGCTGGCATCCGCCCGCGCTTCCTCGCTCCTGGTGCCCAGCACCACGCTGATCAGGCGCATGCCGTCCCGCTTGGCCGAGGTGACCAGGCAATAACCGGCGGAATCGGTATGACCGGTTTTCAGTCCGTCCACAGACTCGTCCCGCCACAGTAATTTGTTGCGGTTGTACTGGGTGATGTCGTTGTAGGTGAACTGTTTTTGAGAGTACCACTGGTAGTACTCGGGGAATTCCCGGATCAGGGCGCGCGCGACGCGCACGATATCGCGTGCCGTGGTGTAGTGTTCCTTGTCCGGCAGCCCGGTGCTGTTGGCAAAATGGCTGTGTGTCAGTCCCAGCTGCTGCGCGTAGGTGTTCATCAGGGCTGCGAAGCTGCCTTCGGTGCCGGCGATCTGTTCCGCCAGTGCAACCGTGGCGTCGTTGCCGGACTGGATGATCATGCCCTTTATCAGGTCGGCAACGCTGACCTGGGTGTTCACTTCCACGAACATGCGCGAACCCTGGGTACGCCAGGCCTTTTCGCTGATGCGCACCTTGTCCGACAGTGACAGCGAACCCTTGCGGATTTCGCTGAAGATCACGTAGGCGCTCATCAGCTTGGTGATGCTGGCGGGTTCCAGCGGCTGGTCGGCATTTTTCTCGGCGATTGCCTGGCCGCTGAGGAAATCCTCCACCAGGTAGCCCCTGGCGCCCACCGAAGGTGCCTTCGGCACGGGTGTGGTCGCCTGGCTCCAGCTGCCGAACAGGAGACTGAGGAGGAAAAACAGGGGATACAGCGATAATTTTTTCATGAGCCTGATCAGGTTGCGAACAAGCGCCACATTGTCTGCGCTTGCCGGGTATTTTTCAATGGACTAGGAGCCTGTCGGGTTTAGGAACAATCTACTGCGCTGGCGGGAGAGCGGCCCGGATTCCCGCAATTTTTCGTTGCGTAGGTCCACTATGCGCCTCAAAATTGCGAACATCCGGACTCGCTCTCCCACCATGCTCGCTACGATTGCCTAAACCCGACAGGCTCCTAGTCGATGACTACCTGTGGGGAGCGGATACCCTTGTCGGCCAGCAGACGGGTGAGGCGGTCAGCAGTTTCCACGTTGGCCAGCGGACCGATACGCACACGGAAAACCGGCTTCGGGCTGGCGCCCTTGCGGGTGATACGCAGTTCACCCGGCAGGTCGGTATCACTCAGGCGGGCTTTCAGGCGTTCGGCATTACTGCGTTCGCTGAACGCGCCCAGCTGCAGGTACAGCGATGGCTGTCTGGTGGTCGCGGGTGGCTGCGCGGTTTTGGGTTTGCTGGCAGCGACCTTGTGGTCTGTCTTGCCGGCTGCATAGACCCGCGGGTCAATGGCTTCGACTTCCACCAGGCCGGTGCCCTTGCCCAGAATGCCCAGCCGTGCAGCAGCGGCATAGGACAGGTCGATGAGCCGGTTTTCGTGGAAGGGACCGCGGTCATTGATCTTGACGATGACCGATCGGCCGTTGCGCAGGTTGCGGACGCGGGCGTAGGTGGGCAGCGGCAGGGTTTTGTGTGCGGCCGACATCCGGTACATGTCGTAGGGTTCGCCGCTGGAGGTACGGTGCCCGTGGAACTTGGTGCCATACCAGGAGGCAATGCCGCGTTGCCTGTAGCCCTTGCTGGAGGCCAGTGTGGTGTAGCGCTTGCCACGCACCATGTAGGAAGCGGGGTTGCCGTACCGGCTTTTGGGCTCTACGCGCGGGACGGCATCCCTGACCGTGGACAGGTCCACTGACTGGAAGGGCGCACTGTCCCGGGCCTGGGCATAGCGGCTGGTGTTGCGCTCACCGGACGAACAGGCGGTCAGTAGCGCACACAGGGCGCCTGCATACAGGACGGCGAGTCGGTTCAGGTGCGCGCTGCGGGTATCAGTGCTGTTGCTGCCGGTATGCATCCCGGATGGCCTCACTCAGCTGGTATACCGCCATGGAGTACAGAGGACTGCGATTATAACGTGTAATGACATAAAAGTTATTGCCGGTCAGCCAGTATTCGGGCCCGTTTTCCTGTTCGAGTCTCAGCAGGGCAACCGGTTGCCCGTCCGGGAACGGTGGTGTGCTGGTAATGCCTTCACGCGCAAAGTCGCCGGCGGTCTTTTCGCCGGGTTTGAGCTTTCTGGAAACCTGCGATTCCCGGACAGAGGCCGTGTCATCCACTTTCGCGGCGACGGGTTCACCGGCATGCCAGCCGTGACGGTGGAAATAGTTGGCGACACTGCCGATGATGTCGTCGAGACTGTCCCACAGGTCACGTTTCCCGTCGTCATTGAAATCGATGGCATAACTCCGGTAGCTGGACGGAATGAACTGCCCGTAGCCCATGGCGCCGGCGTAGGAGCCTTTGGCGCTGCCCGGATCCACGTCTTCTTCACGGGCGAGGATCAGGAACTGCTCCAGTTCCGAACGAAAGAATTTGCTGCGTGGCGGATAGGCAAAGGCCAGGGTGGAAAGCGAATCGATTACGCGGTAGGAGCCGGTATGGGCGCCATAACGGGTTTCCACGCCGATAATGGCAACAATAATGGCCGGGTCGACGCCAAATTTGCTGCTGGCCCGTTTCAGGATGTCCTCGTTTTCTTTCCAGAATCCAACCCCGCCCTCGATACGGTTGGGGGTCAGGAAAATCTCGCGGTATTCGTACCAGGGCTTGGTTTTTTCCGCCGGTCTGGAGATGGCTTCAAGAATATCTTCGCGTTTTTCCGCGCTGGCGAACAGGGTTTCCAGCTGTTTACGGTCAAACTGGTGCTGTTTGACCATGTTGTCGATAAAAACCTGCACCTGCGGGTCATCCTGAAAATCACCTGCGCAGCCCGGTCCCGCGGCCAGTGCGCCCAGCAGGCTGATCAGCCATGCACCAAGATTCTTTTGTGTTAACACCGTATTTCCTTATGTGGGCAACAGTTTCCTGTGCGTGTGTATGGACATCAGGATACCGAAACCGGCCATCAGCGTCACCATCGATGTGCCGCCGTAACTGACCATGGGCAGGGGCAGGCCGACCACCGGCAGCAATCCCGTGACCATGCCGGTATTGACAATGATATAGATGAAAAAGGTCATGGCGAGGCTGCCACCGAGCAGGCGGCCGAAAGTGTCCTGCGCCTGCGTGGCGATATACAGGCTGCGGAAAATGATGAAACTGTAGATCAGCAACAGGACCCCGATGCCGACCAGGCCGAATTCCTCACCCAGTACGGCAAAAATAAAATCGGTGGAGCGTTCCGGCAGGAATTCCAGGTGCGCCTGGGTACCGTTCAGCCAGCCTTTGCCGAACAGTCCGCCGGAACCGATGGCGATCTTGGACTGGATGATGTGGTAGCCGGCCCCGAGCGGATCCTGCTCCGGGTCGAGGAACGTGATGACGCGCTGGCGCTGGTAGTCGTGCATGAAATGCCAGAGCAGCGGCGCACCGGCGGCTGCCAGCAGGGTCAGCCCGCCCAGCAGGCGCCACGACAGGCCGGCCAGGAACAGGGCAAAGAAACCGGCGCTGCCAATCAGCAGCGAGGTACCGAGGTCAGGCTGCCTGGCGATGAGCATGACCGGCACGATAATCAGCGCACCGGCAATCAGCAGCCGCCGGCCGGTTGGCGGCAGGCGTTTGTCGGACAGGTACCAGGCGACCATCATGGGTACCGCCAGTTTCATCATTTCAGAGGGCTGGAAACGCACAAAGCCCAGGTCCAGCCAGCGCTGCGCACCTTTACCGATGTCGCCCACCGCCAGTACGGCTACCAGCAGCGCCAGCCCGATACTGTACAGCCAGGGGGTCCAGCGTTGCAGCCACTGCGGACGCAGCTGGGCTATGATCGACATGGTTCCAAAAGCGAGTCCCAGCCGGATAATCTGGCGTATCAGCAGGTTTTCGTCACCACCGGCCGAGCTGTACAGCACGAACAGGCCCAGTGTGGACAGTGCCACCAGCCCGAACAGCAGCGCTGCGTCGAGATGCAGGATATGTTGCCAGTCGCGGCGGCTGGCATCTTCACGGTGGCTGTCGAGCAGGGTACTCATGATTCTGGTTTTAGCAGATACTGGTCCATGACGATACGGGCAATCGGTGCGGCCACCGCGCTGCCGCTGCCACCGTTTTCGACTACCACTGCCACTGCGATGCGCGGTTTATCCAGTGGCGCGAAGGCGATGAACAGCGAGTGGTCGCGCAGTTTCTCGGCCAGTTTTTTGGCATCATACTTCTCTTCTTCCTTGAGGCCGAATACCTGGGCGGTCCCGGTTTTGCCCGCGAACGGGTATTTGGCACCCCTGCCGACCTTGCGCGCGGTACCATGCCGGCCCTGCACGACTTCGTGCATACCATGGATCACGGTGTCCCAGTTATGGCGGTCCTCGATCACAATATCGGGAACCGGCTCTACCTGCAGGGGAGTCAGTTCTATATCCCCGTAAATCTGGGTGGAAGCAACCACGTGCGGTTTTTTGCGATTGCCGTAGCGGGCCAGGGTTGCGGTGGCGCTCGCCAGTTGCAGGGGGGTGGTCAGGACGAAGCCCTGGCCGATACCGGCAATCAGGGTTTCCCCGGGGAACCAGGGCAGGTTGCGAGTCGCGCGCTTCCATTGCCGCGACGGCAGCAGTCCTGCTAACTCGCCACTGATGTCAATGCCGGTGCGTTCGCCAAAACCGAATTTTGCCAGAAACTCGTGCAGGCGGTCGATGCCCATCGACAGGGCCAGGTCGTAGAAGTAGACGTCACAGGACTGCGCAATGGCGGTGACCAGGTCGACAGTCCCGTGACCGCTGCGTTTCCAGTCCCGGTATTTGCGGGCCTTGCCGGGTAACTGGTAGAAGCCCGGGCAGTAGGTGTGTGCGTGTTCACTGGTAATGCCCTGTTCGAGGCCGCCGAGACCGACAAAGGGCTTCAGGGTAGAGCCGGGCGGGTACTGGCCGCGCAGTGCGCGGTTGAACAGGGGCTGCTTGTCGTCTTCGCGCAATGCCTTGTAGGTTTTGGTATCGATACCGTTGACGAACAGGTTGGGGTCGTAGGCGGGTTTGCTGACAAAGGCCAGTACGTCCCCGTTGTTCGGGTCGATGGCCACGATTGCGCCCGCTTTATCCCCCAGTGCCTGGTCGGCGACGTTCTGCAGTTCGGCATCCAGGGTCAGGTACAGGTTGTTGCCCGGCACCGGAGGGGTGCGTACCAGGGTGCGCAGGATACGGCCTTCGGCGTTGGTTTCGACCTGGCGGTAGCCAACCGAGCCGTGCAGCGTTTTCTCATAGGTTTTTTCGAGTCCGACCTTGCCGATATGGGTGGTGCCGCTGTAGGTGGACGTGTCGATGCGCTGCAGGTCGCGCTCGTCGATGCGACCGACATAACCCACCGCGTGTGCGGTCAGCGGGCCATGCGGGTAGTGACGTGAGAGGCCGGCGACGATATCGACACCGGGATAGCGGTGCCGGTCGACGGCGAAGCGCGCCACCTCCTCGTCACTGAGGCGAAAGCGCAGCGGTACCGGTTTGAATACCGGTGTGCGTGCGCGCAACTGGTCAAAACGTTTCCGGTCGACATCGCGGATATTGACCAGCTTTGCCAGCCCGTCCAGCGTGGCTTCCATGTCGTGTACCTGTTCGGGCGTAATCTCCAGCCGGTAGGAAGGCAGGTTATCCGCCAGGATCAGGCCGTTACGGTCGAATATCAGCCCACGGTTGGGTGGCAGCGGCAGTATCTTTATCCGGTTGTCGTCAGACAGCGTAATGTAGTGCTCATGCGCCAGCACCTGCAGGTAGATGAGCCGTCCCACCAGGATGGCAATCAGGATGCCTGCAAACACCAGCGCCTGCACCGAACGCTGCATGAACAGGCGGCTCTCGAAGAGGTAATCCTTGATGGTAACCCGCGCAGGCATGGGTCACTGTACCTGGAAGTTGATGCGGACGCTGGTCAGGAAACGGTACACGAATGGCCACAGCAGCGCGCCGACCAGCGACGGCAACCAGTAGGCGAGTGGACGGGCAGGACGGCCGATGGTGCTGTCGATCCACAGGGTCAGTAACTGGTGCAGAACCAGCATTACCAGTACCGTGAGCGCCTGTTGCCACATGGGGTAGATACGGATGCGCTGGTGCAGGCGTACGCAGACATAGGCGATGATACTCAGTGCCAGCGCGTGCTGCCCGAGCAGGGTGCCGGTGAGCACATCCAGCAGCAGGCCGACCATAAACCCGGAGACAACGCTGACCCGGTAGGGTAATGCCAGGCACCAGAAAATCAGCGTCAGCGTAACCCAGTCCGGTCGCCAGCTGCGCAAGCCATCGGACAGCGGCATGATGGTGAGCAGCATGGCGACGGTAAAGCTCAGTAGTATGATGATACCGCCGTGGTGTCGGGTCAGGGTCATGGTGTACCGGGTTCTGGCTCGGCGTCGGTCCCGCTACCGCTACCGGCTTCAGCCGGGGTATCGACTACCGCCCGGGCCTTGCCTGTCGTACCCGGAGTGAGCGGGTTCTGCGCGCCTGGCGGCCAGACCAGCAGTACTTCGCGGCTGCGATCCAGCAGCGCGCGCGGGCGCGCCGTGACGTGCGAAAAGGTGCGCCCCGGGTCCTGTTGCACATCGATCACCTCGGCCACCGGGTAACCGGGCGGAAAGCGTCCACCGAGTCCTGAAGTGACCAGCAGGTCACCGCTGCGGATATCGGCATTGTTGGGGATATGCGGCAGTTCCAGCCGGTCGATCGAACCGGTGCCCAGCGCGATGGTGCGCAGGCCGGTGCGGTTGACCTGGACCGGGATGGCGTGCGCCGGGTCGGTAATCAGCATCGCGGTCGAGGTAAACGGGCCAACATGAATCAGCTGGCCCATCACGCCCTGGCTGTCCAGCAGTGGCTGGCCCTCGAACAGGTGGTCCAGGGAACCCTTATTGAGCTCGATCTGGTGGCGGTACGGATCCATGTCCACCGACAGCAGGGTGGCAATCAGCATGGGGCGTTCTTCCACCTGGAAAGAAGAGTCCAGCAGGGCCCGCAGGCGCCGGTTTTCGGCTTCCAGCGCTTCCAGTTTCTGCAGCTGGGTATTCAGAACCAGTTGCTGGGTGCGCAGGCTGGCGTTTTCTTCCTGCAGTGCACGCCGCGTGGACAGTGATTCCCGGAACCATTCGCTGCTGGTGTGTGGCAGGTCCACCACCCACTGCAGCGGGTATACCAGCACCGACAGGGCGGAGCGCACGCTGTCCAGGTGGTGCTGGCGGTGATCGATGGTCATTAACGCGATGGATAGTGCGACAAGGCCCACCAGGCGGGCAAACAGCGGCGGGCCGGCTGTGAAGATCTGCTTGATGAGCCTACCTCGCGAACCTTATTCGAGGGCGAACAAATCACCGCCGCGCTCGTCGAGCAACTCGAGCGCGCGACCGCCGCCGCGTGCCACGCAGGTCAGCGGGTCATCGGCGACCACGACCGGCAGGCCGGTCTCTTCCATGATCAGTCGATCGAGATCCCGCAACAATGCGCCGCCGCCGGTGAGTACGATGCCGCGTTCGGCGACGTCGGCGCCGAGTTCCGGCGGGGTCTGTTCCAGGGCGGTCTTGACCGCGCCGACGATACCGGCCAGCGGTTCCTGCAGCGCTTCCAGGATTTCGTTGCTGTTGAGGGTAAAGCTGCGCGGCACGCCCTGCGCCAGGTTGCGGCCCTTGACCTCGAGTTCCTTCATTTCAGCGCCCGGGTAGGCGGAGCCAATCTGCTGTTTGATGTGTTCTGAGGTGGCTTCGCCGATCAAGGTGCCATAATTCCGGCGCACATAGTTTACGATCGCCTCGTCGAAGCGGTCCCCGCCGATACGCACCGAAGAGGAATAGACGATGCCGTTGAGTGAAATGACAGCGACTTCCGAGGTGCCACCGCCGATATCCAGCACCATGGAGCCGCGCGCCTCGTCCACCGGCATGCCGGCGCCGATGGCGGCGGCCATGGGTTCCTCGATCAGGTAGACCTCGCGGGCGCCGGCGCCGGCGGCCGATTCCTTGATGGCGCGGCGCTCCACCTGGGTGGAGCCGCAGGGCACGCAGATCAGCACACGCGGGCTGGGACGGAAAAAACGGGCCTCGTGCACCTTGTGGATAAAATGCTGGAGCATTTTCTCGGTGACGGTGAAATCCGCGATGACGCCCTCTTTCAGGGGCCGGATGGCGGTAATATTGCCCGGTGTGCGGCCCAGCATGGCCTTGGCCTCGGCGCCTACCGCGGCGATGCTCTTGGGCCCGCCGGGGCCCCGATCCTGGCGAATCGCGACCACGGAGGGCTCGTTGAGCACGACACCCTGCCCGCGCACATAGATCAGGGTATTGGCGGTACCCAGATCGATGGATAAATCATTGGAGAACATCCCCATCAGACTTCTGAACATGGAGCACTGAATCCCTTGCCCGGTGAAAGGGCTGTAATCTAGCAATGCGTGGCAACTTCGGCAAGCAAATAACGCGCCTGCCGGTAGAATACACACACCGCGGGAGCCGATCCTGCCTGCAACCGGCGCGGCAATTGTGCTACCTTTCGCGTTTTCCCGGAACCGTAGTTGAGATCAGCAGCATGTCACTGGATTCAGAGGCCGTAAGCAAAATAGCCCACCTCGCGCGTTTGGGTGTGGAGCAGAGCGAGTATGAGACCTATGCGCGCAATTTGTCCGATATTTTGACATTTATCGAGCAACTGAACAGCGTGGACACCCGGGGCGTCGAGCCCATGGCGCACCCGCTGGATGCCAGCCAGCGCCTGCGCCCGGACGAGGTCACCGAGACCAACCAGCGTGACAGGTTCCAGCGCATCGCGCCGCGCACCGCGGCGGGCCTGTACCTGGTGCCCAAAGTCATCGACTGAGACCTGACCATCATGTTCCAGAAATCGATACCCGAACTGGCCAGGGGCCTGCGCGAGGGAGAATTTTCCAGCGAGGAGCTGACCCGGGGCTTTCTTGATCGCATCGGGCGTTTTGACGAAAAGCTGAACTGCGTGATCACCCTGACCGACAGCGCGGCGCTGGAGGCAGCGCGTGTTGCCGACGCACGCCTGAAAAACGGCGATGCGACCCTGCTGACCGGCATCCCGTTCCTGCACAAGGATATTTTCTGTACCGACGGCGTGCGGACCAGTTGCGGGTCACGCATGCTGGACAATTTTGCAGCGCCCTACGATGCCACTGTGACCGTCCGGCTGCAGGACGCCGGCGCCGTCATGCTGGGCAAGACCAACATGGACGAGTTCGCCATGGGCTCTTCCAACGAGACCAGTTTCTATGGCCCGGTGAAAAACCCCTGGGATCTGCAGTGCGTGCCGGGGGGGTCCTCCGGTGGTTCTGCGGCCGCCGTGGCCGCGCGCCTGGCGCCGCTGGCGACCGGTACGGATACCGGCGGTTCCATTCGCCAGCCCGCGGCCCTGTGCGGCGTCACCGGGATCAAGCCGACCTACGGGCGGGTGTCACGCTATGGCATGATCGCCTTCGCTTCCAGTCTCGACCAGGCCGGGCCGTTTGCCGCATCGGCGCAGGACGCGGCCTGCATGCTGGAGGTGATGGCCGGCTTCGATCCGCGCGATTCCACCAGCATCGACCAGCCGGTCGACGCCTATGCCGGGATGCTGGACGCGGATCTTTCCGGGCTCACCATCGGCCTGCCGAAGGAATACTTCGGCGCAGGGCTGGATGCCGGCGTGGGTGCAGCCGTGCAGGCTGCTATCGAAGCGTATAAAAAACTGGGGGCGCAGGTGAAGGAGATCAGCCTGCCCAACACCTCGCTGGCGGTGCCTGCCTACTATGTGGTGGCGCCGGCGGAGTGCTCCTCCAACCTGTCGCGCATGGATGGCGTGCGTTTCGGCTACCGCTGCGAAGAGCCGAAAGACCTGGAAGACCTGTACGTGCGCTCGCGTGGTGAAGGCTTCGGCGACGAGGTAAAACGCCGTATCCTGGTGGGCACCTACGCGCTGTCGGCCGGATACTACGACGCCTACTACCTGAAGGCGCAGCAGGTGCGGCGTCTGATCCGGGATGATTTTGTACAGGCCTTCAGGGAGGTCGATATCATCATGGGGCCGACCACACCGGGTCCCGCCTTCCGGCTGGGTGAGCGCTGCGATGACCCGGTGACCATGTACCTGTCGGATATCTACACCATCGCGGTCAACCTCGCCGGTTTGCCCGGTATGTCGATACCCGCCGGCATGGTGGACGGGCTGCCGGTCGGCTTGCAGCTGATCGGTGATTACTTTGCGGAAGGCCGCCTGCTGAATGCCGCGCACCGCTACCAGCAGGTCACCGACTGGCACACGCGCCTGCCGCCCGGTTTTGAATAACACCCCGCAGGAGCGGGCTTGCCCGCGAACCGGTTTTGCATGCCGGGGCGGTTCGCGGGCGCAACCCGGCAGGGCAGGCGTTAAAACCCCGGCCGGACCAGACAGCAGAACAAGCGGAGAGTAAACAGAGATGGAATGGGAAGTCGTCATCGGGCTGGAAATACACGCACAGCTGGCCACGCGCAGCAAGATTTTCTCCGCGGCCTCCACTGCGTACGGTGCCGAGCCCAACACCCAGGCCTGCGCCGTGGACCTGGGGCTGCCCGGGGTGCTGCCGGTACTGAACGGCCGCGTGGTCCGTATGGCGGCAAAATTCGGGCTCGCGACCCACTCCAGCGTGGCGCGGCGTTCGGTGTTTGCCCGCAAGAACTATTTTTACCCGGACCTGCCCAAAGGTTACCAGATCAGCCAGTTCGAGTTGCCGATCGTGCACGACGGGTACCTGGATATCGACATGCCCGACGGCGAAACCCGGCGCATCGGGATTACCCGCGCGCACCTGGAAGAAGACGCCGGCAAGTCCCTGCACGAGGATTTCCAGGGTGAAACCGGCATCGATCTCAACCGCGCCGGAACCCCGCTGCTGGAAATCGTCTCTGAACCGGATATGCGCTCGGCTGCCGAAGCGGTCGCCTACATGAAGAAAATTCACGCGCTGGTGCGTTACCTGGAAATCTGTGACGGCAATATGCAGGAAGGCTCCTTCCGTTGTGACGCCAACGTTTCGGTCCGGCCCAAAGGGCAGGAAGCCTTCGGTACCCGGGCGGAGATCAAGAACATCAACTCGTTCCGGTTCGTGGAGCGCGCCATCAATTACGAAGTGGAGCGCCAGATCGAGGTGATCGAAGGTGGTGGAGAAGTGGTGCAGGAAACCCGCCTGTACGACGCGGACCGCGATGAAACCCGTTCCATGCGCAGCAAGGAAGAAGCGAACGACTACCGTTACTTCCCCGACCCGGACCTGTTGCCGGTAGAGCTGGACCAGGCCTTTATCGACGAGGTTGAAAAAGAGTTGCCGGAGTTGCCGGATGCAAAGCGCGAGCGTTTCATGCAGGACTTCGGGCTGTCGCGGTCGGATGCGACGGCACTGACGGGCAGCCGGGAGCTGGCAGACTATTTCGAGCAGACCGTTGCAGCCGCAGGTGGTGAAGGGAAGCTGTGTGCCAACTGGGTGATGGGTGAGGTGGCCGGCGTACTTAATAAAGAGGGCAGGGAGATCAGCGCAAGCCCGGTCAGTCCCGAATTGCTGGGCGGTATGCTGCAGCGTATCAACGACGGCACTATCTCGGGCAAGATCGCCAAACAGGTGTTCGAGGCTATGTGGAATGGCGAAGGCAGTGCCGATGACATCATCGAGAAAAAAGGACTGCGCCAGATTACCGACAGCGGTGCCATCGAAAAAATCATTCGCGAAGTGCTGGACGCCAGCCCCAAACAGATCGAGCAGTACCGGGCCGGGCAGGAAAAACTGCTGGGCTTCTTCGTCGGCCAGGTGATGAAAGCCACCCAGGGCAAGGCGAATCCCGGGGAGGTCAACAAGCTGCTGAAGAAGATGCTCGCCGATTGACCGTCAACGCGGCTCGATGAATAGCGACGGACCACGCCTGCTGCCCCGATATGTCATCACGTGATAACGATTGCCTGCACCGTTTCGTGTTCGAGCGCAGCGACGTGCGCGGGGAGCTGGTGCACCTGGATGCCAGCTGGCAGGCGGTGCTCGAACGCAAGGACTACCCCGCACCAGTGCGCGAACTGCTCGGCCAGGCCCTGGTGGCCGCCACCCTGCTATCCGCAACCATCAAGATAGACGGTTTCCTGCAGCTGCAACTGCGGGGCGAAGGGCCGCTCAGCCTGCTGCTGGTCGAAGTGACGGCGCAACGCACCTTGCGTGCGCTGGCACACTGGGGCGGTGAGGTGCCGGTCGCGCCTCTTCCCGAACAGGTCGGTAAGGCACGCCTGATGCTTACTATTGATCCCGGGACGGGCGGAGAGCGTTACCAGGGACTGGTCGCAATCGAGGAGGCCAGTCTTACCGCCACGCTGGAAAACTACTTCCGGCAGTCCGAGCAGCTGGACACGCGACTGTGGCTGGCTGCAGACGCTGAACGTGCCTGCGGTATGTTGCTGCAGCGTCTGCCCGGCAGGGATGTCGACGCTGCGGACTGGGAGCATGACGTCTGTCTAGGCGATACGATTTCAGCAGACGAGTTGCTGCACCTGCCCACGCGTGAACTGTTGCGGCGACTGTACCACGAGCAGGATGTCCGCCTGTTTGAAGCGGAGCCGGTCAGTTTCCGCTGCTCCTGTTCCAGCGAACGCATTGCAACCATGTTGCGTGGGCTGGGATACGATGAAGTACAGGATATCCTGGAGGAGCAGGGCAACGTCAGTGTGAACTGCGAGTTCTGTGCGCAGCTGTACAGCTTTGACCGGGTCGATGTAGAGCGCCTGTTCGCGGCCGCGGATCAGCCCGAAGTTCCGCACACACGCCACTAAGCCGGATTTCTCACCGGACTTCTATCCCGGCAGCAGGTCCGCAAACTGATCGTTAATGTAGTCGATGAACAGCCGTACCTTGGCCTGCTGGTAACGACGGTCCTGAAAAACCGCATAGATACCGGCGCTGCCACAATTGTAGTCCGGCAGGAGTTGTACCAGGCGCCCGTTCTTTATGTCGTCGGCAACCAGAAAGCTGGATAATGCCGCCAGTCCCGTACCGTTCAACAGGAAGGATCGTACAGCGTCTGCGTTGTTGGTTTTTACCTTGCCCTTGACCTGGATACGCTTCTCTGACCGGTTTTTAACAAACGTCCAGTGGTACGGGGTGGGCAGCAGCGAAAAAATAATCCAGTCGTGTTTGGCCAGTTGTTCGGGGCATTCCGGTTTTCCCATGCGTTCAATGTAGGCGGGGGAAGCGCATAACAGGCGCGGTGACTCTGCAATTTTTCGTGCCAGCAGCATGGAGTCCTTGAGCCAGCCAACGCGAACCCCGACATCGATACCCGATTCCACCATATCTACCATCTGGTCTTCCAGGACCAGTTCGACGTGCAGGGACTGGTGCTGTTGAACGAAGTCAGCCAGCAGCGGTGCGATATAACGTTTGCCAAGAACGATGGGGCTGGCTACCCGCAGTGTGCCGGACATCTGGTCCTGCAGCGTGCTGATGCGCCGGGTCACTTCTTCCGCTTCTGCAACAATGCGGGCGCAACCCTGATAATAGGTTTCACCGATCTCGGTCAGGTTGAGGCTGCGCGTGGTGCGGTTCAGTAAACGCACACCAACACTTTTCTCCAGCAGGGCGATGTGGCGACTGACCGCCGACTTTGCAATGCCCAATCGTTGCGCCGCCGCCGAGAAGCTCTTTGCTTCTACCACGTGAGAGAAGATTACCATCCGTCTCAGGTCATCCATGATACCGCCTTCTCCCTCCCTTTTCTGAATTGTTCCAATTACCAGAACACATATTTATCAACTATGCGCATTGTTGTTATATGTTCGTGATTCTAGAATGCAGCTCGGTTAGAATCAACCGGTGCCGGGTAACGTGGTGCCGGCCAGGCAGGATGCCAGATAGAACGTTGTATAGAGGTGAATGAAACCTTGTGTTGCGTGTGAATAACCGGGCCTGGACAGTCAGTACTGTGCGCTGCTTTTTCTTTATCAGCGTCAGGTCAGGTTCTTGCGGGTAATAAGATGGAACGGTTCCTGTAGCGTGCATGCAGTTTGCCACTCCTGTTCTACTTGTCCGTTGGTTGCAGGTGCGGGAAACGGTCCGGCCACCCGGTGGCGCAGGCATACCTTATGTGAAGGTCAGGGGGAGATTCAGTGAAGAGTGGCAGGGCTGTGCTGCAAAGTTACACAAAATCCCGGCTGCATGCAGCCTGTCGTCAATGGCAGACAGCTGTAAGCGTTGTTCATGCACTTGTGCAACCGGCAGCTTACTTACGGAAAATCCGACAGGCATGTTCATGGGATGAAGCAGGTCATGGATGATGACTATGCAGGGGGTTGCGCTTGTTGCGGCTCCCGCATGTATACAGTACATGTGGGTGTGGAATGAGCTGCCTTCCTGAGATTTCAACCACGGTTTGTGATCTCAGGTCGGCCTTGCAGCGGCTAGCGTTGCGGCCTGGGCAGCTCCTGTCGACCCGGGAGCCCGTTGATGCCAACGCCGAGCTTGCGGGCGTGTACCGGCGGATCGGGGCGGGTACGCCGGTAGCACCACCAACCCGTATCGGACCAGCGATGTTGTTTGAGCGGGTCAGGGGCTTCGATATGCGTGTACTGACCGGTATGCTGGCCAGTCGGGAGCGCACGGCCATACTGCTCGACTCCAGTGTGGAGCGCCTGCCATTTGACCTGTTGCGAGCGCTTGAGCACACCGTTGCACCCGTTACCGTCCAGGCAGGACAGGCGCCCTGTCAGCAGTGTGTGCACCGGGCACCATTCGATATCAGGAAACTGATCCCCGCCCCCACGAACACCCGTCAGGATGCGGGGCCGTATTTCAACATGGGGCTGATCCGCGCGGAAGACCCGGAAACCGGTGAGGCTGACGTAACCATCCACCGCCTCTGTGTGCAGGGTCCGGACCGCCTGAGCGTATTTTTTGTACCCGGACGTCATATTGACCAGTTCAGGATCAAGGCGGAACAGGCCGGGAAACCCCTGCCGGTTTCCATCAATATGGGGCTGGACCCGGCTATCTATCTCAGCGCGTGTTTCGAGCCACCAACCACCCCCCTGGGTTTCGATGAACTCACCATCGCCGGCGGTTTGCGCAAGCGCCCTGTGGAGCTGGTGGATTGCGTATCGGTGCATGCAAAAGCCATCGCCCGTGCCGAGATCGTTATCGAGGGCGAAATACTCCCCGGGGAAAGAATCCGCGAGGATATCAATACCGGTACGGGGTATGCCATGCCCGAGTTCCCGGGTTATCTGGGCACAGCACAGGCCGAGCTTCCGGTCATACGCGTTACGGCCGTAACACACCGCCTTGACCCGATACTGCAAACCATCATTGGCCCCGGTGAAGAACACGTTAACCTCGCCGGGATTCCAACCGAGGCAAGTATTCTGCGCCTGGTCGAGAACAGCATGCCCGGTCGCCTGCTCAATGTGTACGCACATTCGGCCGGTGGGGGGAAATACCTGGCGATTATGCAGTTCCACAAGCGTTCGGAAGCCGATGAAGGGCGTCAGCGACAGGCTGCACTGACTGCATTTGCAGCCTTTTCCGAACTAAAACACGTCATCCTGGTGGATGAAGATGTGAATATTTTCGATAGTAATGATGTGTTGTGGGCCATGACCACGCGTTACCAGGGGGATGCAAGCACCGTGTTTATCCCCGGCGTGCGCTGCCACCCCCTCGATCCTTCCCAATCCCCGGATTTCAGTGCATCGATCGCGGCGGAGGGAGTGTCCTGCAAAACCATATTCGACTGTACGGTTCCCTATCGTATGCGTGATCGATTTCAGCGGGCGAAGTTCGAGGAAGTGGACATAAGCCGGTTCATTCCAGGCGACCGGGTGAGTCGGAGCGCGGGCGGATTGAGTTGAAGTAATGCCAGCAAGGCTGGTGTTGACCATGGACTGTTGTAGTAAATCAATGGAGGTTGCAAATGAACTTGTGCACATCGACTCTTCCCGGTTTTGATTTTCGCCAATCCCTGGGTATCGCGGCTGCATCAGGATGCAGCGGTATAGAGCTGCGCGTGGCAGACAGTTACCACCAGAGCCTGGGTGAGCTTACCGTCAACGGTTCGCGGGTAGCGCGTGCCGTTGCCGACCGCGGCCTGAAGCTTGCGGTCCTCAATTCGTATATACCAATCGAGGATGAGACGGCAGTGGATGCCCTGATCGAAGCAGCACAGCGCATGCAGGTTCCGCAGGTTCGGGTGGTGCTGCCGCGGGCGGCCAGGGCTGCTGTAGCCAGCCAGGCCAACATCAGCGAAGCAATACCCTCTTATCAAAGCCATCTTGCTCCCCACGAGTTGATCAACGCCCTCAAGCTCTCCCTGTTGAGGCTGGAGCAGAAAGCAGGGAATGCCGGAATCCGGGTACTCCTTGAACTGCACTGGGGCACGGTGATGAGCAGCTTCAGCAGTGCTTTCATGCTGGTGCGGGAACTGGATCCGCGCTATGTGGGTATTACCTTTGATCCGGCCAACATGATGGTTGAGGGGAAGGAAGACTGGGAATACGGCCTGTCACTGATCCGTGACTACATCGCCAACGTGCATGTAAAAAATGTGAGCTGGAAGGTTTCTGACGAAGGGTGGACCTGGGAGTGGTCCGCCATGCAACAGGGCATGCTCGACTGGCCCTACCTGATCTTTCTGATCCGAAAGAGCGGCTACACAGGAGACTGTTCCATAGAGGATTTTCGCGTGCCCTGCGACAGCGTGGACAGTGCGATCCGGCATGTACGCGATATACGCGTGGTCTATGAGGGCATGTGCAAACGCAACAAGCTGTTTGATGCAGGGAGGTATACGGCGCCGGCGGAGATGCTGGCTACCATTTGAGGATGTTTTGACACGAACCTACAAAAATACATGAAGGAGGTGGGTATGAAATATAATGCTGTACGTAATTGTGCTGTCGGCAGACTGTTTGCATCCGTGCTTGCGGTCGCGGTCTGTTCATCGGCCGCGAAGGCAGGCGCTACCGACGGGGTGACTTTCCGGGATATCGCCACGGATGCGGGAAGCGGTCTTGACTATGCACGGCAGGAATCCCCCCGGGATGCCCTGTTCGATGCGCTGAAGGCGCAGCCCGTTTTGCTGTTTTCAGAAGCGCCGATGATCCCGATGAAATCACACGGGGCCCCCGGAGTGGTGATCTTTGATTACGACGGTGACGGCGATCAGGATATGTACGTCACCAATGGTCCCGGTGCACCCAACGCGCTGTTTGCCAACCAGTTGCAGGAATCCGGCACGCTGGCCTTCATTGATGTTGCCGGCAGTGCAGGCGTGGCAGCCGTTGACCTGGACGGTACCGGCGCCTGTTTTGGTGATATCGATAACGACGGTGACGAGGATCTTTACGTGCTGGGCACCGGTATGCCGAACCGGTTGTTTGAAAATGACGGCGCCGGAGCATTTATCGAAATCAGTGCCGGTAGTGGCACCGGTGGCGGTGATCTGAATCCATCAGGTTGTTCCATGGGCGATGTGAATGGCGACGGCCTGCTGGATATCGTGGTGGCCAATACCTGGAGCAGCTGGAACGACCGCTTCGAGATCTTTGACGCCTTCGGGGATATCGAACACAACCAGCTGTTCGTCAATGAGGGAAACAATGTATTTGTGGATCGCAGCGCGACCTCGGGTATTCGTGATCTGTCCGGTTTCCCGCCCGAACTCAAGGGTTCTGCCGGCATCACCTGGGCCATCGCCATGGTGGATTACGACCAGGATGGTGACGCCGATATCGTCATGGTGGATGACCAGGGGGAAGTACTGGATCCCGCACACGGCGGTTTTGACCGCGGCATGATTCATCTGATGCAGAACGATGGTACGGGCACTTTCACAGACGTCAATGTAGAGGCTGGACTGAACCGGGTCGGGGCGTGGATGAGCCTGTCCTTCGGCGACCTGGATGCCGACGGAAACATGGATATGTTCGTCACCAACCTGGGCGACTACATGTTTACGCTGGTTCCGAGGCCATTCCCGTACACGCTGGGCAGTTTTGCTTCCCGCTGGTTCCTGGGGCGGTCCGACGGCAGCTTCTCGGACCCGGGTGTGGGTACGCTGCTGGCCACGCCCTTTGGCTGGGGAGGCATCATGACGGACTATGACAATGACGGGGATACCGACATTATCTACCAGGGTGGTCTTGATGTAGGCCCGTTCGTGGAGGCGTCCAACCCGGGCGTTGTCCTCAGAAACAATGGTGCTGCCGGATTCGAGTACGATCTGGATGCTCTGGCGGGATCGACCAACCATTCGCGCCGCAATGTGCAGGGTGTAGCCGGTGGTGACCTGAACAACGACGGCTTTGTCGATATCGTATCGGTCTCCAGCTTTGATATGCCGGAACCTCTGCCACTGGTTCCCTACAATGTTGACTACGGTAGTGCCAATGACGCCTCGGCCTTCTTCTTCCCGTCATTCACACCGGTCAGTGCAAGCGAGTTTGTCTGGAACGGCATGGAGCCGGTGGATGGCAGCCTGTCGGTAGAGATCAGCAGTGCCGGCAATGGCAACCACTGGGCCAGTGTGCGCCTGATGGGTACCGTGGGTTTGACCTCCCGGGGTCGGGTCAACCGGGATGCGATCGGTGCGGTGGTTCGCTTTACCCCGGAGGGTGGCAAAGCGGTGATGCGACCGGTGCTGGGTGGTGCAAGCTATGCCTCGCAGGACAGCCTCGTGGTCAACCTGGGACTGGCGGACGCGCACAAGGGCACGCTGGATGTGCTGTGGCCGGGAGGGGTGCGAAACCGGTTTTACGGACTGCATGCTTCGGAACAGCTGGTATTGCCCGAAATTCCCTGCAGCTACGATGCCGACTGGAATAGCAGGCACAGTTACCGACATTGTGTCACCAGGGCGCTGAAGGAATTGAGCCGCGCCGGCAAGTTGGGGTACGGACTCCGAAAACGCCTGATGAAAAGTGCCATGCGGGCCTTTGCCGAGGCGCGCAGGCCTGACGCAGACGATGATTCCAGTGACGATGCCGGGCGTCCCGGATTATCCCGGCGTGACCGGCATCACCGCAGTAAAAAACACCATCGCAGCTGAAGTTGCTGAACATCCCTTGCACTCCGCATGATTGCGGGGCGCAAGGGATGCACGCGACAGTTGAAACCATAACTAACCAGAAAGGAGTTTCCGGGATGAAAACGACCAGAAGTATAAACTACGCTGCGGTTCTGACTGGCACCGTACTGACGCTGGTGCTGTTTAGCACGGGTGCGGGTGCGTCAAAACAGACACAAAGCGTTTCTTTCCATGATATCGCCGCCAACAACGGTGCTGGCATCAGTTATCGACGCACCGGTTCTCCACACAGGGACGCCCTGTTTGACGCAATACGAGCACAACCGAAGTTCACTTTTGCCGACGTTCCGCGAACTCCGGAAAAGGCCCGTGGTGCTCCCGGTGTGGCGATATTCGACTTTGACGGGGATGGTGACCTGGATTTGTACGTCACCAATGGCCCGGGGACTGCCAATTCTCTCTACTCCAGCCAGCTGGTGCAGACCGGGGAGCTGCGTTTTGTCGATGTAGCCGTCGCCGCCGGCGTTGCCGCAACCGACATGGACAGCAACAGCCTCTGCTATGGCGACATCGATAACGATGGTGACCAGGACCTGTATGTAACCGGTGCCGGTGAGCCCAACCGCCTGTTTGAAAACCAGGGTGACGGCACCTTCACGGATATTACCGTGGCCAGTGCGATGGGCGCAGGGGACCGCTACCCCGCAGGCTGTTCCATGGGCGACGTAAACGGGGATGGTCTGCTGGATATCGTGGTCGCAAACAATTCGGCAACCTGGGACCACCGCCTCTCGGTTTTCCAGCCATTTGGCCACAATGCGCCCAACCAGCTGTTCCTCAATGCCGGCAGCAATACCTTTATCGATGTGAGCGCGACTTCCGGTGTGCAGATCCTGGCAGGCCTGCCTCCCGGAGAAAGCGGCCGAACCTGGGCAACCGCCATGCTGGACTACGACCTGGATGGTGACGTCGATATTCTGTTTGGAGACGACCAGGGTGCGGTGCCGGACGCGGCGTCCGGTGGTGTGGACCGCGGCATTATTCACCTGTTGCAGAATGACGGTAGCGGTCAGTTTACGGATGTCAGTATCGAGGCGGGCACCAACCATCCGGGAGCGTGGATGGGTTTTGCCTTTGCCGATTTCAACGCCGATGGCCACCTGGACCTGTTCGCAACCAACGGGGGAGATTATACCCTGCAGCTGTTTCCGCTGCCCATGGAGCTGGGCGCGGCAGCATCGCGCTGGTTCCTCGGGCAGGCGGATGGCTCGTTTTCCGATCCGGGTGTCGGCGGCCTGGTCTCCAGCGTCTTCGGCTGGGGAGTCATTGCGCAAGATTACGACAACGACGGCGATGCAGACATCATGTATTACGGCGGGCTGGATACCGGTCCTTATGTAGACAAGTCCAATCCCGGGGTGGTGTTGCGGAACGATGGTCACGCCGGCTTTTCCTATGATCTGGCTGCGCTGGCGAATTCCACCAACCATTCACGACGTAATCCGCAGGGAGTGGCTGCCGGGGATCTTGATGCAGACGGCTTTATCGATGTGGTTACGGTGTCCAACTTCGATTTGCCGGATTCCTTTCCCCTGCTGCAGTACCCGATCCTGTTTGGAAGTGCCATGGACGCGACGGCTTACTACTTCCCGTCTTTCACACCGGTCGGACCGGGTGAATTTGTCCCCAGTGGCCTGAAGGCGGTTGACGGAACCATCACGGTGGAAATCAACAGCGCGGACAATGGTAACCACTGGGCCAGTGTCGACCTGATGGGGACATCCGGCCTGGTCTCCGGGGGACGGTCCAACCGCGACGGCATAGGCGCCGTGGTCCGTTTTACGCCACACGGCGGGAAGCCGGTAATGTACCCGGTAAGCGGCGGTGCCAGCTACGGGTCGCAGGACAGTCTTACGCTGAACCTCGGGATGGGGCACTCGCACAAGGGTGTACTGGAGGTGCTGTGGCCTGGTGGTGTGCACAACCGGTTCTACGGCCTGCGGGCATCTGAACGGCTGGTAGTGCCGGAAATACCCTGCAGCTACGACGCGGACTGGAAAAGCCGGCGGGATTACCGACGCTGTGTTGTGACCGCGCTCAGGGAACTTGCCGCTGCAGACAGGCTGGATCACAGGCTGAGGCATCGCCTGCTGGCCAGTGCCATGCGCGCCTACCGCGAAGCCCGGAACAGGGATGATGATTCCAGTGATGTTTCCCGGCCAGGGAGAAGCGGTGCGCACGGCCGGCGGCATGAGTAGCGGGGATCAGGCTGAAGGATGCCGGAACGGGTTCCTGTTGCTGTCATTTGAACCCGTAGTGAGGTTTGGTGCCTGTTAACGATAGCAGGATTCAACAAGGAGAAAAGTGATGTTGTACAGCAAGAGGAAGGAGGCCATGGCGGCCACGCGACTGAAGATCCGGGCAAGTGCCGTCGTACTGTATTTGACCGCGGTGCAGTGTGACGCCGGGAGTATCATCAACAGCGTCAGTTTCCACGATATTGCGGCAAACGACGGGGCGGGGATCAGTTACCGGCGTGTCGAATCCGTGCGTGACCGGATCTGGGATGCGCTGAAGGCACAGCCGGTTCTCAGTGCCTCCCAACTCGGCATGGTACCGCTGAAATCCCGCGGTGCCCCGGGCGTGGCGATATTTGACTACGACGGGGACGGCGATCCTGACCTGTACGTGACCAACGGCCCGGGTGCGGCCAATACCCTGTACGCCAACCAGTGGTCGGAGCGCGGTGCGCTCGAATTTATCGACCGATCGTTTGATGCCGGTGTTGCCGCCACCGATATGGATGCCAGCGGTGTCTGTTATGGCGATATCGACAATGACGGCGACCAGGACCTGTACGTGCTTGGCAGTGGCGAGCCGAACCGGCTGTTTGAAAACCTGGGTAATGGTACTTTTGCCGATATCACCGCCAGCAGCGGTATGGGGGCCGGCAGTCATTATTCCGCTTCCTGTTCCATGGGGGATGTCAATGGCGACGGTTTACTGGATATCGTCATTGCGAACACTTCGGATACCTGGGACAACCGCCTTGCGATCTTCAACGCATTTGGCTTTAACGATCACAACCAGCTCTTCACCAACACAGGTGACAGGACTTTTGTCGACAGCAGTGAGGCATCCGGTATACGGGAGCTGGCCGGTTTTCCCGACCAGGCACCCGCGGATGCGGCCAGTGTGACCTGGGCGATTGCGCTGGTGGATTACGACCTCGACGGGGATGCCGATATGGTATGGGTCGATGATCAGGGTGGCGGTGTTCTTCCTGCAAACCAGGGCGGTGTCGACAGGGGATTCATTCACATCATGAACAACGACGGTAACGGCAGGTTCAGTGATGTGACCGTCCAGGCCGGGACCAATCGTTTTGGTGACTGGAAGGGTCTTTCGTTTGGTGACATTAACGGGGATGGCTACATGGACCTGTTTGCCACCAATGTGGGTGACTATGTATTGACAGTTTTCCCCAGGCCCTTGCCGTATGAACTGGGCAGCTACGCATCCAGGTGGTTTCTTGGTCAGCCGGACGGCTCCTTCAGTGATCCCGGACCGGGCGGGCTGGTGTCTTCCGTGTTTGGCTGGGGAACCGTTATGGAAGACTATGACAATGATGGTGACACGGACATCATCTACTACGGTGGTGGCGATGGCGGGCCGCTTATCGAGGTTTCCAACCCGGGGATGTACCTGAACAATGACGGTGCGGGAGGCTTTCGCTATGATCTCGATGCGCTGGACGGGTCGATCGATCATTCGCGCCGTAACGTGCAGGGACTGGCCAGCGGTGACCTCAACCAGGACGGCTTTGTCGATATCGTATCGGTAGCCAATCTTGCCCTGCCGCCACCGCTCCCCCTGGTTCCGTATGCCACCCACTGGGGAAGTGACGCGGATGCGACTGCGTTCTTTTTTCCTTCCTTCACTCCGGTCAGTCAGACCGGATTTTCGTGGAATGGAATGGATCCGGCCGACGGCGAGCTGGCGGTGGAGATCAACAGCGCTGATAACGGCAACCACTGGGCCAGCGTCAGGCTGATGGGCACGGCAGGTCTCGCGACGCGCGGCGTGGTCAACCGCGACGGCATTGGTGCGGTGGTCCGTTTTACCCCGCAGGGAGGGACTACGGTCATGCATCCGGTGCTCGGTGGTGCCAGCTACGCATCGCAGGACAGCCTCACCGTCCACCTGGGCATGGGGCGAGCCCGCAAGGGCGTGGTCGATGTGCTGTGGCCAGGAGGGGTGCATAACCGCCTGTATGGCTTGCGTGCTTCGGAGCGACTGGTGATCCCCGAAATCCCCTGCAGTTACCTGGATGACTGGGACAGCGCCCATGATTACCGTCACTGTGTAGCGCGGGTACTGAAAGAACTGTCACAGGCCGGAAAACTGCAAAAGGGTCTGAAAAGACGCCTGATGAGGAGTGCCATGCGTGCTTTCCATGAAACCAGGTCACACGGCAGGCGGGATGATGACAGTTCCGATGCCGGGAAATCCAGGCGCCGGTACGTACGTCAAGCGCGGCACGGCGCCTGATATCGCTACCCATACCCATTCATTTGAAATCAACGGAGGAAACCATGGCTGTACGAAGAGTAAATGCAGGTGTTACCAGTTTGTTCCCAGCGGTACTCGTTCTGGCAGGGATGCTGGTGTGGCCCGGGAGCCAGGCTGCAGCAGGCCTGAAGTACGAAGTCAGTGCGGCCCACGCACGCCTGATACGCAACGTGACCGGCACAGTGATTTCCGAAGTACAGGGTGTGCCCGCCGAACCGGTCGATTCGCTGGTCTTTGACGGTGCCGGGGTCGAGCGTATCCGGGGACGACTGAGAGCGAGGCTGGATCCGGTCAGTAACACCGGCCACATCGATGCCAGGTGGAAAGACCGGCACGGGACCTGGCATTACCACCAGGACGTGTTTGTCAACCTGCCGTTCCCGACCGGATTGCGTATCGGACCTTCAGCGGTACAGACGGAACTGATCGGTCCGGTGGACCCCGTGGTGATCAATGTCTACAAGCAGGGCGACACGCAGGCAGGTCCACCGTTCACACCGACCGTGTTCACCCTGCTGGCTGCCTGGGGACCGGCCAGGGTCAGCCTTAACGGCCGGCCTTTCGATAACCCTTTTGATGGTCCGGCACCCCTGTGGAGTGGTCGCCTGGTGGTCAGGGAGGGTGTTCGTAACGACGCGGACAACAGTGTGCGCAATCTGGATGGCAGCGTATTCTCGATGGCGGATCCTTCCCGGGGGCTGGTGGATCACCATGACCTGGAGGCCGACCTGTTCTTTATGGATGGGCTGGACCTGTCGCCGAACACAAATTTTCCGCCGACCAACTCATTTTTCTACCACCTTGTTTTTGAAAAGGTGGAAATTGAGATCGACCACTGACCCTCAGCGGTGGTGAGGGGATCCGGGCGCCCGGCACGCCGGGCCGAGGTTCATATCAGTGCCTGCATGCGCTCCTGGATAAAGTCGATGAACAATCGAACCCTGGCTTGCTGGTAGCGCCGGTCCTGGTAGACGGCGTAGATACCGGCGCTGCCGCAGTCGTGATCGGGCAGCAGGTGCACCAGGCGGCCTGCCCGGATGTCGTCACCAACCAGGAAATTCGAAAGCGGCGCAATGCCGCTGCCATCCAGGATGAGGGCGCGTACCGCCGTTGCACTGTTGGTTTTCATCCGTCCCTTGACGTGGATATTTTCCTGGCGGCCGTTTTTCGAAAACGTCCATTGATGGGGCGTGGGCAGCAGGCTGAATATGATGCACTCGTGGTCGGCCAGCCGGGATGGTGATTCGGGCCGTCCGTGGCGTTCGAGATAACCCGGCGATGCGCAGAGCAGTCGCGGTGACTCACACAACTGGCGTGCAACCAGGGTGGTGTCGCTCAACCAGCCAACCCGGATGCTCACATCGATGCTGTCCCGCACCATGTCCACAACCCGGTCGTCCAGCAGCAGTTCAATGTGCAACGCCGGGTATTGTTGCATGAACCTGCCGGCCAGGGTGGCCAGCTGGCTGCCGAAGCTGGTGGGGCCGGCCACTTTCAGGGTGCCCGCCGGCTCATCGCGCAGCTGACTGATACGGCGGCTGGCGGTTTCCGCCTCGGCGACAATGAGCGCGCAGCTCCGGTAGTAGGTTTGCCCGGCTTCAGTCAGGCTTACGCTGCGGGTCGAGCGGTTCAGCAGCCGGACGCCGACACTTTGTTCGAGCAGCGCGATGTGGCGACTGACCGCCGACCGTGCAATACCCAGTTTGCGCGCGGCCGCGGAAAAACTCCTGGTTTCTGCCACGTGCGAGAAAATGACCATGCGTTTGAGGCTATCCATAGAATGCCGCCAATTGGTAACAAAATCGATAACAAAGATGTATTGATTTTACATATTGTTATCGTAATAAGACGTTTCTACAATTTCTCCCCGTACAACGCAAGCAGCTGATTGCAATTTCACACTGAATTACGCTTCTGAGCGGGGAATCCAACATGACCAAAGCAAGCAAGGCAATGCGATTTTTCTTTTTCAATGCGGCCACGATCATCCTGATCGGTATCTGGCTGACCGGTTTCGACAAGGTGCACTGGTTTCTGTACGCCGTGCCCGTTTTTTTCCTGTTTGCCGCAGCGGTCGGGATCTGCCCCGGCCTGATCATGGCGCAGAAGATTTTTGGCAAGGACTAGGTGACCGACGACTGGAGGAGTACGCGATGAAGTACCGAGAACTGCTTTCCGGATTCTCCCTGTCCAACAGCCTGGTGCTCAAAAACCGGATCGTGATGGCGCCCATGACCCGGTGCTTTTCCGATGACGACCTTGCGCCCACCGGGGATATGGCGAAGTACTATGCGGGTCGAGCGGGTGCGGGGCTGATCATTACCGAGGCCACGCTGATCGATCCACAGGGACAGGGATATCCCCATACGCCGGGGATCTATTCCCGCAAGCAGATCGATGCATGGAAAAAAGTGACGGCCGCCGTGCACGACAATGGCGGCCACATCTTTTGCCAGCTGTGGCACACCGGGCGCATGGCGCATAGCAGTTATACCGGCAGCCAGCCGGTAGCGCCCAGCGATATCGGCCTGGAAGGCCCGTTGCCTCGTGCACCGGGCCTGCACTATGAGGTGCCGCGAGCGCTGGACCGGGAAGAGATTGCTGAGCTGGTCGAGTTGTACGCACGGGCAGCAAGCCATGCGATCGAAGCCGGTTTTGACGGTGTGGAGATTCACGCTGCCAACGGCTACCTGATCGACCAGTTTCTGCACCAGCAGACCAATCAACGCAGCGACGAATATGGCGCTGATGCGGAGAATCGCAGCCGCTTCGCTCTCCAGGTGGTTGACGCCGTGGCAGCGGTTACCCGACCGCACAGGACGGCAATCCGGCTGTCGCCACAGGCCTATGTCAACCTGGAATACACGGAAGGCGATGAAGCGACGTTTGACGTTCTCCTCCAGGCCCTGAACGAGCGTCTGCTGGCCTATGTTCATGTGGCCTCGTTCGATGCGGATCTCAGCTATGAGTACCTGGGTGGCAGACCCGTTGATTATGTTCGCCGGCGCTATAAAGGCACGGTCGTGGGTTGCGGCGGTTTCAGCCCGGAAGCAGCAGAGTCCGCGCTGGCAGACTGGCAAATGAACCTCGTGGCTTTCGGGCGCAGCTTCATCGCCAACCCGGACCTGGTCGGAAAAATCAGGTCCGGTGCAAGCCTGGCCGCTTATGAAGAATCACTGCTCGGGGCGCTGGTGTAATGAAATCCCCACTGGACAGTTATGCGACAGGTATAGAACGTGACGTTGCAAAATACTACGGTGATGCAGGTCTGCTGAACCGGTTGCTGGCCGGTCTTGACGCTTGCGGGGTGGACAGGAACAGCCTGCAGCCGGGTGATCTTGCCTCGCTGGAGGAGTTTCATATCGGTGGTCGCGAGGCAACCGAGTATATCGTCAGTCAGCTGGCGCTGACAGCAGACCAGCAGGTGCTCGATGTTGGCTGTGGGATAGGTGGGGCAGTCCGATATATCGCTGACACGATTGGTTGCCGGGTGACCGGCATCGACCTGACCCCGGAGTTTATCGCTACGGCGAAGATATTGACGGGATACGTGGGCTTGTCCGGCAAGACGCGGTTTCATATTGGCAGTGCCTTGTCGATGCCCTACCCGGACGCGTGTTTCGATGTGGTGATCACGCTGCATGCCGCCATGAACATCGCAGACCGGGATGCACTCTACCGGGAGATCGCCCGGGTGTTGAAGCCGGGCGGGAGACTGTGTGTCTACGACGTGATGAAAAAAAACGAGGTGGACCTGCTCTACCCGGTTCCCTGGGCATCGTCTCCCCGGACCAGCTACCTGACGACGCCGGAGGAAATGTCGGCACTGCTCCACGCAGCCGGGTTCGAAGTGACCGGAGTCGAGGACCGAACGAAATTTGCGATCGATTTTTTCAGGAAAAACCTGTCGCGTGCTGACAGCAGTGGGCAGGAGAGGCCTGTGCATCCTGTTATGGGACGCACAGCCCGGGAAAAGTTCAGTAACACGCTGGAAAATATAGAACAGGGGTGTATCGGGCCGGTACAGATCATGTCGGTTAAATCGTCGTGCGCCGGTTGAGGGTCGCTGCCTGCGGGATGTTCAGCCGGCCTGGATTTCCAGCTGTACCTGTGCGGCCTTGCCGTTCTGCAAACGGTATCCGCGCATTTCCAGTACCCCGCGCGTGTTCAGGGATACGATGATATAGAGCGCATCGGGATACCCGACCTGCTGCAGGTCGGTGTCGGAGGGTTCGGCCGGACTGTGCGGGTGTGAGTGATAGATGCCAAACAGTTCTTCTCCCTGCTCACGTATTTTGCGCAGTGCATCAATCTGGCGTTCAGGGTCCATGGCAAACAGCTGTTGGGGGTGATCCGAGACGTTGGGTACCTGGATACAGCGTTGCGGTCGTCCCTTGCAGGCGACAATCAGGCCGCAGATTTCCGCATCGGGTGACGACTGGGCCTGGTACAGGATCCGGTTGACGAGCTGTCGTGGCAGAATAATGCGTTCCATGGCAGTTTGCTAATGTACTTCAGTGCCGCACACCGGGCAATTCGGGTCCTTGCGAAGCTGGATGCTGCGCCATTCGTGGTACAGGCCGTCGAATACCAGCAGGCGTCCACACAGGGATTCCCCGATAGCGAGCAGCACCTTGATGGCTTCCAGTGCCTGCAGGCTGCCGATCACGCCCACGATCGGTGACAGTACACCGTTTTCGCTACAGGTCTGCTCGGGTTCATCGCCTTCCGGGTACAGGCAGCGGTAGCAGGGGCTGTCTTCGCGCCGGGGCAGGAACACCGAAAGCTGGCCTTCCATGCGGATAGCGGCCCCCGATACCAGGTCCGTACCGGTTGCCACGCAGGCGCTGTTGATGGCAAAGCGGGTGGCGAAATTATCGCTGGCATCGATCACCAGGTCGGCCTGCGCGACCAGGTCTGCAAGCGTTTGCCGGTCGGCAAAACGGGGCAGGGCGATGACCTGGATGTCCGGGTTCAACCCGGTCAGTGTATCCCTGGCGGATTCGACCTTGGGGCGCCCCAGGTCGGCGTTGCGGTGCAGGATCTGGCGCTGCAGGTTGGACAGGTCCACTGCATCATTGTCCACGATGGTGATCCGGCCGATGCCGGCGCCGGCCAGGTACATGGCGGCCGGGGAGCCCAGGCCGCCGGCACCGATGACCAGCACGTGTGCGGCCAGCAGTTTTTGCTGGCCCTGCACATCGACCTGCGGCAGCATGATCTGCCGGCTGTAGCGAAGTAATTGCTGGTCATCCATACGCAGACGATACCGGCCGCAGGCGCAAAAAAACAGTTGGTGACGGACGCCTGTGCCGGCCTGTACCGGCGTGGCGACCGCTCGGGGTCTTCGTGGCGTTCAGGACAATCAGGCGATTTCCCGGAAGTTTAACCCGCATTTCTCACCGACTTCCTGCTGCGGCGGCGTCATGCCGCGCGCTAAGCGGCGTTCACTCGGTCGGGCTGCTCGACATGGTGTCGACTATGCCTGCGCAGCCCTCGGTCGCGAACGCCGCTGATCACACGACCTGCCACCGCCTCGTTACGGAACCCGGTGAGAAATGCGGGTTAACAGCCTGTTAAAGATATTTGCGCCAGTGCTGCGGACGTTCGTCACGGCAGCCGTGCGTATGGCAGCGGTAGCAGCGCATGAAAATATCGCGGGTGCTGTGATCCTGGCCGGTGGGTTGTCCCAGGGCCTGCAGTTCGTTCTCTTCGGTGTAGTAGTAGAGTGCGCGTTTCAGTTTGGCCAGCAGGCTGTTGTCCAGGTGGAATCCGAGTTCGGATAACAGGTCTTCGATGACGTTCAGTGAAATCCGGTTCAGGTCATAGCGGACCTGCAGCGTATTGCGCGAGCGATCCGGAACCGTGACGTGCAATACGCCCTCCAGATCGGCGAGCACCAGCATGGCGCTGAGTGCCTGCTGCGGGTCCGGGTGTGGACTGCAAAACCCTATTTCCCGGTATTTGACAGGGTCCGGGGATGCCTGATCCATGGCTAAATCCTATAGGAAATGCAGGGTCGAAGCGAGAGCGCTGTCAGGCTGGTTTGCGGGCGCGCGTGACGCGTTCCATCCCGGCCAGGTCCCGAATGCAGTGGATGTCTGTAAAGCCTTTATCATTCAGTAGGTTGAGAACATTGTCCGACTGGTCGTAAGCGTGCTCCAGAAACAACCAGGCGCCCTTTTTCAGGACCCGTGCGGTGTCGGCAGCCAGGCGCCTGATGGCGTCCAGCCCCTGCGTGCCGGAAACCAGCGCCGAGCGCGGTTCGTAACGCAGGTCTCCCTGTTGCAGGTGCGGGTCCTGCCCGGCTATGTAGGGAGGGTTGCACAGGATGGCATCCACGCCGGATGTAGCCAGCGCGTCACACCAGTCAGCGTTGATCACATCCATATTGTCCAGGCCCAGTCGCCGGGCATTGCGTTGGGCAACCCGGCAGCAGGCAAGGGAACGGTCCAGCGCACAGAGTGACCAGGTCTTGCGCTCCTTTGCCAGCGCGATGGCGATCGCACCGCTGCCGGTGCCGAGATCCGCGATCCGCAGGTTCCGCTGTGCAGGCAACAGCGCCAGTGCCTGTTCCACCAGCAGCTCGGTCTCGGGTCGCGGGATCAGGGTGTCGGTCGTGACTTCAAGGTCCAGCGACCAGAATTCGCGCCGCCCGGTCAGGTAGGCGACGGGTCGTCCCCTGGCACGTTCGGCGATCAGTTGCTCGAAACGCTGCAGCTGAACGGCATCGAGCCCGGCTTCGGGCCAGGCGTGCAGGTGACTGCGGGGTTTGTCCAGCACAAAGGCCAGCAATACCTCGCTGTCCAGGCGTGCGTTGTCACGGTTACGCAGGGCGGTGGCCGCCCGGTCGAGCACTTCCTTGATGGATGGCTTCAAGCCGCTTTTCCCTCGCCAGCGCAGTAGATGGTTCCCAAACCCGACAGGTTCCCGGGCATGGTCCGCTAGTCCGCGGAGCTGAGTTCGGCCAGCCGGTCGGCCTGGTCCTCGCTCTGCAGGGGCGCGATCACGTATTCGAGATGACCCTGCATGATTTCATCCAGCTTGTAGAGCGTCAGGTTGATGCGGTGGTCGGTCATGCGTCCCTGGGGGAAATTGTAGGTGCGGATGCGTTCGGAACGGTCTCCGCTGCCCACCAGGCTGCGGCGTGTCTCGGTTTCTTCAGAGTGGCGTTTCTCATCTTCCACCGCCTGGATGCGCGCTGCCAGCAGCGACAGGGCGCGCGCCCGGTTTTTGTGCTGGGAGCGTTCGTCCTGGCATTCCACCACGATGCCGGTCGGCGTATGGGTAATGCGTACTGCCGAATCGGTCTTGTTCACGTGCTGGCCACCCGCACCGGACGCGCGGTAGGTGTCTATCTTCAGGTCCGCGGGATTGAGATCGACCGCATCCTGTTGCTCGGCTTCCGGCAGTACGGCAACGGTGGCGGCCGAGGTGTGAATGCGGCCCTGTGATTCGGTTTCGGGAACCCGTTGTACACGGTGTGCGCCGGACTCGAATTTGAGTTGTGCGTAAACGTCGCGGCCGCTGATGCGTGCAATGATTTCCTTGTAGCCGCCGTGTTCCCCGCTGCTTTCACTGAGAATCTCGACCGTCCATCCCTGGTTTTCTGCAAAGCGGGAGTACATGCGGAACAGGTCCCCGGCGAATATGGCCGCTTCGTCACCACCGGTACCGGCGCGGATCTCCAGGTAGACGTTCTTGTCGTCGTTCGGGTCTTTCGGTAGCAGATGCGTTTGCAGCTCCAGTTCCAGCTGTTCGCGGCGTACGCGGACGGCAGCCAGTTCCTCGTCGGCCATGGCTTTCAGTTCGGGGTCAGGGTCCTGCAGCATGTCCTGTGCCGCCTGTTCGTCCTCGCGGGTTTTCTGCAGGGCATCGAAGCAGCTGACGACCGGGTTGATCTGTGCATATTCCACCGACAGTTCGCGGAAGCGACGGTTATCGGCAATGACGTCCGGGTCGGCCAGCAGTGCGCTGACCTCCTGGGCGCGTTCCACGATGGTTTCGAGTTTTCTTTCCAGCGAAGGGTTCACGTCATTCCCGGTCCAGGTCGTACAGTTTCAGGATCGCCTGCAATAACGCGTCGTCCCCGCTTTCCGCAGCCTGCCGGATGCGCACGCTGGGGCCGTGGGTCAGCTTGTTGGTCAGGGTCCGGGCAAGAAAATCCAGGGTTTCCTGTGGGTCCTTGCCGTTGCCCAGCATCTGTCGGGCCTTGTCCAGTACGGTATCGCGTTGCTGTTCAGCCTGCAGGCGGTAACTGCGGATCGAGGCCACCGCATTCTGGCCGCGCAGCCAGGCCATGAAGCGGTCCACCTGCACATCAATGATATCCTCGGCCTGAAGCGCTGCCTGTTGCCGGGACTTGAGGTTTTCCTGGATCACCTCCTGCAGGTCATCGACGGTATACAGATAGATGTCTTCAAGTTCGGCAACGGCCGGGTCGATATCCCGGGGCACGGCAATGTCGACCATGAACACCGGCCGGTGTTTGCGCCCCTTGAGCGCAGCTTTCACCATGGCTTTATCCAGTATGGCACTGTCGCTGGCGGTCGCGGAAATGACGATATCGGCTTCCGGAAGATGGGCCGGGATTTCGTCCAGGCCGATGCCATAGCCGTTGAACGTTGCCGCCAGCGTGTGGGCGTTTTCCAGGGTCCGGTTGGCAATGATCAGCTTGCCCAGTTGCTGGTCGTGCAGGTGACGGGCGGTCAGTTCGATGGTTTCACCAGCGCCGATCAGCAGCGCCGTGTGGTGCTTGAAGTTGCTGAAAATCTGGCGAGCCAGGCTGACCGCGGCGAAGGCAATCGACACCGGGCTTTCGCCGATCGCCGTGTCCGTGCGGATTTGTTTGGCTACCGAGAAGGTATGCTGGAACAAACGGCCCAGCGTGATGTCAAGCGTACCGGCGTCGTTGGCGGTCTGCCAGGCCTCTTTCATCTGGCCGAGGATCTGCGGTTCGCCGAGGATCATCGAGTCCAGGCCGCCTGCCACGCGCAGCAGATGGCGCACCGCATTGTCGTTCGGGTAGCGATACAGGTGCGGGCGGATGGCGTCGGGTTCCAGTTGGTGGTAGCGCGCCAGCCAGTCCGTCAGTGTGTCTGTCGGGTCTTCCTGCACGCCGCAATAGAGTTCGGTGCGGTTACAGGTAGACAGGATCGCGGCTTCATCGACCGCGGGCAGGGCTACCAGGTCGTGCAACGCATCGGTGATGCGATCGCCGGTAATGGCAACCTGCTCCCGCAGTTCGACCGGTGCGGTGCGGTGGTTGATGCCGAGCGCGATCAGGGACATAAGTACACGTATTATAAATACAAACGGGAAATTCTGCGGGATGCCCCGGGTGAATACAAGCCAGTGTGGATGACTGTAGCTTCTGAATCGTTTGCCGTATAGTGGCGCGAAGACTGAAAGGGTAACCGATTAACGGACAAGATGATTGTTTTTAGATGTAAAAGTGTGAATCTGCGTTGCGCATGGATGCTGTTGGCAGGTTTACTGCTCAGCGCCTGTAGCCAGTCCCCGACCAGACCTGAGGCGGAACCGGTGGCGACTACCAGCCCGGCCGGAGCGGAAAAAGGGCAAGCCGGCCAGCCACCGGCCAGTGCGGCTGCGCAGGAGGAATTGACTGCGCCCCTGCTGTACGGCGTTTTGCTGGGTGAGATTGCCGGCCAGCGCGGTCGCCTGGATGTCTCCGGTGCCAGCTATCTGCAGGCCGCCAAACAGAGCAATGACCCGCGGATTGCCGAACGCGCGCTGAAGATCGCGGTCTTCGCCAAACAGCCGGCCATTGCGTACCGCGCCGCGCAGCGCTGGGTGGAACTGGCACCCGACAGTACCGAAGCCCGCCAGACGCTGGCGATCCTGGCACTGCGACTGGACCAGCAGCAGGAGGCGCTGGAACAGTTCGAGTACCTGCTGCAGAACCATGCGGACGGCAAACCGTACCAGTCCATGCTGGCCCTGCTGGCCAGGGAACCCGACCGGGAACGCGCATTGCGGATCATGGCGCAACTGGTGGCACTGCGCCCGCAGGATCCCGATGCACACTTCGCCTACGCACGCCTGGCGGTACACGCCGAAAACTGGCCACTGGCCGAGCAGGAAGTCGCGCGCTGCCTGGAGTTGAAGCCCGGCTGGGCGGATGCCCTTATCCTGCAGGTGCAGATCGACCTCAAGCAGGACCGGGGTGAGGCAGCACGTACCCGCATGGAAACCGCGCTGCACAACGACCCGGACAACCCCGGGTTACAACTCGCGTATGCGCGCCTGCTGGTGGACCTGGAGGATTTCGAGGCTGCGCGCAAGCAGTACCGCAGTCTGCTGAGGCGGCAGCCGGACAACGGGCAGGTGACCTACTCGCTGGCCTTGCTGGCGCTGGAAGCCGGTGACCTGAAAGAGGCGCGCACCCGTTTCAGGAAACTGGTGGAGCTGGATTTCCAGACCCAGCAGGCCTACTACTACCTGGGCGCGATCGCGGAAGAGCAGAAAAACACCAAACGCGCCATGAAGTGGTACAACAAGGTGGATCGGGAAAGCGATCAATGGATCGAGGTGCAGATTCGTATCGCCCGGCTGGAAGCGCAGCAGGGCGATGTGGCAGCGGCACGTGAGCGCCTGCGCACCCTGCGTGCGGCAAAACCCGGACAGGCCCAGCGCCTGTTCCTGGTGGAAGGGGAAATCCTGTCCGGTATCGACTGGTACGAGGAAGCCTACAAGCTGTACAGCGATTACCTGGAAACACGCCCGGACGATCTGGAAATCCTGTATGCCCGTTCGCTGGTGGCGGAGCACCTGGACCGGCTCAACCAGGCGGAAAAGGACCTGCGCGCAGTGCTGAAAGTCGAACCGAATAACGCCCGGGCGCTCAATGCACTGGGTTACACGCTGGCGGACCGCACGGATCGTTATAAAGAAGCCCTGGTGTACGTGCAGAAGGCCTTTGCGCAGACCCCGGAGGACCCGGCCGTTATCGACAGTATGGGTTGGGTGTTGTATCGCCTCGGACGCCTGCAGGAAGCGCGCGACCACCTGCAGAAAGCCTACGCTATGACCGGGGATGCAGAGATTGCTGCACACCTGGGGGAAGTGATGTGGGCCATGGGTGACCGGGATGCCGCGCGTGCATTGTGGGACAAGGCGCGCAAGGATGCCCCCGGCGACCCGGTGCTGGAAGAAACGGTACGGCGCCTGTCTCCCTGATCGGCCATGCAGGATCTGCTGAAACAGCCTCGCTTCCTTCATGGTACTGCAGGCGACAGGTTTTACCCCCCGGGAGCGGTCTCCTGACCGCGACGGCAGGCCGTAACGATTGCGTCGCAGGCCGACGCTCCGGTATCACCAGCCTGTTGCTGCTGGCGGCGCTGCTGATGAGCGCCTGCGCCACTCGCCCGAAAATACCCGAACCCGCAGCAGAGTCTGTCTGGCTCGACCGCCAGGCAACCCTGGCCGCGCTGCATGACTGGCAGGCGAAAGGTCGTGTCGCGTTACGGACCGGGGAAGAAGGCTGGAGTGCCGGGTTCGACTGGCAGCAGCGTGGCGAAAACTATCGTATCCGCCTGCGTGGCCCTTTTGGCCGGGGCGCGGTGGAACTGCACGGTAATGCGCAGGGTGTGTGGCTGCGGCGAGCCGATCAGCCCGCGGTTTTTGCCCTGAACCCGGAAGACCTGCTGCAACAGCAGACCGGCTGGCGTCTGCCGGTCACCGGCCTGGCGGCCTGGTTGCGTGGTTTGCCGGTGCGGGATCCGGCACCGGTTCTGCAGTGGGACGCGCAGGGACGTTTGCTGCACATCGGGCAGGACGGCTGGTCGATTGACTACCAGCGCTACATGGACAGTGCCGGGTTGTCACTGCCAAAGAAATTGCGGCTGCAGCGCGATGCCATCCAGGTCCGGTTCGTCATCGATGACTGGCAGATACCATGAACGGGTCGGGTAAGGAACGGTACTGGCCGGCCCCTGCCAAACTGAACCTGTTGCTGCGCATCACCGGTCGGCGCGCTGACGGCTACCATGAATTGCAGACGGTATTCCAGTTTCTCGACAGCGGTGACCGCCTGTGGTTTGAAACCTCGGACGACGGCACGATTGACCTGCAGGGCGGGTTACCCGGGGTGCCTCCCGGGCAGGACCTGGTCGTTCGTGCAGCACGCGCCCTGTTAGCGCATACCGGCCGGGACCCGGGCGTGCGTATTCGTCTCGACAAGCGCTTGCCGGCAGGTGGCGGTCTGGGCGGCGGCAGTTCCGATGCCGCGACCACGCTGGTGGCGCTGAATGCGCTGTGGAAGCTGGGTCTCACCGTCGACCAGCTGGCCGGCATCGGCCTGCAACTGGGCGCCGATGTACCTGTATTCGTGCACGGTCATGCCGCCTGGGCAGAGGGCGTGGGCGAACGGCTGACCCCCCTGACTGACCTGCCGGAGCCCTGGTACCTGGTGCTGAATCCGGCCGTTGAGGTCTCCACTGCCGTGGTATTCTCCGATCCCGGATTGACACGCAACGCGCCCCCGCTCAAAATACCCGCCTTTGTCTCGGGTGAGGGCGGTAATCATCTGCAGCAGGTGGTTGTGCGGCGCTACCCGGAGGTTGGCAAGGCACTGAATTGGTTGAATAAGTTCCAGCCTGCGCAGATGACGGGGAGTGGCGCCTGCGTATTTGCCGCCTGCACGGATCGACTGCAGGCAGAGTCCATACTGCGACAGATACCGGTGCCCTGGAGCGGATTCGTGGCGCGAGGCTGCAACCGCTCACCGTTGTTACAACGGCTGGAGCAGGTATAAAGGCGTTTTCTCCTGGGGCGTCGCCAAGCGGTAAGGCACTGGGTTTTGATCTCAGCATACGCAGGTTCGAATCCTGCCGCCCCAGCCAAAGTTGGTTAATGGTTACGTTAGCACGGGACCGGATTTAGACCGGTGACGTTTCCAGGTGGCAGGATTTGAACCTAAAGGTTCGACCAG
>JALSRZ010000117.1 GCA_026984515.1 Thiohalobacter sp. | reverse complement strand
GAAACTTGCTCGATGCCTGATCGGTACGGTTACAAAGGGCAGGTTCCTGCGTTTGAGTTCCGTCAGCCACTGCTGTTCAGGCTGTGCGGGGTTGGTAATACAGGCCAGCAGCGGTTCATAGCGTTTGCGGTCAAGTCCCTGCAGCAGGGAAAACAGATAGGTTTCGGCCCCGGTTATGTCGGTGATGCCGCGAAAATTCCTGACATACAGGACCCGGGCCGGTTTCATCGGGATGCTCCTGCTGCGGGAAGATATGCGGTTCCAGACCGCCGGGTGGTTCCCGGCCGGCACGGCCCTGACGGGCGCCCGGGGGCGAAAGGGGACCGTTCGAAGCTGTTTGCCGTAATCAGGTTACATGATGGTTGCATCTCCGGGCTCCCCGCACAACGCTAATTCTATTTATTATTCAAGGGTGTACCAGCGGGTAATCCCTGCAGGCCCCTGCTGGATATTACCAGACGCTGTACGAGGATAGAATATAACGGCGATTAAGGTCAATAGAGCAGGCCGGGTGCCGGGTTGAAACTACGCAAACCAGGGCTACGGACACAGGGAGTAACCGGGCGGACAGATACTGCCGGGTTTGTACAGATGGGTGCAAACTTCCGTCACTCAGTTTACTATGCGCTCTAAATACTATAATAAAGCAGGCAGATGTCCTCTCCGGCAGAGTGACATTGAAGGAGAATAATAAAGTGGTTCCCGAAGGTGGGTGGGTAAAGCCCCTCAGCAGGCTTTTATTACCGTTGGTCAGCGTGGTGGATATGGCGCTGATCGCGGGCAGCTTGCTGCTGGTCCTGCGCCATTTAGACATGGAGTGGGATCTCCCGCGCGTCCTTCTATTGCTGTTCGCCATCACGGTTTTTGAAATTACTTCCTGGCTTGGAGGGCTTTACCAGTCCTGGAGGAGCACCTCTTTTTTTGTAGAAATCAGGAAGGTGTTGCTGTGCTGGATTACTTCCAGTATGGCACTGGTTGTCCTCGTGTACTTCCTGGACGCACGTGCCTGGCTGGGTTACGTGGCGCTGGTGCCCTGGCTGATTCTTTCTGCTGCCGGCATGACGATTTTTCGTGTCCTGTTGCGCCTGTTGTTGCGGTGGATTCGGCGCATGGGGCGCAATTACCAGCTTGCCGCCATCGTAGGTGCAAACGAACTTGCAACCAGGGTCGCCGGGAATATCCGGCGGAACCGGTGGATGGGCCTGCGCTTCAGTGGTTATTACGAGGACAGGACAGATGGTTCGGATGGCAGGATTGCAATAGACGCCGGGGAACTGGCCGGCAATACGGAGGACCTTGTCCGCCTGGCCGAGGAATGCAAGGTCGACATTGTCTACATCACGCTGCCGATGCGCGCGGAGCTGAGGATCAAGGAACTGATCGACCGTTTTTCAGACACCACCGTATCGGTTTACTATGTGCCGGATATGCTGGCCCTGGATATGTTGCGGGCAACCTGGAGATGCGTAGGTGATATTCCCGTTCTCAGTTTTGTAGAGACGCCTTTTCTCGGGCCTGCAGCGGTCCTTAAGCGGATTGAAGACCTGGTACTGGCGAGCCTGATACTGGCTCTGCTGGCACTTCCGATGCTGCTGGTTGCCATCATGATCAAGTGCGTTTCGAAAGGGCCGGTTTTCTACCGGCAGGCACGTTACGGGCTGGATGGCAAGGAGTTCAGGATCTGGAAGTTCCGTACCATGCGCGTTTGTGAATCGGACCAGGAGTTCAGGCAGGCACAACGCGACGATGAGCGCATCTTTCCGTTGGGGGAATTTCTCAGGAAAACGTCGTTCGACGAGGTGCCCCAGCTGTTTAACGTATTGAGTGGCGAAATGTCAGTTGTCGGGCCCCGCCCGCACCCGGTCCCGCTGAATGAGCAGCACCGGGGGATTATTCGTCGTTACATGTTGCGCCATATCGTCAAACCCGGGATGACCGGCCTGGCGCAGATACGTGGTTATCGCGGGGAAACGGATACACTTGACAAGATGGAAGGGCGAATAAAATATGACCTTGAGTACATACGAAGCTGGTCGCTTCTTCTGGATCTGAAAATATTATATACCACGCTGTTTGTTGCCTTTGCTGACCCGAAAGCATACTGAACAGTACCTATCAACCACAAGACGCACTGTGCCAGGCGCAGGCTGTTCCATTAATTATAAGGCGGGACCCTGGTTATGAAAGATTTGTCGAGAAAACGCATCCTTGTTACGGGCGGTGCCGGTTTTATCGGTTCGCATCTGTGCAAGCGCCTGCTGGATGAAGGATGCGATATTCTATGCGTGGATAATTTCTTTACCGGGAGCAAGGATAATATCCTTCCGCTACTGGATAACCCGCACTTCGAGCTATTGCGGCAGGATATAACGTTCCCACTGTATGTGGAGGTTGATGAAATATATAACCTCGCCTGTCCCGCGTCCCCCATACACTACCAGTTTGACCCGGTGCAGACTGCCAAGACATCGGTACATGGCGCTATCAACATGCTGGGTCTTGCCAAGCGTGTCAGGGCGAAAATATTCCAGGCTTCCACCAGCGAGGTCTACGGCGACCCCAAGGTGCACCCGCAAAACGAATCGTACTGGGGCCATGTCAATCCCAATGGGCTGCGGTCGTGCTACGACGAGGGCAAGCGCTGTGCCGAAACACTGTTTTTCGACTATCGCCGCCAACACGGGCTGCGGATCAAGGTTGCGCGCATTTTCAATACCTATGGCCCCAATATGCACCCCAATGACGGACGTGTGGTTTCCAACTTTATTATCCAGGCATTGAAAAACGAACCGATCACACTGTATGGGGATGGCAACCAGACGCGTTCATTCTGCTACGTGGATGATCTTCTCGAAGCGTTTATCCGCCTGATGGCGAGTCCGGACGAATTTGTCGGCCCGGTGAATACAGGCAACCCGGTCGAATTTACTATCCGCGAGCTGGCGGATATGGTGATCGAGCTGACGGGGTCCGGCTCACAGATCGTCAACAAACCGCTCCCGGAGGATGACCCGATTCGCCGTTGCCCTGATATCTCTCTTGCCAGGGAGAGCCTGGGCTGGAATCCGGAGATTCAGCTGAAAGAAGGGCTTGAGCGCACCATCCCCTATTTTGATGAACTGCTGAAGGCGCGTAAATAGGCTCAGGTCATGGCTGTTATGGGTAATCAGTGAATAATCACCACGTATCTGAAAAATATATTATGGAACATAAAGTCAGCAGATCGGTCTTTGGCCCACGCGAGCATATAGCCACCCTTTTCCGTTACAGAAAGCTCATTGCCCGTATATTCATCGTCACAGTCGTTTTCACGCTGGCGATCTCGTTACTGGTGTCCAAGGTATACAGGAGCGAGGCCCGCATACTGGTCCAGTTTAACCGGGCGCCACAGCAGCTGACGACCGGTCTTTCGCAGAGCGCGGCATTCCAGAGTTCGCAACCCGAAGACCAGGTGATGACCGAGGTGGAAATCATCAAAAGCCCGGAAATCGCCCGGCGCCTGGCGCTGGAACTGGGACCCGCGTACGTACAGAAAAACATGACCTGGCGCTGGGACTGGCTGCGGGCCATCCCGGGTGAGGTGAAGGGCTGGATCGTGGACCGGGTCACGGAACTGGTCTTCGGGCCGAAACCGAAAACTCCACCCGACCCGGTTGATGCAGCAGCCCAGAAAATCATGGCCAACCTGGAAGCAGGTGCGGTCGTCAAGACGGATATTTTTGCGGTCAGCCTGGATGCTCCTGACAGGGAATTCGCAGCCGAGGCGCTGAACAAGCTGGTGAAAATCTATGTGGGCTACCACCTGGAATTGCGCCGACCGCTCAAGGCCAGACAAGTCCTGTCGGAGGAAGCCAAACGGCTGGCGGACCAACTCAAGGAAGCAGAGCAACGCCTGCAGAAAATCAAGCAGGAATGGCACATTGTTTCCCCGGACCGCCAGAAGGATCTCCTGCTCGCGCGTTACAGTCAGGCCCAGACCGACCTGGAAAATGCCCGGCGCCAGGCACTGGAGAGCGCCGAGCGAATAGAGGAGGTCACAAAGCAGCTGGCAAAACAATCGCGATCCGTTCCTCTAAGCAGCGTGACACAACGGAACACGGCCGTGGAGGAGTTGCGTTCGCGGATCCTCAAGCTCGAGATTCAGCGTGACCAGTATGTAGCGGACAGCCCGGCCGCGAAACGCATGGACAAGGAGCTTGAAAACCTGCGGGCAACCCTGAAAAAGGAAGAATCCAGTGTATCTTCGCAGAAAACCTCCGGGCTGAGTCAGACCTACCAGGAATTGCAAAGGACGCTGGCCTTGGAGCGCAGTAACCAGCGGGTTCTGGAGTCACGAGTGCCGTCGGCGGAAAAGCAGGTTGCGGAACTGGCCCGGCAGTTGCAGCTGCTTGATGAACGGGAGGTCGAGCTCAGTAACCTGGAGATGGATGTGCGTGTCAAGCGCGATGCCGTGAAGATGTTTATCAGGAAGCAGGAAGAAGTCATGATCAACGAGGCGTTCGATCGAGCGCAGGTATCCAACGTCATAGCGGTTGAGCCGGCCCAGATTCCCGACCGGGCGATAAGTCCGCGTAAGGGGCTTAACATGGTACTGGGTATCATCGTGGGGTTGCTGGGCGGGATCGGCACTGCCTACTTCCTGGAATACTTCCGCCGCACCCTGGCCAACAGGGAGGAAACCGAGGAGCGCCTGGGTTACCCGGTGCTGGCATCTATTGCCTTGCTGGAACAAGGTGACAAAGCCCGGGCGGTCAACCTGGTCGAATATCGAAGTCTGGCGGAAAAACTGGTATGCAGTCACCCGTCGGGATCAGGGGGTGCGAGGGTGATCTATCTTAGCAGTTCCATGCAGGGGGAGGGCAGAACCACGGTAGCAGAAGGGCTGAGCACAGCACTGTCGCACCGGGAGGGTAGAGTCCTGTTGCTTGAGGCTGTCATCGGCGCAGGACGATCGGCCGGGTCGCAGGAAGAAGCGTCCAGGCCCGGGCAAGGCGTAACCCGGTCCGCTGACGGGGATTATGATCGAATCCGTGTGGTCGGCGGCCCGGCCGTTCTGGGGAAGCAGCTGAAACGCGCCCTGGACGAACTTTCCGCGGACTACACCAGTATTATTATCGATGGCCCGGACCTGAGTACCTTCCCCGAACAACTGAACCTGGTCAGCAGTTTGAGTGGCGTTGTTTTCGTGCTTGAAGCCGACCATACTACTGCGATGACGGCCGCACGTAACCTTGCCCTGCTCAGGGGTGCGTGTGCCAATCTCACTGGTATAATTCTCAACAAAAGACGCTATGAGATCCCGGGCTGGATATACCGGTGGGTGCTTGCATCAGATCCTCCGTTGCCGACCGGGAAAAGCGCCTGAACAGGGGAGAGGTCGTAACGGTATCTCCCGACTGGATGAAGAACATTATATTCAGTATTGTGTTGTTGCTGATTTTCGGTCTCATGATCGAAGCGGGTTCCGCGCTTGTGCTGTTTTACAGTGGTCAGCTTACCGGTCGGCCGATGGCCCGTTTTGACTATTCAGAGGGGCGGTTCGCGACGCAGGTGCTCGTGCACAAGGTAATGGGCCGGTTTGCACTGTCCGACAACCTGGACATCAGTTCGGAGCCGCCGCATATCTATGTCCCGCACCCCCGGCTGGGTTATGATTTTATTCCCGGCAAGGCCATGTACCTGACAAAGCTCAAGCGTACAGGGAGGGTGCATGTCGCGCCGTTTACCATTCTTGAGACGGGTGGCCGGGCTACCGGCTACCTGCCCAATCCGGAGGACCGGAAAATATGGATTTTCGGGGACTCGGTTATTTTCGGTGGCGGTAATCCTGACGAGCATTCCTTTCCCTGGCTTCTGCAGGCGCGTTTTCCGGGGCTGGAGGTGAAAAACCTGGCAACGCCCGGTCACGGTAACGTGCAGTCGTTGCTGCGTCTGCGGGAACGGGCTGACGAGGTGGGTCCGAATGATATCCTGGTCTGGGGATACGGTGATTACCTGAACCACCGTAACACGGCCTCCCCAAGCCTGGTCAACGTCTACGACGCGGATATGTTCGAGAAACTGTTCCCTGAAGGGCTGCGTCTTCCGCTGGCACGGCTGGAAAACGGCAAGCTGAAAATTGATATGTACCGTATGAGCTGTGAAGGCCAGGAGGACTGGTGCGAATCGGGCGATCCGCCATTTGCAGAACAGGCAAAAGTGACAAGTGCCCTGCTGGAAGCCTTTGTCAGGGTGACGCCTGCAGTCACCGTGGTAGCCTATGTTGAGGGCCCGGACGATGATCCCGTGATTGCCCGGGCGCGGCAGCTTGGCCTGATTGTGGCGGATTTACGCCCTGACCCCATGCGTAACGAAAGCGACGATTTCTATCCTTTTGACACGCACCCGGGCGCGCTCGCGCATTTTCATTATTTCCGGAAACTCGCTGCAGTCCTGGTAGAGAACGGACTGGTATCCCTGCCGGCCGGAGCAGAGTAGACGGGGTGCCGCCCTGGCAGACCCGGCCTTCAGGGTTTGGGGTGGGTGGAGAGGAAATCCCAGATCCGGTCAGCTATGCCGGCATTGAATACCGGTGAGTGGTTGCCGCCGGTAATGGTCCAGAGTTTTACTTCGATACCGGCGGGGCAGCCAGTGTAGTGCTGAACGCGGGTCTCGTCCCCGCCTAGTACGGCGTCAAGATCGATGTTCGGCGGCAGGTCGGTCAGGTTGCCGGTACAGCCGTCTTTTGCGGCCCAGGTGGCGGTGCTGTCGATGGCGGACGGAGACGCTGTGCCGAATACATTGCCACCGTCGAAAAATATGGTGTCATCCCGGTCGCCATGAATGTGAAGTACCGAGACCGGTTCTGTTGCAGGGCACAGGTCGGGGTCGTTCCACTGCATCCCTGCCAGGGTAACAATGGCGGCGATCCTGGATGAACGTTCGCAGGCCATGCGATGTGACATGAATGCACCGTTCGAATGGCCGACAAAATAAATACGGTTCGGATCAACATTGTATTTCGCGGCGACATCGTCCATGAGCGCTGACAGGTAGCCGACATCGTCAGCAGCAACCGGGTCGAATGCACAACAGGCATCCGTGCCGTTCCAGTAACGGTTGCCCCTGGAGTCGATGGTGCCGTCGGGGTATGCCAGCAGGAAGCCGTGCCTGTCCGCCGCATCGAGCAGGCCGAGGTAGCGGGCGATTTCGGTGCTGTTGCTGGAATACCCATGCAGCAACACGATCAGCGCCGTGGGTGTGCCCGGGTCATAGCCTGCGGGGATTTTCAGCTGGTAGGGTCGGCTGGAGATGGGCGAACCCGGGTCGGGTGCTGAGGAGTCTCCACTGCCGCCACACCCGGTCAGAAAAGCCGCGACCACAGCGCTTGCGAGAATATTGAATATTCTGTGCATATACATAAGCTGCCCGGCCGCCTGGCATTATCCGGCAGGCCGGGCGGAGGACGGCCTGCCGTGCGCGTGTCGGTGATCGGGGAATATCTCATCCGCCAGCAGATTCGCCGCGAACCGGTGCGCAGTGCTGTTCCAGTGCTTGTCCATGTCGAAATACAGGCTTGCCGGCCGGGGATGGTTTTCAAAGGGAGCCAGCAGGTCAAGGCATTTGATCCCGTGGTCCGCACAGTATCGGCCAAGGGTGCGTTGTGGTTTTTTTCTGTCGAGACCGCTGAAAATGTCTTTTTCCAGTACCTGCAGGTGGTCCGGTATCAGGACAACCAGGAAATCAGCGCCCTTGTCCCTGGCATAATCCGCCATCATGGACAGGTAGGCAGTGGTATTGTCGTAAAGTTCTTTCTGTTTCGGGGTCTCGTCCTTCAGGTAGATATCCAGCCGCTCATTCATCAGTTCCTTTTTGTTGAAGTGAGTTCTGAACAGGCGGTTGGTCCAGAGTCCGCGCATGGACAGGTTCAGTAAAGGTGAAAGCCTCAGAAGGTCGCGAAGGATTTTCCTGAAACCGGGTTTTCTGACCTCTTCCCTCGACCTGGCCGGCCGGATTACAGCGCCGAACTCAAAGCCTATGTATATGCCTACCACGATGCTCTGCGGCTTCAGTTGTTCATAGAAATTGGTCAGGCAACTAAAATAGTTGTTGGTTCGCCAGCCGATAAAAGACAGGTTGATCACCGGCTGTGATATTCCCCTTTCCAGGGCGATGCCAGCCAGCTGGCTGCTTATCCGTTCCGGTTCCTCAACCCCGTATCCCATGAAAATACAATCACCAATGAACAATATCGATGACTGCGGTAACTCATCCGCTTCAGGTAACTCCCGCTCCCGGAAGCCCAGCGAACTGGTTTTGATGGTGACGCAGAAATCCTGGCTTTTGAGCGTGGCTTCGTAACCCGGGCTGAAGGTGGAGACATCGTCCCTGAGAACTCTCGCTTTCAGACGTGGGTAGAATCGGCCGGAACGCGGGGGTATCCGAACGACCAGCCTCAGCAGCAGGTCTGTCAGCAGGATTGCTGCGATAATTGTAAAAATAACAGTAATTTATACACCCTTTTATTTGCGTGCAGTCGTCGTTCTGTGGCCTGTCGAAGCAGGCAAAGTGGTATTTCACGCATGGCGGAAATGGGTTTGATCTGCGGGCCCAGTCAGATAAACTAGCGACACTGGACAAGTGTATCTGCCTGATATTGCAGCCGCAACACCGGTATTACGCCTCTCTTTAAGGGGTGGGCATGCAGGCATGATTTTTATAATAAAATGAAAAAAATACCGGACAGCACCACTAATAGACAAGCGCCGCGCGCTGGCTACCCTTTTTTCCCGCTCATTCGACTGTACCCTGCTGACAACACGTATCTGTCGGGGGTTTGCATCCCGGGCGGTACAGTTATTACGGCTGTCCGCGCTCCGGGTAACAGGCGGGTGCCTGTTGTGAAGCAGACAGCCGCCTGCTGACGGGAGCAGCCATCGCCATGCAGACAAGCAGAATAAGCAATGCGGCTGCCCTGGGTATCGGCGCCATACTGGGCAGCGCTGTTGCCGGACTGTCGACCCGGGCTGTTGTCATTCCGCTGGGCATCTTCTTCATGTTCCTGCTGTTTGCTTCTCCGGGTTTGCCTTATCTTACTGTAGTAGCCCTGACGCCCATGAACGTAAGCTTCGGTGGTTTTTTCACGGTGAGCCGCATGGGCGTGCTGGCAGCGATTGCAGCGATCACTTACCAGGCACTGACGCACAGCGCGCCCTGGCCCAGGATTATTCGTGGGCCAGGCGGGTATACCGGGCTGGCATATTTTGCGGGCCTCGTGCTGGTTACCTTTGCCCATGGGCTTCCAGGACTGGTCGACCGGATCGGGCCCCAATTTATCTATGCCGTGATTTTTTTCCTGACGCTGGCCTATGTTCATACGCCGCTGGATATGGATCGGGTAATGATGGTGATTGTCGGTGTCGCGGTATTCGAGGTTATTCTGGTTTTCCTGGACGTTAAATACGGCATTGTCCCGTTTGGCGGCTGGCATGCAGAACTCCTCAAGGACCGGGCCGGGGTCGAAGTACGCGCGGCAGGAACCCATGAACACCCGATTACGCTGGCCGGTTACTTTCAGGTTGCCATTCCCTGCGCCCTGGCCCTTGCTGTCCTGCACGGCAAGGTCATTCTGAAGCTGTTGCTGGTGGCGCTCGCCGCCAGTTTCGTGATCGGGTGGCACTACACTTTTTCACGCAGTTCAATGATCGGCATGGCAGTACTGGTATTTGTCGCCATGCTGACTACTACACGGATAACCCGGATACTGGGCATCGCGGGTATGGTTGGCGCCCTGCTGGTGTTTTCGTCCTGGGGTTTTTCCCTGACTGCCCTGGTACGGGATCTGGACGGCTTTCCGATGCTGCAGAAAATTGTTTCCCAGGCGGGCGTTTCGTCAGCCTCCGAGTCCATGGCCTGGCGCTTTGAAAACTGGGGCATGAGCCTGTCTATCATCAAGCAAAATATTTTTACGGGGATTGGTATCGACGAAGTGCCGCGACACGCGCTGGAGAATCTGCCCCTTAATGCCTACACCCACAGGTACATGGAAGTGGCCTTGCCGCATAATATGTTTCTGCAGGTCGCTGCAGAGAGCGGCGTGGTCATGCTGTTGCTGTTTGTTCTGCTGTGGATAATGGCCTTTCGAGGCGCCTTTATGGCCTACCGCGATACCCTGTACCGACCCTACGGTGCCCTGTTGTTGATCATACTCAGCAGCCAGCTCGGGATTTACATGTTCAATCCCGTGGCCAGGGAGATCTGGCTGGTACTGGGACTGTCGCTGGCAATGGGTAATGCGGTCAGGGAAAGACGGGCATCCGGCAGTGAGTTGGAAAGCCGGGCCGGCGATCGTGCTCACCCGTCCGTGACAGCAACTATACCGGAAACCCGATGACTGGAAACCAAACCATGAGCTCCCGGAAGTTACCCAGAATCAGTGTAGTCACGCCATCCTACAACCAGGGGAATTACCTCCAGGAAACCATAGACAGCGTCCAGAACC
>JALSRZ010000116.1 GCA_026984515.1 Thiohalobacter sp. | reverse complement strand
GCGTTCACTCGGTCGGGCTGCTCGACATAGTGTCGACTATGCCTGCGCGGCCCTCGGTCGCGAACGCCGCTGATCACACGACCTGCCACCGCCTCGCTACGGAACCCGGTGAGAAATGCGGGCTAGCTGGCCTTGCCGATCGATTGCAGGCCGTACTGTTTCAGTTTGCGGTACAGGGTGCGCTCGCTGATGCCGAGGATCTGTGCCACCGTGGAGCGTTTCCCCTGGTGCTCCGCCAGCAGTTCGGCAATGTACTGGGATTCCAGTCCCTTGATGGAGGGTTCGTTGCCGTTATCGTCTACCAGGTGGATCGCCGGGCTGTTGCCACGGGTTTCGGTCGATTCCTCGATATGAATCTCCTGCGCGGTGATGATGCCGTTGGTGCTGAGGGAAGCCGCGCGCTGCAGGATATTGCGCAGTTCGCGCACGTTGCCGGGGTAGTCGTACCGGCACAGTAGCTCGATGGCGTCGTCGGTCAGGTGGTAACTGGGGTCATCCTTGGCGCCCATGCGGTGCAGCAGGGCCCTGGCGAGGTCCGGTACATCACTGATGCGCTGGTGCAGGGCCGGGATTTCACAGATGATGCCCGCGATGCGGTAATAGAGGTCGGCGCGGAAACGGCTGGCGGCGACCAGTTTGCGCAGGTTGTGGCTGGTCGCGCAGATGATGCGGGCATCTGCGCTCAGCAATTCGCGTCCGCCGACACGCCGGAAGTGGCCGGTTTCCATGGCGTTGAGCAGACGGCCCTGCAGCGATTGCGGCAGGTCGCCGATTTCATTGAAAAACAGGGTGCCGCCGTCGGCCTGCTCGAACAGGCCGTAGCGCCGGCCGATGCAACCGGTAAACGCGCCGCGTTCGTGCCCGAACAGTTCACTTTCAAATACCGATTCGGAAATGGCGCTGCAATCCACCATGGTAAAGCTGCGACCGCTGCGATCCGAACGCCGGTGAATGTATTCTGCGGCCAGGTCCTTGCCTACACCGCTTTCCCCGCACACCAGCACCGGCGCGTCGGTTTCCGCCGCGCGGGTAAGGGCTTCGATACAGCCCTGGAAAGCCTTGGATTTGCCGATCATGCGCTGGTGTTCGCAGTCCAGGTCTTCGGTGTGCGCCAGCGGAAATACGGCTTCACCAAGGTACATGGTGCCGTCCTGGCCGAAAATCGGTGATCCCTTGATGCGCACGTGCTCCGGCCGGGCGTGGGTATCGTAATGAATATGGAGTACCTGGTGTGGCTTGCGGGTTTCGAACACGCGTTTGTGCGGGCAGTCTTCACCGTTCATATGGCAGGGTACGTCGGAACGGTGTGATACCTCGTAGCACTTGTGTTCAACGATATCCTGTTCGCTGAATCCGTAGGCCTGCTTGTAAGCGATATTGGCGGAGACGATGTTGTAGTGCTCATCGATCAGCACAAACGGATTGTCCTGGGCGTCAATCAGCGATTGCACTTCAAGGGATATTTTTTTGCTGCTCATGGCTCCTCCGGGAAGATGATTCATACTGCCAAACTGGCAGGGTTCCGGGGTATACCCATGATTGTAGTCCACATCGGGGGTCTGTGCACGATGGCAGGAATTATAAGTAGTTGTTTATATTTTAAAATCCAGCCGAAGGAAACTGTATGTAACTTTTGTAACTAACTGACAGGTTGGCAGAAATTAATGCCGGACCCCCTTGCAGGCGGGCCCGGCATGCCAGCGTCAGGAATCAGAATCCGAAGAATCCACCACCTCCGAATCCGCCACTACCACCGCACAGGAAGGCGAACATACCGCAGTCCTCTGCGCCGCCATTGGCGCCGGTGGGCGCGCCTGCGCCGTCCAGTGGCTGGATGAATTCGGTGTCCGGCCAGCGTGGCGTATGGCTGGTATCCGTGAAGCTCACCCGGCTGCCGTTGAACAGGTTGGCCGCCAGCGCCTGCTGAAACAGTTCGACTGCCTGGATGGGTAACTGGTCAAACGGACCCGGCCCGCCACCGATCACCGGTTCGATGTTGGTGAAACCTTCGTAGCTGCACAGGAATGCGCCGGTCTCGATGGGCGTACGCCGGCAACCGGTAATACTGATGAGATCACTGTCTGCTACCGCCACACCACTGTCGCTGTAACGCATCGACTGGATGCGCTGGCCGTCCGGTGCGGCAAGATCCACCGATATATCCAGGCCGGCGTACCCGTAGTTCCAGCCGCCGCGCTGTTTGAATACATCCGGGGAGTAGGCCTTGGTCAGTGTTTCCTCGATGACTTCCCGCATGCGCTTGCCGGTCACCTGGGCCGTCGCGATCGAGTAGGCCATCGGGAAGAAGCGGTAGGCGTCCTCGATGGTGATGGCGCCGTCGGCAACGGCACCGTCCTCGTACACGGAACCGGTGGCGGCGATGGTGGCGCCCATCCTGAAACCGGGCGTCATGGCCAGTTCTGTGCCGGTAGTCTGGCGCAGCAGGTCGGCCCAGCCGTTGTTGAACGTGCTTTCCAGTGAATCCTTGCGGTCCACCAGACTGTCGGCATGCCCGATGACCGTATCGATGGACCGGGTCAGGGTCTGCATGACGAATGGCGGAGCTTCCAGGAACACGTTGTCGCCCAGGTAGGGTGCACGTGCTTCGTTGACCAGTGCCAGCATGTCCGGGTCATCGGCGACACTGTCATCCAGTTCGATCAGCGACCAGTTTTTGCTCTTTACCTTTACGGTGGTGCCGCGGCGGCGCTTGCGTACGTCAACCACCACGTCCATGCGGCCCAGGTAGCCATCGTTACCGGCTTCCACCACCAGTGCCCCGCTGTCTGAGGTGATGGGCGTATAGAGTGCCTCGTGGGTATGCGCGGCGAAGAACATATCGACCGAACCCGGCTTGACCAGGTCAGCCAGGCGTTTGGTCTTGTGGATGCCCAGTTCGCTCATGACGACCACCAGGTGTGCGCCGTTGCTACGCAACCGGTCGGCGTAGCGCTGCACGATATCCAGGTGTTCCGCTTCCCCCTGGGCAAAGTTGAAGCCGGTTGCCAGCAGCGGGTGCATGTCCGCCACGATGTCGGACGTCAGGCCGATGAAGCCGATTTTTGCGCCCGCCACGGTGGTGGTCCATGTGGCCGGCATGAAATCCGGGAGGATGGGAAAAAAATCTGTGAAATCAGATAGATTTGCTCCCAGGTTGGGGAAGTTCGGCTGGATGATGCCGACCATCTCGTCCATGCCGGGTATCGGCACCTGGATGACGCCGCCGAAACTGGTATCGAAGCGGCCATAGCGGGCACGGGTGACCCCCGGGGTATAGTAAAAGTCCCAGTTGCCGGCAACGCCGACGTCGATGCCCAGGGAATTCAAGGGTCCCATGACGGCGTTGCCCATGGAAAACAGGGCTTCGACACCGCCGTGGGTGGTATCGCCGATGTTCATGAGTATGTTGTTCGGGTTGTCAGCGCGAATGGCCTTTACCGCGGTCGCGATACGCGTCAGGCCGCCACGGGTTGCAACGACGGTTCCTCCATGGCCATCCGACACCAGGTCCTTGTGCGGCAGCAGGTGGGCGTGAAGATCATTGAGTTCTATAAAGGTGATGGTCCTGGTTGCAGCCTGGGTAAGACCGGCTGCCAGGGTAAGACATAAAACGGGTAACAGCTTGCGTAAGTACATGTACATCTCCCGGGGATTAGCACTGAAAAGGTCAGCGTCATTTATTTTGTTAATGCGTGGCTAAACATGACAGTTCGATGGCAGATGTAGAAGTGGCTTTGAACCTATTTGTCCCTGCGCCCAAAGCTAGACATAGACATAGTGATCGATGCATCGATACGGGCTAAAAAAGAAATCGTAATAAACTGGTGTCTATAACAGCCGGTTTTCTGTTGTGTGAGGATAAAAAAGCCCGGCAGCGGGGCCGGGCGAGGAGGGCGTACATTCAGTCTGAAGTGTTCAGTCGGCAGATTCCATCCTGCGGGTCAGGCCGTTGCGCAGCAGGATTGAAAGGTCCCTGACCGGGCTTATTTCGTCGAATGTGGCCAGGATCAGCTGATTGCGGTTGCTGACCTTGAACTTCCTGAACAGTTTGGCAAGGTGCATCTTTACACCCTGGTGGGAGAGGTGTACTTCCTCGGCGATCTGCTTGATGGCCAGCCCTTTTACGACTTCACAGAGTATCTCGGTTTCACGCCGGGTGAGACCGGTGCAGAGCTGCTCGATCCTGGCGTAGAACTGGTCTTCCATTACCTGGTCGAGATCGTGCTGGGTCGAGATAAAGCGCTCCATGATATGGCGTTCGATCCAGGTCTGCCCGGCAATGACAGACTCCAGTGCGCGCTTGATGTGGTCGCCGCTCATTCTCTCGTTGACGTAGCCGTGGATGCCGCAGCGCACCAGGCGGTACAGGTGGTCGTCACTCATGTTCTTGCCGAACACCAGGAAGCGTATATCCGGGAACTCCCCCAGGATGCCCTGTATAAACTGCTCGATGGGTTCCCTAAGTACCTCGTTCTGGATCAACAGCACATCCGGTTCGGCGGCCACGAACTTGGCCATGCAGGCGTCCCCGGGTTCGACACAGGAAACCAGGTAGTTGTCGCCGGCTGATTCCAGCATACTGGCGAGGCTGTCCAGGGAGAAATCCTGGTGCCCGACGATGAATATCTTGGAGCCGTTTCGGGTTGATTTGCATTTCAAGCTGTTTATATCCGTAATCTCGGATGGAGTAGTGTGTAACTGGTTCATCATGTTGCCCGCCTCATTTATACTGATTCTCAGAAATATCTCGCCAGGTTGATCCGCAGCGAATTGTCCCGCCGGAACTGGTACAGGAAATCCCCGGGTTTGACGTGGAACACGCCACGGGCTTCCAGGGACAGTTTCCAGTTGTCCCCGATACGCCGCTCCGCTTCCACGTTGTAACTGCGCCCTGCACTGCCTGCGTCGATCATCACGCCCGCCAGTATCTGGGTGCTTTGCACGTCGTTGAAGGTCAGCCGTGTGCCGACCAGCACGTCGTTCTGGAACTGGGTAAATGCATCACGGCCACGCTGGTCCCAGTTGTATTCCATCAGCGCGCCAATCTCGAAACCGTTTTCCAGTACAAAGGTGTATTCAAAACCGAAGTCGCTGGCAAAGTAGGAACGGCTTTTTACGCCGCGTTCCTTGAAACCGTTGACGCGTATCCCCTCGAATTTCCATAACCAGGCACCGAATACGCCCTGGATTTCCAGGCCGGTATGATTGATCTGGCTGTAGAAGGGGACCAGTTGCGGGGATCCCGGTGCCCCGGGGCTTTTCAGCATGAACCCCGGTTCCCTGGAAGTGCCCCTGAACTGGGAAACCGCGACTTCCCAGTCACCGATCATCTGGAACCAGCGGGCGGCGAGGTCGATGTGTTTTTCTTCCGCGCCCGATTCGTACTCCGGGTTGTTCTGGTCGACGAGCTGGAAGCCGAAGCGCGGTCGACCTTCCGGGCCTGCAAAGGTCCGGGTACGAAACCCGGGCAATACGAACAGGTCGAGGTTGCCGTAGTCACTGACCAGGGTCAGGTTCAGCATGGGCTGCCCCAGTTTGTCCTCGCCGTCGGTGTTTTCCACCAGGTCGTCCTGGTTGATGATGTCGACCAGGTGCTGTGACTCGGTCATGCCCCAGAACACCTTGCTGATGCCCGCTGTGAGCTCCCAGTTGTCTTCCACCATGCCGAAATTCAGCTCGCGTATGTCGACGTGGGTGCGTTTGGAGTCATACTGGCTGACCCGCGCGAACGGTTCGAACTGGAAGCTGCGACTGCCATCCTCCCATTCACGGTAATATTCCGGCTGGGCCGACACCGAGAGGTAGCTGCGATGCTGCTCATCGGCCAGCGGTTCCTTTACAAAGGCATTCCACTGCGTGGCCACATCACCCGACCAGCCATCGGCAAGACTGTTGCCCGCGCACAGCAGCAGTGTGCCCAGCGCAAGTGCCGTCCTGATGACTGGAAGTCCGGTGTGCATGTCGGTTCCCGGGCCCCTAGTGCGCCCGTTTCAGCGAGTTGCGGTCGAAGTCACGATCCTTGAGACCGGTATTGAAACGGTAGTTGTTCCACACCAGCCGGGTGCTCTTGCCGGTCTGGTGGTTGACCATGTTCATTGCGCTGGCCTTCCAGAATTTCCCTTCATACTGCTGGTAGTCATTGAATGTCAGGGTTTTCAGCAGGGAGTTCTTGCGATCGTAGTAATCGATCTTGCGCTCGCGGTATTCGGATTTGTCCATCCATACCACCTGGCGGGTGTAACCGGATTTTTTATCCACCGGGTAGCGTTCGAATACGAACACATCCTCGCCGTCGAGCTGTTCGTCCCGCAGGTACTTGTAGGTGTACTTTTCAACTTCCTGGGAGCTGATGTCCTCGTAGGCAAACTCGCTGCCCATGAAGGGCCCCGACTTGTTGTTGGAGGCGATGCGCTTGACGCGTTTCAGGGCCGGCAGGTACAGCCACTGGTCGTCGGACCCGGTCTTGTGGGTAAAGGTCAGCAGCGCGGTGCCCTGGACGTCACGCGGCTTGTCAAAAATGGTGAGGCTCTTGTCCCCGTCGTTTTCAACCTCCAGGTTTTTGGAGCGCAGCTGGCGGGTACTTTCCTCGCCCTGTTTGTTTTTCAGGATCATCAGCATGTCAGCGCTGAAGTCACCGAAGCCGTTGTCACGGCTGTCGGCCTCTACGGCAATGGCCATGCCCTGCTCCTCGGGGGTTTCGGCAAGCAGTGGTGTGCTCATGCTGACGGAAGCCAGCAGTGGCAGTGTAAAAGTCAGAAATGTCTTCATCGGTTTTTCCCTTTCAGTTTCATCAATAGCGGTGGCAGGAACAGGAAGTCCGCAAACAGCGCCAGTCCTATGGTGATGGCTGTCAGCAGGCCCATACCTGCGTTCATCTTGAACGAAGACAGGGCGAGCACGATAAAGCCGGCAATCAGCACCACCGAGGTCATGATCAGCGCGACGCCCACGCTGGAGAATGCCGTGCGTATGGCGTCTTCCGAACTCAGGCCCTGCTCGCGGCGTGCGCGCAGGTACTTGCTCATGAAATGTATGGTGTCATCCACCACGATGCCCAGCGTCATGGCGACCACGACCGACAGCGAAACACCCACTTCCCCGACCAGCAGCCCCCATACACCGAAGCCCATGACAGCCGGCATGATGTTGGGTATCAGGCTGATCACGCCGTACTTGAACGAGCGGAAGGCGAAGATCAGCAGGAAGGAGATCAGCAGCATGGCCATGGCATTGCCGCTCAGCATGCTGCGGATGTTGCGTGAAGTGATATGCGCAAACATGATGGCCGGGCTGGCGCCCACCGTGTGCATGTGTGCCGGTGCGTTGGCCTGCAGCCAGCCACGGGCGCGGGTTTCGAGTCCCAGCAGTTCATTGGTGGTCAGGTTGCTCACGGTGACTGTCATGCGCGTCGCGGACTTGTCGATATTGATCTGGTTGTTGAGGTCGAGGCCGTAAGGCAGCGACATCTCGTACAGCAGGAAGTACTGTGCAGCCAGTTCCCGGCTTTCCGGGATGCGGTACCAGTCGCGCTGGTCGGCGTGCAGGTTCATGTTCAGCCGCTTGACGATATCGGTGACCACGTTGACGTGGATTACTTCCGGCTGCTGCCGGTACCAGTTGGCAAATTCCTCGATTTTGGCCAGTGCTTCAGGTTCGTTGAGTGTGCCGCTGCCACCGGTCTCCAGGGAATAGTCGATGGTGTAGATCCCGGTGAGGTTCTCGGTGACAAAATCGGTGGCGCGCCGGAATTCGATGCTCTGGTCGAAGTACTCGACAAACTGGTCGTTGAGTTCGTTGCGGGTGATGGAGGTGGCCAGTACTGCCAGCAACACCAGGTTGCCCCAGAACAGCAGCGCGCGGTTGCGGATGACGAACTCACCCAGCCGGGACATCATGTGGCTGGCTTTTTCCTGGTTGGCGTGTACCCGTACCGGGAGCAGCATGACCAGGGAGGGCATAAAGACAAACGAGTAGAGCCACGCAGCAACGACACCCATGGCGACGATATTGCCGAGGTCACGGAAGGGGGGCGCGTCCGAGAAGTTCATGCTGAGGAAGCCGATGGCGGTGGTCAGGCTGGTCAGAGCGACCGGGGTGAAATTGGTACGCAGGCTTTCGGCCATGGCGGCACGCTTTTCCATCCCCTTGTGCATGTTATGCATAAAGGCGACCAGCAGGTGCACGCAGTCCGCGACGGCCAGGGTCAGGATAATGGTAGGTGCGCTGCCGACCGGTGGGGTCATGCGTATGCCCATCCATCCCGCCAGCCCGATACCGGTGGCAATCGAAAATGCGACGACCAGCAGGGTGGCAAATATGCCGCTCAATGAACGCAACAGGAACCACAGGGACGCAAACACAACCAGGAACATCAGCGGTACCAGGGTGCGCATATCGTGTTTGGCCGCCTCCGGGAATGCATTGTTCATCATCACCGTTCCGGTCAGGTAGATGTCCAGGCCGGGGTAGCTTGCCTGGTATTTCTTTACCAGGTCGCGGGCGAAAGCGACCACGCTGGGCACTTCCGTGGCCTGGTCCTTGCCGGGGGTCTGGATGGTGACATTAATACCGGTGACTTCACCGCTGGTCGATATCAGCCGGTGCAGCAACAGCGGCTCGTGCAGGGCGATTTCCTTTACCCGCCGCAGTTCCGAGTCCAGCAGTTCGGCGCCGCCAGTCACCAGGTCACCCACGAGCAGGTCATCGCCCTCTGCCACGGTGTGCTGGTAGTTGGTCAATGAATCGACCCGGATCGAGAAGGGAATCTGCCAGGCTTCCTCGGTAATGGCCTCGACGGCGCCCAGCGTTTCGCGGGTAAAGACGCCGTGCTTCTTCGGCGCCAGCACAATCAGGATGTTATCGTTATTGGTGTAGGTGTTCTGCAGGGTTTCAAACGCAGTGAGCTGCGGGTTTTCCTCGCTGAAGAAGACCCGGTAGTCGGTGGTCAGGTGCAGGTTGCGTCCGCCCATGGCCGCCCACGCCACGAAAGCGACGCTGAGCAGGATCCACAGGAGCCTGCCGCGCAGGATTATGCTTGCAATTTTTTCGGCCATTACGGGTCATCCTTTTCGGCGGCGGGGTCCGGTTTTCTGCCCTGGTCATTGAAGGCGACGGACGGGGTATCCTTGTGGTACAGGTATTCGATGTGCGGAACGCCGGCCAGCGGCTGGATCTCGCGGTTGTCACCGATCGGGGCCGGCAGGGGCTTGATCAGTGTGACGCGGTTGAGGCGCGGGTTGACGGTATGGCTGGGCAGGGTTTGCAGGTAGTAGGCGACTACGGCGGTCGCATCGACGATGCCGCCAAAGCGGTCTTTCAGTACGCGGATATCCAGCGCGGACGAGCGGTTGATCCTGCCCGGCAGGTCCATGTACCAGTAACCCGCGACGGAATAGTATTCTTCCGGGTCGAGCGGATCGCCGTTGACGCGGATGTTGCTGGCGCGGAAGCCCCATTCGTTGCCCGGGTCGAGGTCATAGGTGATGCCGGAAAATGCCAGCAGCCAGCCGCCGCCCCAGTAGCCGATGATGCCGGTGAGGGAACCCTGGGCGCCGTTCTCGATCATCATGCGCAGGTCGTCGCCGCTGATCTTGCCGCAGGCAATCTGCGGCCCGATCGGAATATAGTGGTAGATGTCTTCCAGTTTTATGGGGCCGGGTGCGACGTGTGTCCCGTAACGGAAACCCCGGATCAGGCCGACGTCGGATTCGCAGGCGCCCTTGAAGGCATCGGCGAGGAAGTCGTGTGAGGACCCTTCTATAACGGCGGGCATGGAATCCGCGTCGGAAAAATTGGAGCGGTGCAGGGCGACTTTCGTATAACCGATCACGATGTCGATGGGCGTTCGCAGTACCGAGCCGTTCATCGGGTTTACGTGTGGTACGAATTTGTCCCCTTTCACAAAAGCGCTGCGAATCTCCGCGACCTTTGCGGCGATGACGGGATCGGGCTGGTTGTTTTCAACCGTGATGCGGTGCGCCTTGAAGTCCCAGCTGGCGAGTTTTCCGTCCTTGACGACCAGGTCCATCTCGCCGACCATGGTGCCATCCTGGCCTTCCTCGACCAGCAGCGTACCGGATCGGGATTTCAGTACTTTCCAGGTTTCCTCGTGCATGTCGGAAGACAATACGACGTCGATACCGGGATAGGTTTCCACCAGTTCCAGGTTGGCGGCCAGGCCGCGTTCCGAAATCAGGACTACCAGGTCGACCTTCTCCTGGTCACGTAACTTCGGAATGGCGGCTTCCAGTTCATCTTCGCCCGGGGTGAGGTAGAAACCGTCCATGACGCGCGTGCTGACCGCCTGTGGTCCGCGGTCCGCGGTCAGGCCGATGATGCCGATGCGTACCCCGTTGACCTCCTTGATCATGTAGGGAGGAACCACCCGCTGCCCGGCCACGTCGGCATAGGGTGTTTCGGGGAATTCATACAGGGTGGCGTAGTACAGGTTGGCCGCCAGCGACTGCCAGTGGAACATCGGCTTGCGGCCGTCAACCCCGGCAAACAGTTCGCGGAAACGTTCCGGCCCGTAGACAAAGTCCCAGTTGCCGGGCGCGAAGGCATCGATTTCAAACAGGTTGAGGATGTCCGCCATGGCCTTGCCACTGGAGTACAGGGCTTCGGCAGAACCCTGCACGGTGTCACCGGTGTTTACCAGCAGGTTGTGCGGGTGCCGAGCACGAATCTTTTTTACCTGGTCATAGACGTAGGCCAGCCCGCCCGCCATGACGCCACGATCCGGGTCGCCGTCGCGCATGTTGGGGCGCGGCACCAGGTGGCCGTGCAGGTCGCCGATGTGAATCAGGGTCACCTCGCCGTCACCGGCCTGTGCCGGCGGTGCGAGCTGGAGCAGGAATGCCAGCAGGAGTCCCGGTAATGTCAGTCTGTGCTTCATGCCTGGTATGCCGTGTCAGGGGCGGATATACGCCCAGCCCTCGTGCTGTTTTTCGACCAGCTCGGCAACGCCGGAATCCACGTAACGGACCTGCTGCAGCATGTCGGAAGGACGCAGCTTGTGGCTGCGCATGGCGATTTCACAGATGGCGATGTAGACGCCCTTGGTGGTCAGCTCCTCCACCTTGTCGCCAATGGGGATCGGGGCATAGTACTTCAGGGTATTGACCCCGTCGCCGTAGACCACGATTTCGACCTCGACATTGTCCGGGCCGAACTGCTCCTGCAGGTTGCGCGCGTTGTTCAGCGCGGTGTTCATCTTGTCGATGCTGTTTTCGCTGACCTGTAGAAGAACCCGGTACTTGACCTGTTCCACGGCGTTGGCGGAAGCCGCAGCGAGTGTCAGCACGCAAGCCAGAAACCAGTGTTTGATCATCATTGTCCTGTCTTCCTTATGTGGCGTAGTGGATGTTGCCTGTTCCCAGCAGGGTGAACAGACCGTTTCGTTTGAGTAATTCATCCAGGTTATGGTCACGCAGCCACAGGATCAGGCCGTTGCCTGCTTCCTTGCGCTTGCGGGCTTCCTGGGCCAGCGTGGCGACGCCCGCGTCGTCCATGTTGTCGATGAGCTCACCGGCAATGATCAGGGGTTTGCCGCGCTGGTCGTCGCGCGCGATATCTGCCAGCGCGCGTTCCACGGTGTGTGTCGAGCCGAAGAAAAGGCTGCCCGAGAGCTGCACGACGGTCGCGTCGTCGACGCCTTCCGGCATGTACTGTTCCGCTTCGTTTTCGAACAGGACGTCGAATTCTGGCCGCGATACGGCGCGCATGTAGGCAATGATGGATACCGCGATGCCCAGCAGGACGCCCCACTGCAGGCCACCGTATACAGTGGTGAAGCAGACCAGCAGGAAAGAGATGCGGGCTTCGCCGCGTACCGACAGCAGGGTGCGGATATCCTTTACCTTGATCAGTGCTGCGCCTACCAGGAACAGGATGCCGGCCATCACGGACAGGGGCATCTGCGCGATTACCGGCGATGCAAAGACCACCAGCAGTGCCAGCACGATGGCCGAGACGATACCGACCAGCGGGGTCCTGCCGCCCATATCGATATTGGAGGCGCTGCGGTTGAAAGAGCCGCAACTCGGGAAGCAGGTAAGAAAGCTGCCAGCGATATTGGACAGGCCCTGGCCGATGACCTCCTGGTCGATATCCACGTGCTGCCCCGATCGCACCGCCATGGCGCGGGCAATCACCGCTGACTGCATCAGCCCAAGGAAAGCGATAATGAAGCCGCCCATGATGAGACCTTCAGCGGCCTCGTAGAAGTTGGTCGGACTGAAATCCGGTGCGGACAGCGGCAGGGCCTCCAGGGACAGGTAACCCAGCTTGTCGACATTGATGTTGCCGCTGCCGAACAACAGGTCCAGCAGCCAGCCACCGAGCATGCCGACGATCACGGCAACAATAATATAGGGGAGTTTCGGGAAGAAGCGCTTGACGAACATACCGCTTCCTACCGTCAGGATGCCCAGTGAGGCTGCCCACCAGTTGGCATCGGGGATGCGGAAAAAGATCGAGTACAGGGTGTCTTCGACCGGTTCGCCGGGATTGACGGTCATGCCGAAAAAGTTGCCGATCTGCTGGACAATGATGATGACACCCACGCCGGTGACGATGGCAACCATCACCGTGTGGGAAAAGTAATTGAATACGGCGCCCAGTCTAAGGATGCCGAACAGCAGCTGGATGGCGCCGGCGATGAACGTCAGCGTCAGTGTGTACATGATCCAGTCCGGTGTGCCGATGCTGGCATAGGCACCCACGATGGTCGCCACCATGACAGAGATCGAGGTGTTGGGCCCCGACAGCACGTGCCAGGAGGAGCCGAACAGCGCCGAGACGAAGATGGGAAAGATGGACGTGTACAGGCCCACTTCCGGCGGCAGGCCGGCCATGGTGGCCAGGGCAATGGCCTGTGGCAGGATCAGGATGCCTGCCGCCACGCCGGCCCAGACGTCACTGCGTATGGTGTCGGCGTCCAGCATGGGCAGCCATTCCGTAAACGGAAAGAAGCGGCCGGCCAGTGTGTGTTTGATCTCGGCGGGACTCATGTCAGTTGGCGCCTCCCGGCTTGGGAGCGAAACGGTTCATGAAAAACGACTTGCGCGGATCGTCCGGGCGAAAGTGAATCCACATGTAGGCAGCGACATCGAGCGACTCGTCGTCGTTCAGGGTGTAGCCGGCGCCCAGCGGCATGTTGGCCTTGATGAACTGCGCGGCGGTCTTGACTTTATTCAGGCCGGCGGCACGGTTGAAGGAATCCGTGCCCCACAGCGGCGGGAACATGTAACCGACACCGTCACGGTTTTTCTGGCCTTCTCCGTTTTCGCCGTGGCACAGGGCGCAGCGGGACTTGTAGATGATTTCTCCTTCGATAGGAGAGGGGTCATGCGTCTTTTTGATGCTGGCGAAGCCCCGGCCGGGTAGCACCACACCTACCGGTGCGGCCGTCGACAGCCACTTGGCGTAGGTCACCAGGGCATCCATTTCCGGTGCGTCGACAGTGGGTGCGATACCGTCCAGGCTGTACTTGAAACAATCCTGGATACGCTGCGGGAAGGTCACCACCGTTTTGGTCTTGTTACGCTGAATCGGGTAGATGGGGTAGGCCGACCACAGCGGTGCCGCGTAGGGCTGGCGGCCTTCCGACAGGTGACAGCTGACACAGTTGAGTCCGTTGCCGGCATAACGCGGCGCATACTTCTGGGTATTCACAAAAATATTGCGGCCCCAGCGAATCATGTCGCCGGTCTTGTCGTCCGGGATGTCGTCCACCAGGGGTGGCACAAAGTATTCGCCCGGGTTGACCACCGGCACGGTGACCAGGTTGGTGGGCAGGCTGACCTGTGGTTCCACCAGGGTCGGGCGCACTTCCAGCGGATCGGTCGGTTCAGCGTGCAGCGGCGCTGCCAGTGTAACGAGGATGCTCAGTGACAGTAGTGGTAAAAATGCCTGTTTCATTTCCGCTTACTCCACGTTGACCTGGTACGACTTGTTGCTGTAGTAGCGTGCGGCGTTGATCTTGTCGCCGTCGGTCAGCAGGTTGGCGGTGTTTTTCATCATCGATAACTGGTCGTTGTCACGGTCACCGTTTTGCCATTTGCTGATCTGTTTGATCAGGTACTGCGGCGGCTGACCGGCCAGTGGCGGAAAGTGTTCCCCGAAGCCTTCGCCATCCGGCCCGTGGCAGGCATTGCAGCGCGGCATCATGTATTCCGGTTTGCCGCGCAGGGCCAGATCGTGACCGCGCTCCAGGGTTTCAAAATCGACGGCCTCCGGTTTCGCCGTGAAGGGCAGGCTGGCGTAGTAATTAGAGAGGTTGAAAATATCCTCCTCGCTCAGCGCCCGTGCGATCGGGTTCATCATCGGGTCGCGGCGAATACCGGGCGAGAAGATGGTGAGATCCTTGTAGATGCGGGGCGTTTGCGTGTAGTCGCGCGCGATTGGGTCCACTTTTACCCCGATATCCATCTGGTCACGGGCGAAATCGTGCAACTGCTTGGCGAGGTATTTCGGGTGCAGGCCGGCCAGGCGCGGGTAGCCCAGTTCAAAGTTGCCTTCACCGTTTTCACCGTGACAGCTGGAACAGGCCGCGATGCCGTCGCGCCCGTTGCGCGCCAGTTCCTCGCCTTTTTGTGCGGCGAGCGGGTCCGTCTCGACGGTCAGCGAATCGCTCCGCTTGTAACTGGAGTAGGCGGCGTAGCCCACAGTGCCCAGCACCAGGAGCGTAACCAGGCGACGTACACTGGAGCCAAAAAGGGTTCTCTTGACCATGGTCGGGTTCCTCAGGCGCTCCGTGCCGAGGTCTGTGCGCCGGCAGTATTCGGGTGATCCAGCGGACTGGCGCCGCCGTCCGGTTCACGGCTGTAGCGCAGGTGCAGTGCGCCGAACAGGTACATGCCCAGTGACATGGCGATGACGAATTCGAGTACTTCGGTGGTGCCGGTGATGCACGAGGTCAGGGCCGGCCCCGGGCAGAAGCCCACCATTCCCCAGCCGGTACCAAACATGGCTGCGCCGACCACCAGCTGTGGGTCGATATCCATGCGGGTGGGTAACTGGAATTTATCACCCAGTACCGAGGTTTCACGCACCAGGATGAATCGCTGGGCAATGAAATAGGTAATCACGGCGCCCAGTAGTACCAGCATCAGGCTGGGATCCCAGTTGCCGACGAAATCCAGGAAACCGATGACTTTTTCGGGCTGGGTCATCCCGGAAATGCCGAGCCCCAGGGAGAACATCAGGCCACAGAGAAACAGAACGATATAGGCAGCCATCAGATGCTCCCTCCAAAAAAGTGGTTGATGACGATGGCAGTGATGGAGCCGGTGATGATGAAGGTGATGGCAGCGACGATGGAGCGTGGTGCGAGGCGGCCGATACCACAGACACCGTGGCCACTGGTACAGCCATTCCCCAGGCGGGCGCCGAAACCGACCAGCAGGCCGGCGACGATGATGGCCCCGGTGGTACGGTTCATTTCGAATTCGAGCATCTGGGGCTGAAACAGACTGAGGATCAATCCGCCGCTCAGCAGACCTGCGATGAATACAGCCCGCCACAGGGTATCCCCTTTTTTGGCGTTCAGCAGACCACCGTAGATACCGCTGATGCCGGCGATCCTGGCGTTGAAAAACAGCATGGCAGCGCCGGCGAGTCCAATCAATACTCCACCGACCAGTGATGCCACTGGCGTAAAATTTTCCATTTTTCCCGTCCTTCGGGCACCCGGTTCATGTTATGGAGCCGGTGCCGGTTCTGTTTTGGCGGTTACCCGCGCTGGTATGTTTTTATCCGGGTCCATGCCCGAACTGCGGCGGCTTATTGCAGGTTGCGGGCCAGAATTAATAAAGTTTGTTAAAACAGTTGGTTAGGGTGTTTATGATTGGGCGGGTAATGGAGGTGGCAGGTGCGTCGGGAGAGTGATAAGAATTTCGACAGAATAACCATTCAATCATGACTATTTAGCTAATTAGAAAATAAGGAAAAGCTAACATTAAAAATACCGTCAGCAGGAATACCGACACCTGTATTTTATATATCGTGTTGTAATATATATAAATAATAGAGTCTTGCAGGGGCTGTGGCAGGATTTCAGGAACTGTATGCTTATTCGACAGGATAAGACGGCAATCTGTCGATTTGTCATGTCATGCTGACAAAAGTCTATGTTTTTATTGGGAGAATGTGGCTGAATTTCGTACAGTTAGTGACAATGTCACATTGTGACATATCCCTAGCAGATGTTGTGCCAGTTATCCGATTCCAGCCCGGTACTCAAGAAGCACTGTGCGGGCGTCGAAACACCGGGTATGAAACGTTGCTGTTATTGCCGCCTGGTGGTTCAGGTTCTGGGTTTTCCGATCCTTTTGCTCAGTACCGCGCTGGCGGCGAACACCCAGCAGTTCCAGGCCAGTTGGGAACAGTCGAGCTGGGAGGTCGAGACCGGACCCGGACAATGTGCGCTGACCCACCGGATCCCGCAATTGGGTCGTGCCCGGTTCGAGCAGGTGTCGGGACACCAGCTGCAGTTTTCTCTCCAGCTGGACCAGCCGCAGCCGGATGATGACAGGGCCAGCCTCTATTTCGAAGCCCCGGCCTGGAATCACGCCGCGGATCAGCAGGTGCTGGGCAGCTTTGCCCTGAAAAAAGGCAGGACGCCGCTGCGTGTGCCGCGTGACCAGGCCATGCAAATTTACCAGCAGCTGGAGAACGGCATGCAGCCGGTGATTGAGTTCGGTTCGGCCGGTGAACGCCAGGAAAGGGTGCGGGTCGCCCTGTTACCGGTCCGGTTTCGTGCGGCGCTGCCGGCGTTCCTGGAATGTACGGCCGGTTTGTTGTCCCTGGATTTCGAACCGCGCAGCGAAAAGGATGTGTATTTTGCCACCAACAGTGATCGTCTGAGCCGTGCCGCGCGCCGTACGCTCGAACAGATTGCCCGCGAATATCGCCAGCGCAGGAATTTTCGCATTGTGCTGGGCGGGTTTGCCGATGCGCGAGGTGAAGCCGCCTATAATATGGAGTTATCACGTCGGCGTACCGCGATGGCGGCCCGTTACCTGCGTTCGCGCGGGGTGGCCGGCAAGGCAATCGAAACGCGTTACTTCGGCGAAAGTAATCCACGCACCGAAGCGGCGGGGGAAGCGGCCTGGCGCAGGGATCGACGCGTTACGGTCTGGCTGGCGGACCAGTAGAGGTTCCCTTAGGGCCTGTTAACACTATGATGTCTAGCCCGCATTTCTCACCGACTTCCTGCTGCGGCGGCGTCATGCCGCGCGCTAAGCGGCGTTCACTCGGTCGGGCTGCTCGACATAGTGTCGACTATGCCTGCGCGGCCCTCGGTCGCGAACGCCGCTGATCACACGACCTGCCACCGCCTCGCTACGGAACCCGGTGAGAAATGCGGGCTAGTCTTTTACCGGTCGCTTGGCCAGTTTGCGCTGCAGCGTACGCCGGTGCATGCGCAGGGTTCTTGCCGCAGCGGATACGTTCCCGTCGCATTCGTTCAATACCTTTTGCAGGTGTTCCCATTCCAGGCGTCTGACGGACAGCGGGTTGTCGGACAGGGGTATGCTGGCATCCCCTTCGTCCTTGTGCAGCGCGGCCAGTATCTCGTCCGCGTTGGCGGGTTTGGTAAGATAATGAACGGCACCCAGCTTGATGGCTTCAACGGCCGTAGCCACACTGGCGTAACCGGTCAGGATGACCATGCGGGTATTTTCGTCCAGTGCGTGCAATTTCCCGGCGAGCACCAGTCCCGACTCCTGGCCGATACGCAGGTCGATAACGGCATATTCCGGTTCCAGTTGCGCCGTCTTCTCCAGGGCTTCCTGTATGGTGCTTGCCGTAGCTACTGCGTAGTCTCGATGGCTTAATGCATCCGCGAGCACTTCGCAGAAGACTTCATCGTCGTCAACGATCAGCAGGGAGGGTTTTGTTTCGGTGTCAGTGCTCATGCGCGTCAGAACGTTGCCAGTGGTAATTGTACGCGTGTACAGGTGCCGCCACCCTCGCGGTCGAACAGCTCAATGGTCCCGCCCAGGCGCTGCAGGGTTGCATGGGTGAGAAACAGCCCCAGTCCCATGCCGAATTCCTTGTGGCTGGTTTTGTGCTGCCCGATGCTGTCAGCGGTGTGCGGGTGCAGGCCGGGACCGCGATCCAGTATATCGATACGCAGGTAATGGCGATCCCAGCCGGCAATCATCCGCAGGGGTTCGCTTGACGCGTCAGCCGCATTGTTGAGCAGGTTGATGAGCGACTGGTGCAGCGTGTGTTCGTCGACGATCCGGGCCTGGTCTGTGCCGGGATCTATCCGGACATCCAGTGCTGCATCGAGGCGCTGTCTGTTCCATTCGCTCCTTACTGACTCAATAAAATGTTCAACCCGTATCAGGCTGCCGCTCTCCGCGCGTGCTTCCCCGGCGGATGCGGATATGACGGACAGCGCCTGCTTGCAGCGCTTCACCTGGTCATCGAGGATACCCAGCTTGCGTTTGATGTCTGCAGGGACCTCGCTGCGTTCCAGTTCACCGGTGAGCACGGCCATGGTGGCCAGGGGTGTGCCGAGTTCGTGTGCAGCCCCGGTGGCCAGCGTACCCAGCGCCACCAGCTGTTTGTCGCGCAGGGACTGTTCCCGCGCTTCAGCCAGTAAACGATCCCGTTCCCGCAGGGTCCTGGCCATGGCGACGACGAACCAGGCAATGAGTACAGCGCTCAGGACAAAACCGAACCACATGCCGAACACGTGCTGGCTGAAGTTGTCGTTGTGTTGCATGTGATCGTTGCCGGGGAGCGGAATGAAGAAAAACATCAGCAGGCTGTAGCAACCGATGGTGAGCAGTGCCATCGACCAGGTGGCCCGGGCTGACAGCACGGTTGCCGCAATGATCAGGGGCAGCAGGAAAAACCAGGCAAAGGGGTTGGTCGCGCCGCCGGTAAAGTACAGTACGCCGGTCAGGGCTATTACGTCGATGGTCAACTGCAGAAAGAATTCTCCATCCCGGATGTTCACTGCGCTGCGGATCCTGCGCCAGGTGCGGAAATTTACCGCGGCCAGCGTGCCGATGATAAGCAGCAACGGCTGCAGGGGCAGTTCCAGTCCGGCCAGCTGGTGAGCGACCAGCAGCGCGCCCAGTTCTCCGCTGATGACCAGGTTGCGTAGCAGGAACAGGCGCTTCAGGTTGCGCGTACTGCTGGCACCGGCTGGATCCTGATGGGGCATGAGGGGATTCTAGCAGTTCGTTATTTCCCGGGGTGCGACAAATTGTCGCGCGACCTTGTGCCGCATTCCGCGACACCGGTGGTTGCTGCTAGCCTGCATTGCGCAACAGAACAGTGATTGACGGAGAATAAGGGGGAGTACGGTGAAAAAACTGATAACGACCTGTTTGCTGGCCATGTCGGGCAGTCCGGCCCTGGCTGCCGACCATCACCATCATCACGTGCACCTGACAACGTCTCCTGCCGGCGTGATGGGTGATCATGTGCACCACCAGGGCAGCTGGATGTTTTCCTACACCTACATGACCATGCACATGGACGGTATGCGCGATGGTACCAGTGACCTCGGCAATTCCGAGGTGTTGCAGGATTTCATGGTGACGCCCACCAGCATGGATATGCAGATGCACATGTTTGGCACCATGTACGCAGTGACCGATGACTTCACCCTGATGGCGATGGCGCCGTGGATTCGCAAGGAAATGGACCACCGGACGCGCATGGGGGCGCGTTTCAGTACCAGCAGCGACGGCCTCGGTGATGTAAAGCTGGGTGGTATATACAAGGTATACAACCGGGATGACTGGCAGTTGTTGCTGAATTTCAGTGTCAGCGCCCCGACGGGGGACATTGATGAAAAAGGTAATACACCGGCTATGCGTAATGCGCAGCTGCCCTATCCCATGCAGCTGGGCTCGGGAACCTGGGATCTGTTGCCCGGGGTAACCTGGGTCGGTGCGAACCATGCCTGGTCCTGGGGTGGGCAGGTGCTCGGCACGGTACGTACGGGCGGGAACAATGACAATCACTACTCCCTGGGTGACCGGCTGGAGCTGGGCGGCTGGGGTGCGTACCGTTTCGCCCCGGCCTGGAGCACTTCCCTGCGCCTGAAATGGCAGACCTGGGGAAATATAGATGGCAGCGACCCGAAGCTGAATCCACGCGTGGTCCCCACCGCAGATCCCGACCTGCAGGGCGGTACCCGGGCCGATTTGCTGGCGGGTGTGAACTTTTACGCACCCGCCGGTGTCTTTAGTGGGAACCGGCTGGCAATTGAAGGGGGTGTGCCCGTTTACGAGAACCTGGACGGCCCGCAGATGAGTACGCAATGGATGCTCAATGCGAGCTGGCAGGTGGTTTTCTAGCCCGCATTTCTCACCGGGTTCCGTAGCGAGGCGGTGGCAGGTCGTGTGATAAGCGGCGTTCGTGACCGAGGGCCGCGCAGGCATAGTCGACACTATGTCGAGCAGCCCGACCGAGTGAACGCCGCTTAGCGCGCGGCATGACGCCGCCGCAGCAGGAAGTCGGTGAGAAATGCGGGCTAGGCTTTCAGGATTTTCAGCGCAGATTCGAATTTCGCGGTTCAGTTATTTTCAGCATCTCCCTCCCGCTGAACCGGGAACCTGGCGCAGGCTTCGGCCTGCGCTTTTTTTGATTCAAATTGCACCGGTTATTGTCTAAGCTGCCGGTGCGATGCAGAACGCAGAATCACTACTGGATGAATGGTTTCCCCGCAGCGACCCGCCCCTGCAGTCCTTGCGCGCGCAGGTGCAGAGTGTGCACCTGCCTGCCGGCCAGGCGGTATTCCACCGTGGCGATACCTGCCGGAACTACCTGGTAGTGGTGAGTGGCAGCGTCCGTGTGCAGGTGCTGTCGACCGGCGGACGCGAAGTGGTGCTCTACCGTGTGAGTGAGGGACAGTCCTGTGTGATCACCACTTCCTGCCTGATCAGTCACGAGGCGTATCCGGCCGAAGGCATTACAGAATCGGCAACGGATGCACTGGTTATACCCCAGGAGATGTTCAACGAGGCGCTGGGGCGTTCGGAGAACTTTAGAAAATTTGTGTTTGCCAGCCAGGGTCAGCGCCTGGGTGACCTGATCAAGCGTGTCGAGGATGTCGCGTTTGGTCGCATTGATGCCCGGCTGGCCAGGCACCTGGTGGATCGCTGTGCCAATAAACCCGGGTTGATTACCGCGACGCACCAGCAGCTGGCCAGCGAGCTGGGTACTGCCCGCGAGGTAATCAGCCGTCAGTTGAAAGTATTCGAAAAGCAGGCGTGGATCGCGGTACAGCGCGGTTCGGTTGAAATACTCGAACCGCAGGCGCTGGCGCGCGTCTGGATGGATGCGGAGTAAAAATACCGGGCGCCTGGTGACTTAATCACGGTTACCGGCAGGCCTTGCGGGTATCGTTGTTACCGGTATTCAACGAGTAAACTGCGAGGTGTGTAATGGCTAATGTATGTGGTGTGGATCGAATTGTTCGGGTACTGGGCGGTGCAGCACTGCTGGCGCTTTCCCTGCTTGGGCCGCTGGCGGATACGCTGTTTCCGTGGGGGTTGATCGGCATTGTGCCCTTGCTGACGGGTTTGACGGGCTGGTGCCCGGCCTACCGCATTTTCGGCTTCAGGTCTTGTCGGTCAGCGTAACGAATCCGGTTTCACAGTAACCGTTCCTCCTTACAGGGAGGAGGGGCGGTTACTGTGATCGACGGGCAGCTACTCCGCGAATCGGATTTGAACTTTATCCAGTGGCCAATGTCTCTGTAACTGCTTTGCTGAATGACGTCAGCAGGGCGGGTCGCAAGTCGCCTCAACGGCAGCGTTTTCCCGGTATACATTGGTATAGCTGATGCGTGACACGGTGACGTGTTGTCATGCCATTTTGTCGCATTTCGGTATTTCTGTCGAAATTATTTACATCTTCCCTGTTTGTTCATAACTGGCTGTTATAGAACAGAAATGCATAGTCATGCAATCCGTGTCAATATAAGTTACAGATTATAAGAATAATTTAATATTCGTTTTATTTAAAATTCTTTGAATTATAACTAGCTGAATTAACATGTAAATAATAATTACTGTTGTCTACAAACGACGGTTTATGACGATAAACATTACACTGCCTGGCCCAGACAGTACAGGTTGTCCGTTTATACGCTGAAATACCTTCAAGATCTTCATACCTCATTGATTTTTCGTATTAAAATCCGGGTGGCCCGGATACTGCTTATACAGTGCCCCATACTTGGGCGGGATAAGCAACCAAGTACTCAGCCTGAATGATGACAGTGGTACGGAATTCATCCTCGACGGATGTTTCCCGAAACTGCCGGGATCGGGGCTGGTTTAAAACGCTAACGTTGTGGGAGATATTGATCTATGAAGAAATCACTGAAACGAACCGCCATTGCGGCTGCCGTCGGCGCTTCGCTGGCGCTGGTCGGAGGTCTGGCGGCCGCCGGCAACCAGTATGTGCTGGTGTGGACCGGCGACAAGGGTGGTTGGGAGCCGATCAACGATACACTGTTGCCTGGACCCGGCGCACATAATGATCCATTGCTGAACAAAAAGACCGACCCGAACTATGAGCAGAACGGTAAAGGCGTCGCCAGTTTTTTACGCAGTGGCGACCCGGCAGACCTGGCCAGTGACTTTATTGCCGTGGTCGATGCCAAGCCTGCGCACGTCTACAAGTACGGCGCGGTGGTAAACACCGCAACCATGCCTTTCGTCCTGAACGCCCATGTGCTGGCCCAGGTTGCCTTCGGCCTGGAAGTGGGTGATGTCGGTGATGTCGGTCTGACCCCTTCCGTACCGGATGCCACCACCAAGGGTCTGTTCGAGGACGGCCTGCCGTCCGCGATTGCCAACGAAGCGCATCACACCAATGCCTTCCTGGAAGAGACCAATGACGGTCGCAAGCTGATGTGGGCCGGTGGCCTGATCAGTGGCAACATCTTTGGTTGCGACGTTACTCACCCGATGAACATCCGCCCGATTCATAACACCATCGTTTCGGGTGATATGAAGGGTTCGGTGGTACGTTATAACGCCAATGGTCCGGATGCGACCGATCCGAAATATAAAAACACCTGTGGTCTGGCGATCTCCGGTGGTTTTGGCGGCACCAACTACCTGACGGTTGCGGATGACTTTGTCTCCATTGGCGATAACCTGCTGGCAGGTTCTTTCCTGGGTACCAAGGAAAACTTCCAGGGCACGTTTGACGCGGGTAACGGTTTTGCCCCGACGCTGCCGCCGTCACTGACCACGCCCGGTGGTGTGGTGGTCTTCAACCACGATGGCACCCTGGTCAAGGAATTCAGCGCGGTGCTGAACTCGCCGGGTCCTATTCGTCACAAGCCCCGCTGGCAGTGTATCCCGTGTGCGGTCCTGGGTGAGGATATCACCACGCCACAGGACACCAACAACCAGGCGAACCCGCACGGCATCTTTGCCCGTCCTGACCTGAACACCCTGGTCACTTCGGACTACGGTGACGCTGTGTCACTGGCCCTGTCCGGCCAGACCCCGCTGGGTCTGTTTGATGAGACGGCGGCTGACACCCAGGCCCAGGGCCTGGACAGCACGGTGCGCTTCTGGGATATCAGCAAGATGAAATCCATGAGTGGCATGGGTGGCGATGACTACCGTCCGGAAGACATTGCCCAGGTGCCGGATGGTCCGCGTAACGAGGGTCGTGAAGGTGGTATGACGGATGCCGGTGTCAGCATAGGCGCTTCTTCGGTCACCATGGACGAGTTTGTCGGCCTGATGGCTGCGTGGAAGACCAACTGCACCGGTGGCCCGACGGATGACCCGGGTTGTCACGGCAAACAGCACAAGGGTGGCTTTGTGGCTTCCATGTGTGGCGGTACGCTGTTCTACATCGAGGATATGACGACCTGGCAACAGGGCCAGACGCCGAACATCCACGCTGTTTATGATACCGGTCCCTGCACAGGTGTTTCCGTGTTCTTCCTGACCCAGGACGACACCTACCTGATCGCACCGATCTCCGGCATCATCTCACCCGGACAGCCGCTGTATAACCGTGACTACCCGTTTGAGCACTCACGTCGTGTTGTGGCCTGGGACGTTCGTCCGCTGATCAACGATACCGACGGTATCCAGTGTGACTACCCCAGTGCATCCACCAATACCTACAGTGATGCGAAAGGGTATGCGCATGCCTTCGACGGTTCTGCTACCACCATCTTTGCCGGTGCACGTAACAATGGCGCCAGTGACTGTCCGGTGATTGCAAGCCGTGTCATCCTGGATAACCTGGATAACCTGATGGGTTCCGGCGGACCGCACTTCACGCTGCCGAACCCGGCGGACAACCGTGTGGTCAGCAGCCTGTACTTCTTCGACCTGAGGGAGTTTGCGCTGCCGCAGCCGGTGGGTTCACTGCCGGGTTCCGGTTCCATCGGTGATGACCGTGTGTGCATGTTCACGTTCAAGAAGCGTCTGAAGAAGGGCATTGGCAAGGCACGCCTGCGTTCAGACAAACGCTTTGGTCTCTACTCTGACGTACCTTCCTGGGGTCCGGAAGGGCAGCGTTACGGGCCGCACTTCTACTTCACCTACTATGATGGTTGTGTGGACTTTGACCGCAAGAGCTGGCCGCATGGTGATTCCGGACACGGCACACCGCACGGCATGGCCTGGTGGACCAGTTAGAAAGCAGCTTGAAACGGCCGGGATAACAAGGCCGGACAGATAACAAGAGGTATTAAGGGGGGGCTTTTAGCCCCCCTCTTTTTTTGCCGGTGCATGTCGTCACATGAGCAGCTAAAGTCTATACAATAACAGGGCGTTAAATTATTATCAGACAGCACAGACGCCGCAGCCGTATCCCGCTTACCCAAGGTCAGTAACCCGTATGAGCAGCTCCTCCCACCGACTACTATGGATACTCGGTCCACTGCTGGGCGTGGTGGCAGGCATTGCGGCGACGGTTTTCTACCTGGGCGATGCAACGGCGCCTGGCCGGCCGTCTCTCGAAGCGATCAGCGATGCGGCGCCCGTGTCGTCACACCAGCACCAGCACCAGACCTATGTATGTCCGATGCATCCGGAAATTACTTCCGACACGCAGGGAAACTGTCCCATCTGTGGTATGGACCTGGTGCCGGCAAAACACCATGACGCGGATGCCGGGAGCGATTCCGGCAGGCCAGTGGTTCGTATCGACCCCGAAGTTGTCAACAACATGGGTGTGCGTACCGAGAAGGTCAAACGTGGCAAGCTGAGCCGTCGCATCGACACAATGGGTATGATCAGCAAGATCATTTCCACGCGCAACGTGGAAGTATCACCCGGTATACCCGGGCGCCTGGAATGGATCCTGGAAAAAGACCAGGGCGAGATCATCCGTAAAGGTGAACTGCTGTATACGGTGCTGTCACCGGAGCGGATCCGGGCCCAGGAAGAGTATCTGGAAAGCTGGGATGCACAGGACAATGAGTTGTTGCCGCAACTCTGGAAAACACTGAACGCATTTCATTTCTCCGGTCCGGATATCAAGCGGCTGGAAGAGACGCGTGAGATAGAGCGTATCTACAGGGTGGTGTCACCGCAAACCGGCGCGCTGATACAGCGTCTGGGCCGACCCGGCGACCGGGTGATTGCGGGATCACCTGTCTATACGATCGGCGGTTACTACAAGGTCGATGTGAATGCGGAAGTTTTCGAGCAGAGCTGGGCATGGCTGAAATTCAGGCAGCGCGCGGTGATCAGCGTGCCGTCGGTGCCGAACGGAATCTTTGAAGGTTCCGTCGAACGTGTTAACGAGGCGATCAATTTCAAGACCCGGTCACTGACCGCCCGGCTGGCGTTCAGGACGCTGAACCCGATGGTAAAAGAGGGCATGGTCGCAGATATATCCATCTTTGCCCGGCCACGCGAAGGGGTGCTGTATGTTCCGCGTGATGCAGTGATCCGTACGGCGGATGAAGAGCGCGTGGTGACCGCCATGGGAGACGGCAGGTTTCAGCCGGTTATTGTAAAGACCGGAATAGAAAGCGGCGACAAGGTGGAAATCCTGGAGGGTCTGGAAGAAGGGCAATCCGTTGTGGTGTCCGGTCAGTTCCTGATTGATTCGGAGAGCAGTCTGAGTGCAAGCTTCCGGCGGCTGGATAGCGAATAAGGCGCATGTTTTGCTCACGGACATGCGCGGTACCCGGCTTGATGATTCATGATTGATTCGATTATCCGCTGGTCCGTCAGTAACCGTTTCCTGGTGCTGGTGCTGGCCCTGATGCTGGCGGCGTGGGGCTTCCTGGCCGCGCGTGATATTCCGCTGGATGCCATTCCCGACCTGTCGGACGTGCAGGTTATCATCAAGACGACCTACCCGGGACAGGCACCGCAGGTCGTGGAAGACCAGGTCACCTACCCCCTGTCCACGGCCATGCTGGCGGTACCCGGCACCCTGGCTGTGCGGGGGTATTCTTTTTTCAACGATTCCTATGTCTATGTGATTTTCAGGGACGGGACTGATCCATACTGGGCGCGATCGCGGGTGCTGGAATACCTCAGCCAGGTATCGGCGCAGCTGCCGAAAGAGGCGACTACCGCGCTGGGGCCGGATGCTACCGGTGTCGGCTGGGTCTATGAATATGCACTGGTCGATCGCAGCGGGCAACATGACCTGGCGGAACTGCGCAGTTTGCAGGACTGGTTTATCAAGTACGAGTTGCAGACCGTGCCCGGAGTGGCCGAGGTCGCGACCATCGGTGGCATGGTGAAGCAGTACCAGGTGACGGTAGACCCGAATCGCCTGCGTGCACACTCCATCCCCCTCAAGCAGATCAAGAATGCCATCAGCGCGGCAAACAAAGAGACCGGTGGTTCAGTGATCGAAATGGCCGAGGCGGAGTACATGGTGCGCTCGAAAGGCTATATTCGGGGTGAGAAAGACTTGCAGCAGATTCCCACGCAGGCATTCACCACCTCGGGTTCTGCGCTGTTGCTGAAAGACTTTGCCGATATTCGTACTGGCCCACAGATGCGTCGTGGTATTGCCGAACTGGATGGTGAAGGCGAGGTTGTCGGCGGCATTATTGTCATGCGCTACGGTGGAAATGCCCTGACCACGATCAGGGCGGTAAAGGATAAAATGGCGCAGTTACGCAAGAGCCTGCCGGCCGGTGTGGAAATTGTAGGGACCTATGATCGTTCCGGGCTGATCAAGCGCGCCGTCGACACGCTGCAGTCCCGTCTGCTGGAAGAATTCATCATCGTGGTGCTGGTTTGTGCGGTGTTCCTGTTCCATTTTCGCTCGTCACTGGTGATCCTCATCAGCCTGCCAGTCAGCATACTGGTGGCCTTTATTATCATGAAGGCCCAGGGCGTCAATGCCAATATCATGTCGCTGGGCGGTATTGCCATTGCCATTGGCGCCATGGTGGATGCTGCCATCGTGATGATCGAGAACGTGCACAAGCATCTCGAACGGTCCGCCGGCCAGCCGGCGGACAGGCTGTCCGCAATACAGGCTGCCTGTGTAGAGGTTGGTCCACCCCTGTTCGTATCCCTGTTGATCATTACCTTCAGTTTTTTGCCGGTGTTCGCGCTGGAAGCGCAGGAAGGACGCCTGTTCTCGCCACTGGCTTTTACCAAGACGTATGCCATGGCGGCAGCGGCAGCGGTTTCGATTACGCTGGTGCCGGTGTTGCTGGTTATGTTGATACGGGGCCATATCAGGAAGGAGGAAGAGAACCCGGTCAACCGCTGGCTGATTACAATCTACAGGCCGGCGATCGAGTCGGTACTGGAACGCCCGATGATGACATTGCTGCTGGCGCTGCTGGTGGTCCTGTCGGTATTGTGGCCCGTGAACCGCACAGGCTCGGAATTCATGCCGGAACTGAATGAAGGCGACCTTTTGTATATGCCAACAACCTACCCGGGACTGTCGATTGGCAAGGCGCGCGAAATTCTGCAGCAAACCGACAAGCTGATAAAGACCCTGCCCGAGGTCGAGCGTGTATTCGGCAAGATAGGCCGCGCTGAAACCGCCACCGACCCGGCGCCACTGACCATGATAGAGACCACCATTCAGCTTCGGCCACGGGACCAGTGGAGGGAGGGTATGTCCATGGATAAAATCAAGAAAGAGCTGGATGAGCGAGTGCGGTATCCCAGTCTTAACAATGCCTGGCTCATGCCGATCAAAACCCGGATCGATATGCAGTCAACCGGCATCAACACCCCGGTTGGTATCAAGATATCCGGCCCGGACCTGGATGTGATCCAGGAGATCGGCGAGCAGATTGAACCGCTTATCAGTACCTTGCCCGGAACCCGGTCCGTCTACGCCGAGCGTGAAACCGGCGCGCGTTATATCAATATAGATATTAACCGCACCGCAGCCGCTCGCTACTGGCTCAGTGTGAGCGAGTTGCAGGATATTATCAGCACTGCGGTCGGCGGCCTGAATGTTACCTATACTGTTGAAGGACGTGAGCGATACCCTGTTAACCTGCGTTACCCGCGCTACTTCCGTGACTCGGTCGAGAAACTGCGCTCACTGCCCATAGTGACTGCGCGTGACGAGCATATTCAGTTAAGCGACGTGGCCACGGTCAGCATTGACAAGGGGCCGCCGGTTATCAAGAGCGAGAATGCACAGCTGAATGGCTGGGTGTACATCAACATCAGTGGTCAGGATCTAGGTTCCTATGTTACGGAGGCGCAAAGGGCGGTCAGTGAGAAAGTGAAATTACCACCGGGCTATACCCTGTCGTGGACCGGTCAGTATGAATACATGATCCGTGCACGTAACAAGCTCACGTACATCATCCCGTTGACACTGGTTATCATTTTCCTGCTGCTGTACCTGGTGTTTCGCAGGTTTTCCATCGCGTTAATGGTGATGGGTGCCGTGCCGCTGGCTCTGGTCGGGGGGTTCTGGTTCATCTACCTGCTGGGCTATCATTTTTCTGTGGCGGCAGCGGTGGGCTTTATCGCGCTTGCCGGTGTAGCGGCCGAGTTCGGTGTGGTGATGGTGGTTTACCTGGATGAGGCGGTAAGGCGTAATCAGCCTGCGTCGGCCCGGGAATTGCGCAATGCGCTGGTGGAAGGGGCGGTTATGCGTGTGCGCCCGAAAGCAATGACGGCAGCCGTTATCGTCGCCGGCCTGCTGCCTATCATGATAGGGACGGGTACAGGGTCAGAGCTTATGCGCAGGATCGCTGCACCCATGATCGGTGGTATGGTGACGGCGCCACTGATGTCCATGTTTGTTATCCCTGTACTCTACTATCTGTGGGAGTCGCGCAAGCTGCGGCGAGGGTCCGGGTTACAGGAACCCATAGCTGGAGTGTGATGGAAATGAAACAGATTATCTTGTTGTTTACCCTGATTGTCGCGGTTACAGCCGCCATTCTGGCTTACCGGTTTATGTCCGGTGATGCGCGCACCGGTGTTGCAGGTACGCAACCGGCGAACAACCCGGAGAGTGGGGTTTCGCCGCCCGGAGCCCGAATGAACAGGGTGCCGGAGTCTGAAAACAGGGCGGTTGCGGTTCCACTGCCTGGTGCCGGGCGTGATCTTCCGGATGAGAACGATGCCGCTACCCTGACTGAACCCGTGGGTATTACTCCGCCTGCCGGTATGCCGGCAGACCCGCGGGCAGGGCACATGGCCGAGGGTATGGCAGAGCGCGCCGCAGGAAACGAAAATGCTGCCCCGGGCGGGACTTTGACTACGGACGGGAGTGTGGCTGCGGGTGAAAATACCGGGGCGGGCGGCGCTGCGGCATCAGCTTCGTCCGGGGCACCGGGAACGGGCAGTGTGCCGCGCACCTCCGGCAAGGGCCGGAACCGTGCACAGAACGCGGTGAATTCCCCTTCGATGAATGTGCCGTTCCTGGACAAGACCTACCCGGACGGGCGGCAGTACCGCCCCAACGCCATGCAGGACTATTTCGCCGATGAGCCGGTGGAGCCCGAGAACCCGGTCAGTGAAGAGAAGGCCGGCTATTACCCGGAGGGCCGGGATAAGATGAAGGATGTATTCAGGGACCTGAAGAAATAGTCCCGGTTCACAAAGGTCATGCCGGCCTGCGGCCGGCCGGCATGACGCCTGTGCTTCCCGGTTTGGCTTACAGGCCGCTTTTATGCGGGACAGACTGAACGGGTTTTGGTTTTTCTCCCATTTTCCCGCCGGCCTTTATCAGGATATTTTTGACTTCGCTGTGTCCGCCGCGCTTGGCAAAACTGACGGCCGTCCTTCCTTCCAGGTTCTTCATGTTGACGTCAGCGCCATGATCTATAAGCATGTTGGCTATACTGGCATTACCAATCCACGCGGCCCACATCAGCGGAGTCTGCCCGAAGTTGTCGATCATATTGACCCGGGCACCGGCTTCCAGCAATAGCTTCGTGGTTTCTTCGTGTCCGCCGGCAACTGCCAGTGAAAGTGCAGTAGTCCCGCGGTCCGTGTCTTTTTCGTTGACGTCAGCACCATGCTCGATCAGCGTTTTGATCGTTTCGATGTTTCCGCGGTTGGCGGCAACCATCAGGGGCGAAAACCCGTCGGCGGTGTAGACGCGTATTTTGGCGCCGGCATCGATCAGGGTGTTTACCACATCGACATGGTCGTTTTGCGCGGCCAGCGCCAGTGCCGTCCAGCCGGCCCGGGTTTTCCGGTTCACATCGGCGCCCTTGCTGATCAGCATCCTGACCATTTCCTCCTGTCCGGACTGGGCCGCCAGCATGATGGCTGTCCAGCCCCGGGTGTTCGGCTTGTTGATATCCGCCTTGCTGTCGATCAGCAAGTCAGCGATCGGCCGGTTTTTTTCCAGGATGGCAAAAAATATAGCCGGGCTGCCGTCCGCATCGGTTTCGTTCGCATCGGCGCCTTTACCCAGCATGGCCTTCACCTGCTCGGTCTTGCCCGTTTTTACGCTGGCGATAAAATCGGAATCCTTGCTGGTAACTTCCTGTGCCGCTATTGCAGCCTGCCCGGTAAAAACTAAAAAAAACAGTAGCGTGATAATGTGGTTTAACCTGGTCATTGCAATCCTTCCTGAATCATTAATGGTTTGTTAGAACCGGTATCTTTTGCCAAACTGCGTGTAAGGCGAATGATCAGCCGGCCTTGCCGGTTTTCAACTCTGCAGAGCGCTTGCCACCGGCCCTGGTGAGCAGATCCAGAACGGCCTGGCTTCTTGACCGCTCAATGGCATAATCCAGCGGTGTTCTGCCGTCATTATCGATCACATTCGGGTCGGCTCCCGCCTCCAGCAATGCCTTGACCGAGCCTTCATCACCATACCAGGCGGCATACACCAGCGGGGTGACATTTTGCTCCGTTTTAACCTGCACGTCTGCGCCGTGCTTGATCAGGGCTTCCACGACCTTCTCGTTTTTGGTCGTGCACGCGTAGTGCAGTGCGGTCATGGAATGCTTGTCGACGAGATTGACGTCAGCGCCATGGTCTGCGAGCAGGTTGACGAATACCGTCCTGCCGCGCTTGGCCACTTCCATTAGAGGTGTCGTTTCGAAGAAACCGGTAGTGTTCGGATTGGCGCCATTTTCCAGCAGTACTTTTGTGGCTTCCAGGTTGCCGTTCAGTGCAGCCAGGTACAGCGGTGTGGCGCCCTTGGTCTTGTCCTTGAGTTCCATGTCGGCTTTGGCCTTGAGGAGCGCCTTGATGGCATTAATATGATTGCCCGTCGAGGCGAACGTGAGTGCAGTCCAGTCGTCATCATTCACCGCGTTGACTTTTACGCCCTGGTCCAGGAAATACTGTACCAGCGGGGCAGGTCCCGCCTGTGCTGCAAGCATCAGGGAAGTGTTGCCCCGTGAGCCTGTCCTGTTGACGTCAGCACCTTTTGCAACCAGTAACTTGACGATGTTCAGCCGGTTGCGTGCTATCGCGGCCATCAGCACGGTATCCCCGTCAATATTTGCCGCCCTGGGGTCAGCGCCGGCATCGAGCAGGGCATTAATGATGGCAGGATTGTTTTTCCAGATGGCATAGTGGAGCGGGGAGAATTCCCGCTTCCTGGTTTTCGCTTTCGGGTTGGCGCCTTTCTTCAGCAGGATATCTACCAGTTGCGGATCCTCACCCTCGACCGCGTACATCAGCACGGTCTTGCTGTCCTTGTCCTTGGCCCTGGGCTCGGCACCATGATCCAGCAAAACTTTCGCTGCCCCGGAATAGCCTTCCTGGGCTGCAACCATCAGCGGGGTGAGACCGGAATCCTCGGCGACATTAACGTTGGCCTTGTTTTTCAGCAGGATCCTGACGGCATCGGTTTTACCGTTACCGGCTGCAAAAAACAGCGCGGACTTGTTTTCACCGCTAAGGGCATTGACATCAGCGCCCTTGGCAATGAGTGCCTCGACGATTTTCGGGTTACCGTTCAGGCTGGCAAACATCAGTGGTGTGCGGTCGCTGATGTCCAGAGCATTTACATCGGCTCCTTTTCCCAGCAGCTTGTCAACGATGTCTGCCTCACCGGTATAGGCGCTCAGCATGAGGATGCTCATGCCGGCTACATTGGCTTCATTCGGATTCGCACCTTCGTCAAGCAGCTTGTTGAGTGTGGTGCTATCCTCTGCCAGCAGTGCATCGATCAGCGGTGTGGGTGGTGTTTCGTCTGTTTCCTCCGGCAAGGATTTCCTGATCTCTTCGAGTGCGGCCGCCTTGGCATCTTCGATGGATCCCGAGCCGCCGCCGCCCATTGCGTAGGAAAATACCGGCGCCAGTAACAGTGCTGACAGCAGAAGTGAAAGAAGGTGTCGCATAGCAAATTCTCCGGAGTAGCTGAATAAGGGGCAAGGGAAAGTGTGGTCAGGAACGACAGAAAAAGTATGAATTATGACGGTATGTTCTGCATTCTTTCCGATGCATGTCCTGGTCGATAATACTAGCAGAAAAACAGGGCATATGCCATAAATATCAGCGAATTAGTGCTTGCCGTCAGTGACTGCCCGCCTGTTTTCAATGAGGATGGACCGGCTCTTGCCCTTGCGCATCACGGTCAGTTCCAGCGGGTCTTCATCGTCGCGGTCACTCAGTGCATTCAGCGCCCTTGCCATGCCGCCGCCACCATTGATCTGTATGCCATTGACGCTGGTAATAATGTCACCTGGTTCCAGTCCGTGCCGGGCAAGAAATTCACGTTCTTCTTCCGCGCTCAGTTTCAGACCGGTCATGCTGCCATTGACGATTTCAGGTTCAAAATACAGGTATTGCCAGGGGTTTTGCATTTCCCGCAGTGTCATTTTATGGATTTTCTTCATTTCCCCCCGCATGGATTTTACGTACTCTTCGGGCGACATTCGTTTATGTATACGTTTGTTCACCCCGCCCGCTGAATGAACGGCAAACCATTCCTCCGGCAGTCGCAGTGTTTCATAGCGGCCGTTTCTCAGCAGAATGACATGGTCCGCATGGATTTCTTCCAGGGTCGCCAGGCCGAACACGCTGTCGCCCCGTGCAAAATAATTTTCTTCCTTTTTCCGGTTTTGAATGATGGCCAGGCCCTGGTGTTTGTCGCCGGTGGCATAAATGCCCCTGAGCGTTAACGCAAGTCTGGTGTCCGGTGCGTCGACCGGAACCCGGGGCGTATTTTTGTCCGGCGCCCCCGCTTCTCCAAACAGGTGCAGGGCAGCGAGCCGCTGTTCGCCGGGGGCGCTGACTTCGACAGCGGGTTTGGTCTCGGGGGCGGGAACATTTTCCGGTGGCGGTGCCACCGGGCCAGCTGCGATCAGTGGCCACAGCAAATCGGCAATGAGCAGTGCAATCCAGGCTGACAGCAGGACATTGGCCAGCGTGGGCAGCCAGTGCAGGATGCGATTCAGGCTAAGGTCAGTTGCAAGTTTCATGCTGAAAGACGAATGAACACCGGCCGGATTTTCCAATGGTACAGACCCTGGCCAGCGTGACGGGGCTGGCTGGACAAAGCGGTTTACCGATTGTTATCGTTGATTAAAACAGTGGAAAACGAACCGGTTAGCCTGTCATTGTACCGCCCTTCCAGGCGTTGGAGCTACCACATAACCGGGGTACAATAGCGCCCCGTGTTCCACTGGCAGGTCCTGAGAATCCGCTATGGCAGAAAAGCTGAACCGATTCAGTTCGCGCATCACCGGGCCCCGTTCCCAGGGTGCATCCCAGGCCATGTTGTATGGCACGGGTCTTGACCCCGAAGATATGAAAAAAGCCGAGGTTGGCATCTCCAGCGTCTGGTGGGAGGGCAATACCTGCAATATGCATCTCAATGACCTGGCGGCACAGGTTAAAAAAGGCGTAAAGGCCGCCGGCCTGGTCGGGATGCGTTTCAATACTATCGGGGTCAGCGACGGGATCTCCATGGGCACCGACGGCATGAGTTATTCGCTGCAATCGCGAGACATCATTGCCGACTCGATTGAAACTGTCATGAATGCCCAGTGGTACGACGCCAACATCTCCATCCCCGGTTGTGACAAGAACATGCCCGGTGTGCTGATGGCCATGGGGCGCATCAACCGACCCTCGCTGATGGTCTACGGCGGCACCATCAAGCCCGGGCACTGGAAAAACGCGACGCTCGATATTGTCTCGGCCTTCCAGAGTTACGGTGAATACATCGCGGGCAAGATCGACGATGAAGAACGACAACAGATCGTCGCGCATTCCTGTCCGGGCGCGGGTGCCTGCGGCGGTATGTACACGGCCAACACCATGGCTTCCGCCATCGAGGCGCTGGGTATGTGCCTGCCCTACAGTTCCTCCATCCCTGCAGTCGACACCGGCAAGCTGGAAGAGTGCCTGCAGGCGGGGCAGGCGATCCGCACCTTGCTGGAGAAAGACATCAAACCGCGCGACATCATGACCCGCGAGGCATTTGAGAATGCCATGGTGATCGTCATGGCGCTGGGTGGTTCGACCAATGCCGTGCTGCACCTGATTGCCATGGCGCGTTCGGTGGGCGTGTCGCTGGATATCGGGGATTTCCAGAAAACCAGCGACCGGGTCCCCTTCCTTGCTGACCTGAAGCCTTCCGGTCGCTATGTGATGGAGGACCTGCACGATGTCGGCGGTACCCCGGCGGTCATCAAATACCTGCTGGAGCAGGGGTTGATGAACGGGGATTGCCTGACGGTCACCGGTAATACCCTGGCGGAGAATGTGGCGGACCTGCCGGGCCTGAAACCGGGTCAGGAGGTATTTCTACCGGTGGAAAAACCGATCAAGCCAACCGCACACATCCAGATTCTCAAGGGCAACCTGGCGCCGGGCGGCTCGGTAGCCAAGATTACCGGCAAGGAAGGCCTGACGTTTTCAGGGCCGGCGCGGGTGTACGATTGCGAGGAGGATATGCTCGCGGGTCTTGAAAACCGGGAGATACAGAAGGGCGAGGTGGTGGTTATCCGCTTTGAGGGGCCCAGGGGCGGCCCCGGCATGCCGGAGATGCTGACACCGACATCGGCCATCATGGGTGCGGGCCTGGGCAAGGATGTGGCGCTTATTACCGACGGGCGTTTCTCCGGCGGATCACACGGTTTCATTATCGGTCATGTCGTGCCAGAGGCGCAGGAAGGCGGACCTATCGGCCTGATCAGGAACGGTGATGTGATTTCCATCGATGCCGGGACGCAAAGCCTCAACGTCGATGTCAGTGACGCGGAAATGGAACAGCGCCGTGCGGCTTGGCAAATGCCGCCCTACAAGGCTGAACGCGGCACCCTGTACAAGTACATCAAGAATGTAAAGGACGCCTCGCAGGGCTGTGTAACCGACGAGTAGCCGCCGCTCAAAAGCCGGCCCTTGTATCTACAGGGTGTCCCAGCTGGATTTCTTGCGCCAGCGAATGCGCGGAATGATCAGTCCGATGATCATGCCGAGGATCACCACACCGGCACCTACCATGAACCAGTCGCGCGCAGTACGGTCTTTCAGCCCGCTATTCTCCTGCTGCAGGCTCTGCACCTGCCGCTCGTAGGCCACGATGCGGCTTTTGAGGTCCTTGTTTTCCGCGTCGATCGCCAGTGAACTGGAAGCGGTGCGGCGGATATTCTCGAGTTCCTGACTGAGCCGGCGGTTTTCCTTGCCCAGCTGCTGGCGCTCCTGGTCACTGCCCCCTTTTTCTTTTTTCAGGCTTTCCAGTGCGCTGCTGAGCTTGCGGTTTTCCAGCTCCAGGCTGGCCAGTCTTTTCTCGGCGTCCGCCAGTTTGTCGCGTGCCGCCTGACCCTTCATCAACCGTCGGCTGAGGACCCAGCCTTCCACACCGCCCGGTGCCCGTACCCGCGTGTAGCCGTTTTCCTGGTCGGTCTCCAGTACTTCCAGCGGGGTGCCGCTGGGCAGCATGCGTAAAATTCTGAACTTGGTGCCCTTGCCGGTACGCATCTGGATTTCCAGCCGGTCACTGACGTAACGGGTTTCTGCAACGGCGGTGGTGATCATCCCGAACAGCAGGATAAGAAGTAGGGTGGTGGATTTCACAAAAGCTCCTTGTGACGCCAGTCTCTGTTCAACAGGCTGCTCATTGTAACGGAATAGGCAGAGACTCCATAATGACGACCGAATGGACCCGGAAGCAACGATGAAACTGTCAGAAGACGGCGCCTGGCTGCTGCCGGCGCGCAGGATGCTGTCGCCGAATTGCGACGCCCGCCCGGTGGACGCGGAGGTCTCCCTGATCGTGGTGCACGGCATCAGCCTGCCGCCGGGGGAATACGGTGGTCGCTGGATTGATGATTTTTTCACCAACCGCCTGGACGCTTCCGCGCACCCGTATTTTACAGAGATCGAACACCTGCGCGTATCCGCGCACCTGCTGGTGCGACGCGATGGCGAGCTGGTGCAGTACGTGCCTTTTACCCGGCGCGCCTGGCACGCGGGCCAGTCCAGCTACGGGAAGCGGGATGCCTGTAATGACTTCGCCATCGGTGTCGAGCTGGAGGGCAGTGACGATCAACCGTATGAAGATATCCAGTACCGGCAACTGGCGGCGGTCGTCGAAGTGTTGCGCGCCCGGTTCCCGGCCATCGGCAAGGAAGACGTGGTCGGCCATTGTGACATTGCGCCCGGCCGCAAAACCGATCCCGGTCCCGCCTTCGACTGGGTGCGGTTGCAACGCCTGCTCGCTTGACTTCCGGCTCGCGCAAACGGTAGCGTGCGGGCATGATTCTGTTGTCTGCCCTGCTGGGAATTACTGCCGATCGTCTGTTGACGCATCTGCACGAATACCGCCACTACCACCAGTTCCTGTCCTATGTGGACTGGGTGCGGGAACGTTTCAACGGTCCTGCCTGGGATCATATCGGCGGACTGGTGTTGATGCTGTTGCCACTCTGGATCGCCACCGGGTTGCTGCAGAACCTGGTCAGCGACTGGTTGTTCGGCCTGGCAGGACTGCTGTTCAACGTGGCGGTACTCGTGTATTGCATGGGACCGCGCGACCTGTCAGTGGATGTCGATAACTGGTGCGAAGTATCCGAATCCAGCGACAGCGATTTGTGCCGGCGCGCGGCGGGACGTCTGCTGCATGGAGAGGAAACCCCGCAGGACCCGGAGGCCCTTGTGCAGCGGCTGGCCGGAGCCGTGCTGGTGGAAGCCAACGAGCGCCTGTTTGCGGTGCTGTTCTGGTTTATTCTGCTCGGTCCGCTGGGTGCGGTGCTGTATCGCAGTGCAGCGGTACTGTACCGGCAGCGCCGCGAGGAAAATGAATTTGGCAACAGTGTTGCGTGGCTGCACGCGGTGCTGGTGTGGCTGCCGGCCCGGCTGGTGGCGCTGGGTTATGCGCTGAGTGGCCATTTTGATGCGGCGATGGAAGGCTGGCGCGCAGCGCATAGTGAGCATCCCCGGGGCAGCGAAGGTTCCGAGCGGGTGCTGGCAGTGACCGGCCTCGGCGCGCTGGGAACGGAAGCGGAAGATAAAACCGCAGCGCCCCTGCAGGCGCCGGTACGCGCCGCCATGCGCCTGGTCTGGCGCAACCTGACGATCTGGCTGGTGGCGCTTTCGCTGCTGACCCTGGCCGGCTGGGCCGGCTAGTCGGCCGTGCAATGAGCCGCTTTGCGGCCGCCGGCCCGGTCCTGTTTATCGGCCAGCCGGCCGGGTGACATACCAACTGGTATGTGCTAGTTTTCAGGGCACAGCGGTGTCAATTTGTCCTGAATCAACCGGTTGCAGTCAATGAATAATGAACAGAACGATTTTCGCGAGGCCTTCAGGGGGACGTTCTCCGGGATATTGCGCTGGGAACAGCTCGACGAGCTGTGGCAGCGGGTGCGCGAAGACGCGGCCGGCGCCTGGTACCTGTATGCCGTGGGCGAGGAACCGCCGGTAGCGACCGTTTCAGAAGCTGAGGTGGTCCATTTTATCGAGCAAATGGACGAGTTGTTGCGCAAGGAGCACGAAGAGGACTACTGCGGCATCGTCTACGTGGACGATGCCAGCATGCCTAGTTTCGTGAAAATTTTTGACCCCAATAACCTGGGCGTTTCCTGTGGTTACAGTGATAACCCGCCGTTGCCCGGCTGGATCCTCTCCAAGCTGCCGCCAGTCGATCTGCAAGCGCCGATGCCGCAGCCGGGGAATCGGCGTCGTTGGTGGCAGCGATTGTTTGCCAGTTGATTTGACGTGTCATTTCATTACCCCCAGTAGAAACAGTTCGTAAATAATCAGTGCCGCGTAGACCGGGACCAGGATCTGCAGGATGTGCCGGCCACTGGTGACCTTCAGCAGCCGGAAGTGGGAATGCATCAGCAGGAACACGATGCCGATGGCTGTCATGGTGACCTTGGTGACGACAAAAACGGCATCGCTGGTTTCCAGCAGGCGCGCCATCAGCAGGTTCGCTTCATAGGCGCCGCGGTTCAGCAGCGTCAGCGTCAGCAGGGCATCCACGCAGCTCAGCAGCAGCACGGCCAGACCGGTGAATACCAGGCCGGGTTTGTACCAGTCGAGGTAGTAACTGTGGCCATCCCGGCGTGCCGTGCGCCTGCGGCCACGCCCCTGCAGGCCGCAATAGGTCAGCGTGCGCCAGCTGTGGCGGCGCCGGTCCTGGCCGGTCCTGCGTTCGGCGGCGGAATCGTCTTCCGCGCCGAGTACGATGGAGTTTGTCTGGCTTCTCATGGGCCTCTTTCCACGACGGTACAGCCTGATATAGAGCAATTGGCATGCCGGATCAGTTGGGTTGTTATAACTCAATGGTTTACAGGCGGGGGGTGTGGGTCGATGTAATTTTATGTAAACTATTTCGACTGTCTGGCGCGCCGGCCGGCCGAGTAAATGTACGAAAAATTGATGTATTACAACAGGTAACGGATTTGTGCCAGCGGGAATGCATACCTTGCGGCGTTAAGTAAACCGACGGATTTGCACCACCGGGCGGAGACTCAACGGGGCAGCCAGGCGGCGCCGGCCGGGGTTTCCAGTTCGATCAGGCGGTGGCCGTAGAGCTGTTCCAGCAGCGCGGTCTGCAGTATCTCCTGCGCAGTGCCGGCGCGGCTTTCACCATCCCCCAGCAGCAGCAGAACGTGGTCAGCGTAACGGGCCGCGAGGTTGATATCGTGCAGTACCATGAATACCGCCTTATGCCTGTCCCGGCATTCGTCCCGCAGGAGATCCAGGATGTCCAGCTGGTGGTGCAGGTCCAGGTGGTTGGTTGGTTCATCCAGGAACAGCAGGCCGGTCTGCTGGGTCAGCAGGGTGGCGATGGCAACCCGCTGGCGTTCCCCGCCGGACAGGGTCTGGACATTGCGTTGCGCGAAGTGGCGCAGTCCAAGCCGGTCCAGGGTGCGGTTGGCGATATCGTGGTCCGCTGCATTTTCCCATTGCCAGTTGTGCAGGTAGGGATGGCGTCCCTGCAACACGGTTTCCAGTACGCTGGCAGGGAAAGGGTCTCTGTTGTCCTGGAACAACAGGGCGAGCCGGCGGGCGATGTGTGCGCGTGTCAGTCGCTCCAGGGGCGTACCGCCGAGTTCGATGCGGCCGGCTACTGGTGCGCGCAGGCCGGCCAGCGTGTGCAGCAGGGTAGTCTTGCCGCTGCCGTTACGGCCCAGCAGACACCAGCACTGGCCGGCCTGCACATCCAGGTTGAGCCCGTGCGCCACATCGACCTTGCCGATGTGTACATTGACGCCGCGGCAGTGGAGCAGGTTTTCAGGCATGCGGGGTCCGCTGTGAGCGGTACAGCAGGAGCAGGAACAATGGCACACCGAGCAGGGCGGTGAGCACCCCCACCGGTAACTGGCGGGGCGCCACCAGCAGTCTCGACAGGCCGTCCGCAACCAGTAGCAGCGTGCCGCCCAGCAAGACCACGCCGGGGATCAGTGCGCGGTGGTCGCGGGCGCCGGCCAGGCGCAGCATGTGCGGTGCGATCAGGCCGACAAAACCGATGTTGCCTGCCTGGGTGACCGCGGTCGCGGTTGCCAGCGAGGCGAGTATATAGATGGTGCTGCGGAGCCGGCCGGTCTCCACCCCCAGCGCGGTAGCCCGCAGTTCGCCACCTGCCAGCAGGTTGAGCGAAGGCGCAAGCAGCAGTGCGACGCTGCCGACCCCGGCCAGCACCAGGCTGCCCGCCAGCGGTGTGCGCGCAGCGCTTAGATCACCCATCAGCCAGAACAGCATGCCCTGCACCTGTGTCCCGGGGCTGAGGGCCAGCAGCAGGCTGATGATGGCGCCCCAGCCGGCGGCCAGTACCACGCCGGTCAGTAGCAGGCGGGTGGTGTCCCAGTTTCCTCTGCCGTGTGCCAGGGAAAACACCAGCAGTGTGGAAAACAGCGCACCGCCAAAGGCAAAGGATTGCAGCAGCAGGGTGCCGGCCCCGGTCAGGATGGCCAGCAGGGCGCCTACCGATGCGCCGCCGGATACGCCCAGGATATACGGGTCGGCCAGCGGGTTGCGCAGCAGGACCTGCATCATGGCGCCGGCAACGCCGAGCAGGGCGCCGGTGACAAAAGCGCTGGCCGTGCGCGGCCAGCGCAGCTCCCAGAATATCTGTCCCTGCAGTGACGCGGGCTGCTGGATGGCGTCGAGCATCGACAGGTGCAACGGGCCGGTTGCCAGGCTGAACCAGCCACCCAGCAGCGTCGCAGCGCCCAGTGCCAGCAGCAGTGGGAGGGTGCGAGCCTGGTGTATCTTCGACATGCAGTGTCCGCGGCGCTAGCGCAGGCTGGTCACGGGCCAGCCCCGGCTGCGGGCGTGAGCCGCCAGCCTGTCGTCGGGATCGACGGCAACCGGGTGATCGACCCGTTCCAGCAATGGCAGGTCATTGTGGGAATCGCTGTAGAACCAGCTGCCTGCCAGGCTCTGTTGCTCACGTTCGAGCCATTGCTGCAGCCGTTCCACCTTGCCGTCCTGGAAGCAGGGTGTGCCGCTGACTTCGCCGGTGTATTCGCCGTCGATCATTTCCACTTCTGTCGCCAGCAGCTGGTCAACCCCGTAACGCCGGGCAATGGGCTCGGTAATGAACTGGTTGGTGGCGGTGATGATCAGCAACTGGTCCCCCTGTGCGCGATGCTGCTCCAGTAGCGCGTGCGCGCGTGGCAGCAGAATGGGATCGATTTTTTCCGCCAGGTACTGTTCGCGCCATTGCTCCAGCGTGGCGCGGCTGTGGGCGGCCAGCGGTTTTAGCTGAAAGCGTAAAAATTCATTGATATCCAGCGAACCTTCGAGATATTGGTCATAAAAGCGCTGATTTTCGGATTCATAGCGCTCACCATCGACAATACCGTGTTCCGCCAGAAAACAACCCCACAGGTAGTCGCTGTCACCGTCCAGCAGGGTGTTGTCCAGGTCAAAAAGAGCCAGGGCCATGATTTTGTAATTGCTATGAATTGCTATCCGCCGGGTATGTCCCCCAGCATAGCGGTCTGGCTGAAAAAGGTAAATCAGGGTTCGCTGATTTGCGACTTTCGGTGCCCTGTGTACAATGAATACATCGCATCCAACAGATAATTGTTCTTGCAAGTGATTGATTCAGATGGCTATAGGCCCAATGTGGGCATCATCCTCACCCGTCCCGACGGGCAGCTGTTATGGGCGCGCCGCATTCGGCAGGATGCCTGGCAATTCCCGCAGGGCGGCATTCGCCCGAAGGAAACACCGGAACAGGCCATGTACCGCGAGCTGGAAGAGGAGATCGGCCTGGAGCCCAGGCACGTGGATGTGCTGGGTTCGACCCGTGGCTGGCTGCGTTACCGCTTGCCGGAGCGTTTTATCCGACGCCACCAGAAACCGGTCTGCGTAGGCCAGAAGCAGGTGTGGTTCATGCTGCGCCTGGTCGGGGAAGAGCGCTTCGTGCGCCTGGATCTCAGTTCCCGGCCCGAGTTCGATAACTGGCGCTGGGTCGATTACTGGCACCCGCTCAGCGAGGTGGTCTCGTTCAAACGCACCGTCTACAAAAAGGCGCTCAAGGAGCTCGCGCCGCTGGTATTTCCACAAGAGCCGCACTCTTCCGCTAGCTAACCCGGGGCAGGGCAACCCACCCCGCCGGAAACGGAAACCGACAGTTGCTGGACACCCTGCGCAGAACCATACAGGAAGTCAACCGCGCGCCGGACCTGGCGCGGGCGTTGTCAATCATTGTCACCCGCGTCAAACAGGCGATGGTGGTGGACGTGTGCTCTGTGTACCTGGTCGACAGCGAGCGCCGGCAGTATGTGCTGATGGCGACGGATGGTTACAACCGGGACGCGCTCGGTGCCGTGCGCCTGGATTTCGGCCGTGGCCTGGTCGGTGAAGTCGCGCGCCGCGCGGAATCGCTCAACCTGGACAATGCGGCTGACCATCCGGCCTACGTTTTCACCAGTGAAATCGGTGAGGAGCCATTCCACGGTTTCCTGGGGGTGCCGATCATTCAGCACCGCAACGTGCTGGGTGTGCTGGTGGTGCGCCAGCGCGAGCGCCGCTGTTTCGCCGAACAGGAGGAAACTTTCCTGTTTACGCTGGCTGCCCAGCTGGCCGGTGCTATCAGTCATGCCGGGGCCAGTGGCGATATCGATCGCCTGTTACAGGATTCGCGCGAATCGCGCTATGCCCTGAAGGGTATTTCCGGCACGCCGGGTGCAGCGGTGGGACGTGCCTGCGTGGTGTACCCGCTGGCCAACCTCGAGGCCATTCCGGACCGCGCCGTGGAGAATATCGAGGCGGAGATCTCCGGGTTCCGCGCCGCGGTAGCGGGGGTGGAGCGGGATATGCGCATGATGTCGGCGCGCATGGTGGATACGCTGCCGGTGGAAGACATTGCCCTGTTCGATGCACTGATACTGATGCTGCGCAGTGAGAACCTGGTGGACGGCACCATCGAGGGTATCCGCGCGGGCAACTGGGCGCCCGGGGCCCTGCGCAATACCATCGCGGAGCACGTCACGGCGTTCGAGGACATGGAGGACCCGTACCTGCGCGAGCGCGCCAGTGATGTGCGTGACCTGGGGCGGCGCATCCTGGAACGCCTGCAGAGTGTTTCCCCGGTAGCGCGGAGTTTCCCGCCGGACACCATCCTGGTGGGCGAGGAAGTCAGCGCCAGCCAGCTGGCCGAGGTGCCGGTCAAACAGCTGAAGGGTGTGGTATCCGCGCGTGGATCCAGCGCCTCGCACGTGGCCATCCTGGCACGTGCGCTGGGTATCCCGGCGGTCATGGGTATCGACGACCTGCCGGTCGCCCGCCTGGACGGGCAGGAACTGGTGATCGATGGTTACCAGGCACGCCTGTTCGTGCGTCCTTCGGCCGCCATCCGCCAGGAGTTCCAGCGCCTGCAGCAGGAAGAGGCGGAACTGACCGATGAATTGCAGGCGCTGATCGAACTGCCGTCGGAGACGGTGGATGGTCAGCACCTGCCACTGTACGCCAATACCGGCCTGTTGACGGATATTACCCCGTCGCTGCGTTGCGGGGCCGAGGGTGTTGGCCTGTATCGCACCGAAATCCCGTTCCTGGTTCGCGACCGGTTTCCCGGTGAGGAGGAGCAGCGTCGCACCTACCGGCAGGTGCTGGAAGCGTTCGCACCGGCGCCGGTGACGGTACGCACCCTGGATATCGGAGGCGACAAGATGCTGCCGTATTTCCCCGTGGAAGAAGACAACCCCTTTCTCGGCTGGCGCGGTATCCGTATCGCACTGGACCACCCGGAGATTTTTCTCAGCCAGGTGCGCGCCATTCTGCGCGCTGATGTGGGGCTGAACAATCTGCAGCTACTACTGCCCATGATCAGTGGCGTGCGTGAAATCGACAGCGCGCTGGGGCTGATCAAGCGTGCCTGGGATGAGCTGCTGGAGGAGGGGGAGGAACTCGCGTACCCGAAGATCGGCGTGATGATCGAAGTTCCGTCGGCGGTCTACCAGGTGACGGAGATGGCGAAGCGGGTGGATTTCTTTTCCATCGGCACCAACGACCTGACCCAGTACCTGCTGGCCGTGGACCGGAACAACGCGCAGGTAGCGGAACTCTTCGATGCCCTGCATCCGGCGGTGCTGCGAGCGATACGCCAGGTGGTTGAGAGTGCGCACGCGGCGGACCGGCCGGTCAGCGTGTGCGGCGAGATGGCGGGTGATCCCGCTGCCGCCCTGCTGTTGCTCGGCATGGGCGTCGATTCACTCAGCATGAGCTCGGCCAGCCTGTTACGGGTCAAATGGGCGGTGCGCAGCTTCCGTATGACGGAGGTCCGCGCCCTGCTGGAAGAGGCCTGGGTGTTTGAGGAAGCGGGCGCAGTCCGCGCCCTGCTGCACCGCACGCTGGAGGACGCGGGGCTGGGCGGACTGGTGCGGGCGGGACGCTGAGCGCGTCCGGCGTCAGCCAGTATTGACAATACGAGTAATTCTCATTAACATTGGCCTCACGCTATCTTCAGGAGGTCACATGTACGTTTGTATCTGTAAACAGATTACCTGTGGCCAGATTCGCGCCGCCGCCAGCGCCGGTATCGATACTGTGCGCGATCTGCGTCAGCAACTCGGTGTCGCCAGCCAGTGCGGCAAGTGCGCCGGTTGCGCCCGTGGCATCCTCGAACAGGCGCGTAATGGCGCAGCGGATAGTGATTCAGCCTCCCGCTAGCCCGCATTTCTCACCGACTTCCTGCTGCGGCGGCGTCATGCCGCGCGTTAAGCGGCGTTCACTCGGTCGGGCTGCTCGACATCGTGTCGACTATGCCTGCGCGGCCCTCGGTCGCGAACGCCGCTGATCACACGACCTGCCACCGCCTCGCTACGGAACCCGGTGAGAAATGCGG
>JALSRZ010000115.1 GCA_026984515.1 Thiohalobacter sp. | reverse complement strand
CATCGCCGCCGCTGCGCCGCGTACGCAGCATGTGCAGCGCGCGCACACCGTCTACACTGGCGATTTCCCGGCGGATGGCATCCACCACTTCGGGCTCCAGCGCCGTATCGATCAGCTCGCGGGTACTGTCGCGCACCAGGTCAAAGCCGATCTTGGCAATCATCACCGCAACCGCGATTGCGGCAACGGCATCCAGGTAGGGATGCCCCATCATGGCACCACCGATACCGATCACCACCACGATGGAAGAAATTGCGTCACTGCGACTGTGCCAGGCATTGGCCATCAGCATACTGGAACGCAGTCGCTGGCCGGCGTTCTTCGTGTACTGGTAAATGATTTCCTTGGCGACCACTGACACAAAGGCAATCACCAGCGCCAGCATGCCCGGTGCCAGCAGCTGGTCCGGCTCATTCATGCGCCCTGTCGCGTCGTAGCCGATACCGAAGGCGACGCCGATCAGGATAATGCCAAGTCCGACCGTCGCCAGTGTTTCGATGCGCCCGTGGCCGTAGGGATGGTCCTCGTCGGCTTCACGGTGTGAATGTTTTGCGGCATACAGCACCACGAAGTCGGTAGCCAGGTCCGACAGCGAATGCAGCCCGTCCGCGATCAGCGCCTGCGAATGGGCTGCCCAACCCACCAGGATCTTGGCCACGCCCAGCACCAGGTCCACGGCGGAACCAATCAGGGTGACCTTGCGCACTTCCCGGTAGCGTGCGTTCCTGGAAACGTCCCGTGCGGTACTGTTCATGGCCGGATTATTCTTCACCTACACGCAGACGGATAGTGATTTCTTCTCCCTGTCGCCGAATATCCAGCACTTCGTGCCCGTTTACCCGGCACCAGGCCGGGATATCATGAATGGCACCAGGATCACTGCAGAATACGGTCAGGGTATCCCCTGCCTGTAACTGCTCCACTTTTTCCTGGGTACGAATCACCGGCATCGGGCACAACATGCGGCGCGCGTCCAGTTCGTTCCCGCTCACAAATACCAGTCCCGGGGAATGGCTGCGCCGGGCATGGGCTGCACCTGCAACGAGTGGCTTGCGCCATCGGGAGTATGGACTTCGATGGCGACGCTGTCGGCATTGCGCCCCTGGCTGAAGCGCGCGGTAATCTGCGCCGCCAGGTCGAGATCGTCCGGGCCGGCATCACCGTCGATAAGCACCAGCGGCCCGGGATGACTGGTAGCCAGCATGTGCGTGTACTGTTTTCGGTACCCCTGCAGGAACCGGTTTTCGCCTTCTTCGCGGCCGATGATCATTTTGAAGTTCGGTCGCGGACGAATATGCCGGCCGACTTTCAGCAACATGATGTCATCCAGCTCATAGCGGCGTTCACCGCGCGCCTTCCACAGGTCGGCCAGTTTGTGCGAATACTGTTTGTCGGTCAGGAAACAGCATCCACCGGCAGGCTGCGCATAGTCCTCGAAACCAAAGGCAGCGGCCAGCGCCATCTGCGGTTTGCGGGTACGGCCTTCAAACCCGTGCAGCCGCTCGCGGTCGACCCAGCCTTCCCGTTCGGGTCGTGTGGGTTCCAGGTTTTTTGCACACAGGGGCCGCAACAGCAGTTCATCGGCACCGGACTCGCGGGAGATCACCGGCAGGGTATCCTTGCGCTGCGACATCGGGCGCTGACCGATCACTTCACCGGTAATGATGAAGTCAAAACCCTTTGCTTCAATCCATTGCCTGGCTTTCTGCACCATGAATACCTTGCAGTCCAGGCAGGGGTTCAGGTTGGCGCCGTAGCCGTGTTTCGGATTGATGACGACATCCTTGTATTCCTCGATGATGTCGATGATGTGAAGCTTGATGCCCAGCTGTTCGGCAACCCACAACGCATTGTTGCGTTTGGGCCTGGCCGTGTCCTTTTTGCGGATCGCATGGGTGTGGCCTTCCACGCAGAAGCCGGTATAGAAGTTGATGCCCTCTACGTGGATACCCTGCTCCTGGATGACCTTTGCGGCCAGCAGGGAATCCAGGCCACCGGATATCAGGGCCACGGCTTTACGTGGTACGCTCATGATCGTTGCGGAACAGCGCCTGAATGCAAACGCCCATTGTAGCCTATGCAGGCTGCCTCATTGTTTGAAACTTTACAGGGTAATTCAGTGCGAGCGCCTGGAAAACCGCCCGGGCACAGCCCCGCTTTCCGGAGCGATCGCATGGTACGCACTCTGACTGCCGGTCTCTGCCCACAGTTCGGCTGCCGCCAGCGGATCGAGTACCGGCTGGCCGGAAAGACCGCGCATGGCGTGCAGGACATCCATGATGCCCACGAAGGCCTGTGTCAGACGGGTATAGAGCTGGTCACTTTGCCGGTCGACGATCGACGCCAGCTGGTCGTAGGCGCTGCGCCCCAAGGCTACAAAATAGCTTACCTTGACCTGTCTGCGTTCCGCGATTTGCGGGAAAAGTCCGGAAAAAAGCAGGCATTGGTCGCCAACGTCGCGCAACCGTTCGGTTTTCTGGCCTGGCTCCTGCTGTGCCCGCAAAAATTCCAGTGCCATGATCCTGCGCGCCAGCTCAGGCCGGTCGGCAAACCGCATCAACAGAAAAACCAGATAGGATTCAAGTCCTTCCTCAAGATTACGATGACTGGCAAGCTGCGCTTCAGAGACCAGCGCGTGCCATTGGGCAACCTCAGTCGGTTGTAAAACCAGCGACTTCATACTGCACCTCGGTATACGTTCCCTCACAAAGTTTATCGGCCGATAAATTATACTTCTTGAAGCTTAGATCCTTAAATTAGCTGAATTTATCCGCTCTGCGCTACATCCTGTGCACGGCTCAAGCTATACTGCGCGGCTTCCCTGAAAGCAAATGACAGACCACGTATCTTGACCACCACGACGACATCTCCGACCACTACCTTCCAGGGCCTGATCCTCGCACTGCAGGCCTACTGGTCGCGCCAGGGCTGCGTGATCCTGCAACCCTACGATATGGAAGTCGGCGCCGGCACCTTCCACCCGGCGACCTTCCTGCGCTCCATCGGACCGGAACCCTGGCGTACCGCCTATGTGCAACCTTCGCGGCGCCCCACTGACGGCCGCTATGGCGAGAACCCCAACCGCCTGCAGCACTATTACCAGTTCCAGGTATTACTGAAGCCCAGCCCGGACAACATCCAGCAGCTGTACCTGGATTCGCTGAAGGAACTGGGTATCGATCCCCTGGTGCACGATATCCGGTTTGTCGAGGACAACTGGGAATCCCCCACGCTGGGTGCCTGGGGGCTCGGCTGGGAGATCTGGCTGAACGGCATGGAAGTTACCCAGTTCACCTATTTCCAGCAGGTCGGTGGCCTGGACTGCCGGCCGGTGAGCGGTGAAATCACCTACGGGCTGGAACGCATTGCCATGTACCTGCAGGGCGTGGAAAGCGTGTTCGACCTGGTATGGACCGAAGGGCCACAGGGCCGTGTGCTGTACGGCGATGTGTTTCACCAGAATGAAGTGGAGATGTCGGCCTTCAATTTCGAACACGCCAATACCAGGGAGCTGTTTCACTGGTTCGACAGCTGCGAAACGGACAGCCAGGCGCTGATCGAGGCCGGCCTGCCGCTGCCCGCGTATGAGCTGATGCTGAAAGCTTCGCACACCTTTAACCTGCTGGACGCGCGCAGCGCCATTTCCGTTACCGAACGACAGCGTTTCATTCTGCGCGTGCGTGCGCTGGCGAGAGCCGTTGCCCAGGCCTACTACGAACGTCGCGAATCACTGGGCTTCCCGATGCTGCCCCGGGAGACGTCCGCATGAACGAACCCCGCGACCTGCTGATAGAAATCGGTACCGAGGAGCTGCCACCCAAAGCCTTGCGCAAACTGTCCTCTGCCTTTGCCGCGGGTGTGGAAAAAGGATTACAGGACGCCTCGCTGGAACCCCGGGGGATCATCGCCTACGCAGCCCCGCGCCGGCTCGCACTGCTGATCAGGCAACTGCCACCGGCACAGGCAGACCGCGAAACAGTGCGCCGCGGTCCGGCACTGGCTGCCGCGTTCGACGACGACGGCTGCCCCACGCAGGCAGCCCTTGGTTTCGCGAAATCCTGCGGTGTGGCCGTCGAACAACTGGACCAGCAGGAAACCGCGAAGGGCAGCTGGCTGTCTTTCCGCGCCACGGTAAAGGGCGAAGCAACGGCCGGGCTGATACCCGGCATCGTGCGCCAGGCGCTGGCCGATCTGCCGATTCCCCGGCGCATGCGCTGGGGTGACCGCAGTGAAGAATTCGTACGCCCGGTGCACTGGGTGGTATTGCTGTTTGGTGATGAGATCATCGATGTGAAAATCCTCGGCATACAGGCAGACCGCTATACCCGTGGCCACCGCTTCCATCACCCGGACCCCATCTACCTTGCTGAGCCCGAAGCCTATCTCCCCATACTGGAATCCGAAGGGTATGTACTGGCGGATTATTCGCTGCGCCGCGAGGCTATCCGGGCCCAGGTGCTGGAGCAGGCCGAAAAACTGGGTGGCCAGGCGGTCATCGATGATGATCTGCTGAACGAAGTCACCGCGCTGGTGGAATGGCCGGTGGCCATTTCCGGCCGCTTCGATGAAGCCTTTCTGCAGGTCCCGTCGGAGGCGCTGATATCCAGCATGCAGGATCACCAGAAATATTTCCCCGTGATCGACGGGGACGGACACCTGATGGCGAATTTTATTACCGTTGCCAACCTGGTCAGCAAGGATCCGCGACAGATCCAGGCCGGCAATGAACGCGTCATACGTCCGCGCCTGGCGGACGCCGCATTTTTCTGGGACCAGGACCGCAAACAAACCCTGGAGCAGCGTGCCGACGGCCTGCGCAGCATGGTCTTCCAGGAGAAACTCGGTTCCCTGTACGACAAGCAGGAACGGGTGGCAAAACTGGCCGCTGCCATCGCTGAACAAATCGGCGGCAATGCAGTCCGGGCCAAACGTGCTGCACGCCTGTGCAAATGTGACCTGCTTACCAGTATGGTGTACGAATTTCCCGAACTGCAGGGCATCATGGGGCGTTATTACGCCAGTCACGACGGTGAACCCGATGCGGTCGCAACCGCCATCGAGGAACACTACCGGCCACGCTTCGCCGGCGATGCCCTGCCGGACAGCCGGGAAGGCCAGGCACTGGCCATCGCCGACCGGCTCGACAGCCTGACCGGTATTTTTGCCATAGGACAGCAACCCAGCGGAGTCAAGGACCCCTTTGCACTGCGGCGTGCATCCCTCGGCCTGGTCCGCTTATGCATCGAGCGGGAGCTGGATATTGACCTTGAAGCCTTGCTGGATGAAGCCGCTGCAGGCTTTGACCCGGCACTGAATGCCGCATCGGTCACCGCCGCGGTATTCAACTACGTGATGGATCGCCTGCGCGCCTATTACCAGGACACGGGTATCCGGGTCGACCTGATCGATGCCGTGCTGGCAACCCGCCCGGTACGGCTGCTGGATTTTGACCGGCGCGTACGCGCCTGCCAGGCATTCCGCCAGCTGCCTGAGGCGGAAAGCCTGGCCGCTGCCAACAAGCGTATCGCCAACATTCTGAAAAAGACCGAACAGCGTATACCCGGGCAGGTGGACAAGGACCTCCTGGTCGACCCGGCTGAAAAGCAGCTGGCCGAACAGCTGGAACAACTCAGCGCCAGTGTTGCGCCCTTGCTGGAAGCGGGCGACTACACACCGGCGCTCAAACAGCTGGCCGGCCTGCGCGCAAACGTTGATACCTTTTTCGACCAGGTGATGGTCATGGTGGAAGATGACCGTCTGCGTACCAACCGGCTTGCCCTGTTACAACGCCTTGGGCGTCTGTTTCTCCGGGTTGCCGATCTTTCACGTTTACAGAGCTGAGGGAACTGATGACAGACCGGGATTCCTACCAGGCCATGCTGGACGCCGTGCAGTCGTTTCACGACAAGCATGATTTTAAAAATACCGGTGGCGAGGAAATGACGTATCGCCTGGCACTGATGGCGGAAGAGCTGGGAGAAATCTCTGCCTGCGTAACCAAGGGCAAGAGCCGCGATGAGCTTGCCGAAGAAGTGGCTGACCTGTTCATCCTGATTGTCGGTACAGCCATTGCCGCAGATTTTGATCTGCGTGATGCCTTCTGGAAAAAAATGGATCGACTCATGCAGCGCGAATCCCGCATGGTCAACGGGCGCATTCGCGTATCCGAGTTCCGCAATATGAAGCAGGACACGCCCGGGTCTTGAGCATGGTGGAACAACAACCCGCTGGTGCAGTTCTTTACCTGCGCTCCTTTATTTTCTGGCTGGGCTTTGCAACCTTCACACTGGTGTTCGCCCTGCTGCTGGTACTGAGTTTTCCGTTCCCGCTGGAGAAACGTTTTACACTCACGCGTGGCTGGTCGGAGGCCACCATATGGTGGCTGCGGGTGAGCTGCAAGCTGGACTATGAAGTGCAAGGCACGGAAAACATTCCGGACAAGGCAGGGATTATTTTTGCCAAGCACCAGTCGACCTGGGAAACCCTGATACTGAATTTCTGGTTCAGGAAACAGTCCTGGGTCATCAAGCGTGAACTGCTGTGGGTACCTGTCTTCGGTTGGGGCATGTACATGATGCACCCCATCGCGCTTGACCGCGGTGCCGGCAGAAAAGCCATCGATCAACTGGTAACGCAGGGGCAGGAACGCCTGGATGCAGGGAACTGGATCGTTATTTTTCCTGAAGGAACCCGGACCGCACCCGGCAGCAAAGGGCGTTATCGCATTGGCGGCGCGATACTGGCAGAGCGTACCGGTGCAGATGTAACACCCATTGCACACAATGCCGGTGAATACTGGCCGCGGCGCAGTTTTATAAAACGACCGGGTACCATAAAGATTCGCATCGGTCCGCCCATTGCAACCAGAAACAGGTCCGCGCAGGAAATACTGTCCGAAGCGGAGCACTGGATAGAAGCGCAGATGGACAGGATTACTACGCTGAAAACCGGCACCTGACCCCGGGCGCCTGCCTGAGGTATCCAGCCGATCAGTTCAGGTAAACCCTGACACACTGCTGTCCCGTTAACTTTGGAGCGAGCCTGCAGGTGAGGGCATGGGACCGGATCACCCGGTCAGGACCGTCTGCCGCAGGGATGCGGCAGTCGAGCGGCCAGGGATGGCAGGTTCTGCGTGTCCTGACCGGGTGATACCGGTTCCGTGTCCGGGGTGCCCGTCATTGCGAACCAGGCGCGGCAATCTCGTACCGGTGTAAGCCGTGTACTTCAGACGTCGAGATTGGAAACAGAAAGCGCGTTGCTTTCGATAAAATCACGCCGTGGTTCGACCTGGTCACCCATCAGGGTGGTGAAGATTTCATCTGCAGCCACCGCATCCTCGATCTGCACCTGTAGCATGCGCCGCGAATCGGGATTCATGGTGGTCTCCCACAACTGTTCCGGGTTCATTTCACCCAGCCCCTTGTAACGCTGGATATGCTGCCCGCGCTTCGCTTCTTCCATAAGCCAGGCCATCACCTGCTTAAAACTGTTCACCGGCTTCTGTTTTTCACCACGCTGTACGAAAGCACCTTCCCCCAGCAGTCCGTCGAGTTGTTCACCCAGCGCCACCATGCGTCCGTACTCCGCACTGGCAAAAAATTCGCTCGGAATCTGTTGTTCACTGGAAATGATGCCGTGCGTCATGCGACCCACGCGAATCCTGAAACCTTCGTGTTCCTCGTCCCGGTCCAGCGTAACCGCATAACGCTCTCCGGCTTTCTGGTCGCTGTTGATGCGTTCCTGCAACTCGGCACACCAGGCCTGGATCCTGGCCATGTCGTGCAGGTCGACTTCTTCCAGCGCCGGCATGTACAGGATCTTCTCCAGCGCAATCGCGTTATAGCGGCGCGCGAGTCGCTGTATCGATGCCATGACGGCCATGTACTGTTTTACCAGGTTTTCCAGTCCGGGACCGGTCAGGGCCGGGGCGCCTTCGCTGACAAACAGGCTGGCTTTATCCATTGCCGCCTGCATCAGGTATTCCTGCAGCGCGGTATCATCCTTAACATATTGTTCTTGCTTGCCTTTTTTGGCCTTGTACAGGGGTGGCTGGGCAATATACACATAACCCTGTTCAATCAGTTCGCGCATCTGGCGGTAAAAGAAGGTCAGCAACAGCGTGCGAATGTGGGAGCCGTCTACATCGGCATCCGTCATGATAATGATGCGGTGATAGCGCAACTTTTCGATATTGAACTCATCCCGCCCGATTCCACAGCCGAGCGCGGTGATCAGCGTTCCCACCTCTACCGAAGAAAGCATTTTGTCAAAACGCGCTTTTTCGACGTTCAGGATTTTCCCCTTCAGTGGCAGGATCGCCTGCGTGCGCCGGTCTCTGCCCTGTTTGGCCGAACCGCCGGCGGAATCGCCCTCCACCAGGTACAGTTCGCACTGTGCAGGGTCACGTTCCTGGCAGTCCGCCAGTTTGCCGGGCAAGCCGGCAATATCCAGCGCGCCCTTACGGCGCGTCATTTCCCGCGCCTTGCGCGCAGCCTCGCGCGCCATGGCCGCTTCTACTATTTTTGCAATGATCGACTTGGAATCTGTTGGATTTTCAAGTAGATAGCTTTCAAGCTTGTCAGAGACCGTGGATTCAACAATCCCCTTCACTTCGGACGATACGAGTTTGTCCTTGGTCTGTGAAGAAAACTTGGGATCGGGCACCTTTACGGAAAGCACCGCAGTCAACCCTTCCCTGGCATCGTCGCCGGTGGTATTGACCTTGTTCTTTTTGGTTACCTGCTTCTCCATGTACTGGTTCAGGGTGCGCGTCAGGGCGGCGCGAAAACCGGCCAGGTGCGTACCGCCATCCAGCTGCGGAATATTGTTGGTGAAGCAGAAAATATTTTCCTGGTAGGAATCATTCCACTGCATGGCCACTTCGACACCTACCCCGTCCTTCTGGCCGGTGAAGTAAAAAACGTTGGGGTGTAACGGCGTCTTGTTGCGGTTCAGGTGCTCGACAAAGGCCCGTATTCCGCCCTGGTATTCGAAAATATCCTGCTTGTCGGTGCGTTCATCGGTCAGTTTTATACGCACACCGGAATTAAGAAAAGACAGCTCTCTCAAGCGTTTGGAGAGAATGTCATAGTGAAATTCGGTATCGGTGAAAATGTCCGGGCTGGGCTTGAAGCGAATTTCCGTGCCCGTCTGATCGGTATCACCAAGCGCCTTGAGCGGTTCCCTTGGTTCACCCAGCACATACTCCTGGTAGTGAACCTTGCCATCCCGGCGAATGGTCAGTTTCAGGTTTTCGGACAAGGCGTTGACCACAGAAATACCGACACCGTGCAATCCACCCGAAACCTTGTAGGAGTTATCATCGAATTTACCGCCGGCATGCAACACGGTCATGATGACTTCTGCAGCGGACCGACCCTCTTCAGGATGGATATCCACCGGAATACCGCGGCCATCGTCCGTTATGGTGACTGAATTATCGCTGTGGAGCGTAACGGTGATCTCCGAACAATAGTTAGCCAGCGCTTCATCGATGGAATTATCGACGACCTCAAATACCATGTGGTGAAGCCCGGTACCGTCGTCGGTATCGCCAATATACATGCCAGGCCGCTTGCGAACGGCCTCAAGCCCTTTAAGAACCTTGATATTCGAGGAATCGTAACTGGGTGTATCGCTCATAGGGAATCACGTCCGGAAGGTGTCGAAAGATTATACCATCTCTGTAATAACGCCGTGTTTCACGTGAAACCGACCGATGTTTTCCGACTGCCATCCAGCCTTTTCCACAGTATGAATAGCGGTAACGAAAACCTGGGCCCCGATCGATCGCAACAGTCCCAGAACGCGCAACTGGTTATCCTCGTCGAGCTCTGCACCGAGATCATCCATTAGAAACAGGCTGACCTGCCCCGCTTCATGCTTCAGCAGCTGTGCCTGTGCCACCTTCAGGGCCGTTACAAACAGTTTTAACTGCCCGCGTGAAAATCGCTCCGTCAGGGGCCGCTGTTGGTACTGAAAGACCAGTTCCGCCCTTTGTGGTCCCGACCGGGTATATCCCAGTTCCCGGTCCCTGGACAACCCGCTTTGCAGCGACTCACGAAACGTTTTCTCCCTGGACCAGCCGCTTCGGTAGCCAATCTCCAGTTCAGAACCGGTATCCAGCAGATCTGCGCTAATGGTGGATACGCGTGCTTCCAGTTCCAGCACATACGCCGCGCGCATCCGGTGCAGTTCCTCCCCGCTGGCGGCCAGTTCACTGTCCCAGGCGCATATCTCCTGTGCGGAAGCATTTTTTCTCAGTGCAGCGTTACGTTGTTTCAACAGGCGCTGGAATCTTTTCCACTCCACCAGGTAGGCCTGTTCCACGTGAAACAATCCCCAGTCGAGATAATGCCGCCGGTATGCCGGTCCTTCCTCGATCAGGCGATGCAAATTACCACCCAGCCACTGCACCGGGAACAGAGCTGCCAGTTCTGAAAGCCGCTTCACTGGCCGGCTGTCGACGCGGGCAACCAGTTTTTTTTCAAAACGGCGCATTCCGACAGGAATCTCGCGCACTCCAGCGCTGCACACCGTGGCTACCAGCTGAAATCCTGCCTGTCCGGTTTGTATGGTCCTGTCCAGATCCCGGGTACGAAAGGAACGCGCTCTTGCCAGCACGTACAGAGCTTCAAGCAGACTGGTTTTTCCTGCGGCATTCTCACCAACAAACAGATTAAGTCGGGGTGAGAAATGGAGTCTGGTCGGTTCGATGTTCCTGAAACCGTCGATCGATAGGGATGT
>JALSRZ010000114.1 GCA_026984515.1 Thiohalobacter sp. | reverse complement strand
TCACGTCGAGTGCGGTCACTAGCCCGAACTGCCTGAACGGCATAACTCCACGCTTTGGCCGAACCGGCAGAACAGGGTCCTGACAGGACGTTCGCCGGATTTTACGGGTCGGATTGGCGTCAGCGTAATTCGACAGGCATAACGCGACCGGCGTGGCCCCGGCGCGAACAACCGGCCGGAAAATGTCATACAGCCGTAATATTCCGGGCATAGTATCTCTTCCCGGTAACACGCTGCGATTTTTTGTACATACGCTTTATTGAGGAGAGTACCCGATGAAACCCTGTATACCCGGCCTGCTGGCAGGCGCCCTGTCTTTTACCCTGGTGCTGAGCGGTCACGCTATGGCGGATTCGAAAGTAGATGCCGGCCTCGCCGACTACAGCCGCGCCAGCGGTGTATCCGGTAACCTGTCCAGTGTGGGATCGGATACCCTGGCCAACCTGATGACCCTGTGGGCGGAAGAGTTCAAGCGCAACTACCCCAACGTGAATATCCAGATACAGGCTGCCGGTTCCTCGACGGCGCCGCCTGCGTTGACCGAAGGTACTTCCAACCTGGGGCCGATGAGCCGCAAGATGAAAGACAAGGAAATAGAGGCCTTCGAACGTCGTTACGGTTACAAGCCGACACGCATCCGTGTCGCCATTGATGCGCTGGCGGTATTCGTACACAAGGACAACCCGATCAAGGGCATGACCATTCCGCAGGTGGACGCGGTATTTTCCTCGACCCGCAAGTGCGGCTACCCGGATGCGATCAATACCTGGGGCGCGCTGGGCCTGGAAGGCGCCTGGAAAACGCGTTCCATTCAGCTTTACGGCCGCAACTCGGTTTCCGGTACCTACGGGTATTTCAAGAAAAAGGCGTTGTGCAAGGGCGATTACAGGAATAATGTAAATGAGCAGCCCGGTTCCGCGTCGGTGGTGCAGTCGGTGTCCGCCTCACTCAACGGTATCGGTTATTCCGGGATCGGTTACAAAACCTCGGGTGTGCGAACGGTTCCCCTGGCGAAAGAGGCGGGTAAACCTTTTGTTGCCGCTACCCCGGACAACGCCATCAGTGGCCATTATCCGCTGGCCCGCTTTCTGTATATCTACGTCAACAAGCAACCCAACAAACCGTTGCCGCCGCTGGAACGCGAGTTCCTGAAGATGGTGTTGTCGAAGTCCGGCCAGATGACCGTGGTCAAGGACGGCTATATCCCCCTGCCCTTGAAGGTGGCGGACAAGGAACTGGCCAGGCTGCAGTAAGCCTGCCACTGCAAGCTGGATGCGACCCCCGCCTGGTGCGGGGGTTTTTGTGCCGGGCGGAAACTGCTGCTCAGGCGGCATTCAGCATGTAACGCAGGGCATCGAATTCCCGGTAGCCGACATGCTGTAACATCAGGCCAATGCCGCCATCGTTGCCGTGTACCACGTAGGCGGGCAGGCGGTGCTCGACCGGTTTGCCGCGCACGTCTGCGGTAAAGCAGATTTCCAGCCTCGCCTGGGTCGGTATACGAACCCCTTCTACATCGACATACATACCCTCGAGACTCACATTGCGGGTCTTGCCGTTAATCATACCGACCGGTGGGTAGTACAGGTTTACGTCTATATTGATCTCTTTACGAGAACTCCATCGGTGTTCAACGCCCATTGGCATTTCCTCTCTGGCACGTGGTTTGGGTGCGGTTGTTGGTTGACCCTACTCAAGCAAGTTCAGTGCCAGCGGCGCGAAAAACGCGCCGGGCCGGTTGTCACACAAACGTCATATTGGCCGGGTACGATATGCTGGATATGTCAGAGCCTGCTGCACTTGCTTACGGAAAACACGGCGCACACCTGCGGCTGCGGCTGCTGAAGGACCGTTTGGCCCGTTACATGGTAGCAGCCGGCGGTATCTCGGTAATCCTTTCTATCCTGTTGATATTTATATACCTTGTTTACGTGGTGGCGCCCCTGGGCGAGACGCCGGAGATGAATGAGAGTGCGGTGTACGCGGTTCCGGCCGATGCGCCGGTCCTCCACCTGGCGATCGAGGAACAGGCTGAAATGGGCGCGGTGTTTGCGCGCGACGGGACGGTACGATTCATTTCCACCCGTGATGGCGCGCTGGTCAGGCAGCTGTGGTTACCGGTTCCGAAGGGTGTCCAGGTCGTCAGTTTTTCGGCGGCGCGACCGGCTTCCGGCGTCGTGGCGCTGGGGCTGAGTAACGGCCAGGCGCTGGTGGTTCGGCAGCACTACAAGGTGACCTACCCGGATGACCGGCGTGTCATTACCCCGCAACTTGATTACCCGCTGGGTACCGCCCTGGTCGATGTCGCCAGTGAACATTCCGCCCTGGCCAGGATAGCGGTGCAGGAGGAGGAAGGGGTGTTCACCCTGGTGGGCTGGAGCAAGAACGGCATGCTGTCCGTGGTGCGCGCCACACCGGAGGAGTCTCTGCTTGAGGACGAGTCAACTTTCGCGTTCGAGCGCAGCAGCGGCAATACGGACCTGCAGGACATACGGGCACTGCTGGTCGACCCGGTGCAGAGCGATCTTTATGTGATCAGTCGTGCCGGCAAGCTGGCCTGGTTCAACGTCACCGATCTTTCACAGCCCCGCCTGGTGGAGCAGCTGAGTATTACCGCGCCGGGTGTCAAGGTGCGGGCAGCCACGCTGCTGGCCGGCGGGGCATCCATCATGGTGGCCGGTGACGATGGCGTAATCAACCAGTGGTTCTCGGTGCGCAACGAGGAGGGCGGGCGTCACCTGGAAAAGATCCGCAGCTTCGATACCAGCGGCGAATTGCGTTCGCTGGTCGCTGAATACAGCCGCAAGGGATTCTATGCCGGTAACCGCCAGGGTGATATCACCGCCTACCACGCGACGGCCCACACGCAACTCCTGCAGCAGAAGGTTGCGGATTCCGCCATCGTGCAGATGGCGATTGCACCACGCGCCAATGCCCTGTGGGCGCTGGATGATGACGGCCAACTGCACTTCTGGTACATCCGCAACGAATACCCGGAGCTGTCCTGGAGTTCGCTGTGGTCGAAAGTCTGGTACGAAGGCTACGATCACCCGGAGTACATCTGGCAGTCCTCGGCATCGAGTAATGATTTCGAGCCCAAGTTCAGTCTCACCCCCCTGACCTTCGGCACCCTTAAAGCGGCCTTCTATGCCATGCTGTTCGCCATACCCCTGTCCATCATGGGTGCGGTGTTCACGGCCTATTTCATGGCGCCGAAAATGCGCCAGCTGGTCAAGCCCACGATCGAAATCATGGAGGCCCTGCCGACGGTCATCCTGGGGTTCCTGGCCGGCCTGTGGCTGGCCCCGCTGGTGGAGACACACCTGCCGGGGGTGTTTGCCCTGTTGTTGCTGATGCCGCTGCTGGTCCTGCTGGTAGCGTTCCTGTGGAGTTGCCTGCCGGTGGCGCTGCGCCGCTTTGTGCCCGATGGCTGGGAGGCCGCCCTGCTGGTGCCGGTGGTGGTCGGTGCCGGCGCCCTGTCCCTGGGTCTCAGCCCGCTGCTGGAGCAGTGGTTGTTCGGCGGAGACATGCCGGGTTGGCTGCAGCACGAGATGGGGATCGGTTTCGATCAGCGCAATTCACTGGTGGTCGGTATGGCGATGGGCTTCGCCGTGATTCCGACCATTTTTTCCATCGCCGAGGACGCGATATTCAGTGTACCGAAATACCTGACCTATGGTTCGCTGGCGCTGGGTGCCACACCCTGGCAGTCGCTGGTCCGGGTCGTCCTGCTGACGGCCAGCCCGGGCATTTTCTCCGGCATCATGATGGGAGTGGGGCGTGCCGTCGGGGAGACCATGATCGTTCTGATGGCAACCGGTAATACACCGGTAATGGATATGAATATCTTTGAAGGCATGCGGACCCTGTCGGCCAACATCGCCGTGGAAATGCCGGAGTCGGAGGTGGGCAGTACCCACTACCGGGTGCTGTTCCTGGCCGCCCTGGTGCTGTTTGTCTTTACTTTTGTGTTCAATACCGGTGCTGAAATCGTCCGGCAGCGCCTGCGTGAAAAGTACAGTAGTCTTTAAGGCTGAGCCATGACCATCACCTTCAGATACTGGGCAAACAGCGGTGCCCCCTGGATATGGCTTACCGCCGCCGCGGTGGCAGCCAGTCTCACCATGGTGCTGGGCCTGTTGCTGTTGATCGCGATCAACGGGCTGGGCCATTTCTGGCCGTCACCCGTGTGGGAATTGCAGTACCGTGCGCCCGATGGAGAGCTACAGCAGTTGCTCGGCCAGATCCGCGAGAAGGAACAGGTCAGTGTCGAACACCTGCGCGACGCCGGGGAAACCATCGCTGAAAATGTCGAGGGTACGGTTGAGCGTTATCTGCTGAAGACCGCCAACCGGGATACTTCCGGCCTGGATTTCCGCTGGATCCTGGCGGACGATATCGAAGCACGCTCCCTGCCTCAGCCATTGGTGGTGCTGGAACGCCTCGAATGGGGCGACTTTTACGGTTTCATCCAGTCCCTGCAGCGCAACGGCAAGCAGGTCGCGCAGGGTGAGGCCGCCTGGCAGGAACTGCAGCAGGGACTGGAGTACGTGGAGAAACTGCGGGCCAGGATACGCCGGCTGGAAAAAGGCGAGATCGGATCGATCAACTACCGCATCGAACGGTTGCGCCTGCAAAAACGCAAGCTGGAGCTGGAGGGTGAAGATACGCCCGAAGCGCTGGCGAAAATCGGGCAGCAGCGCAAAACCCTGCAGGCGAAGTTCAGCGGACTGCATCAGAACCTGGACGAGCTGTACCGCAAGCTGCGGCGCGATACGGTCACCATGACGGTGATGGGAGGGCGCAAGGTTGATATTCCGCTGGCGGGTATTGTGCGCGCCTATCAACCCAACGCCATGCAACTGACCGACAAGCTGGCTTTCTACCTGGCCAAGTTGTGGGAGTTTGTCAGCGCGGACCCGCGCGAGGCCAACACCGAGGGCGGGATCTTTCCGGCTATTTTCGGCACGGTCATGATGGTGCTGCTGATGTCGGTACTGGTGACCCCCTTTGGTGTCGTCGCTGCCGTGTACCTGCGCGAATATGCGAAGCAGGGTCCGCTCACCCGCCTGATACGCATCGCCGTGAACAACCTGGCGGGGGTACCGTCCATTGTGTACGGGGTGTTCGGACTGGGGTTTTTTGTGTATTTCCTGGGCGGGAGTATCGACCGGCTGTTCTTTCCGGAAGCCCTGCCGGCACCGACCTTCGGTACCCCGGGGCTGCTGTGGGCATCCCTGACGCTGGCGCTGTTGACGGTGCCCGTGGTCATCGTCGCGACCGAGGAAGGCCTGTCGCGGATACCGGCCTCTATTCGCGAAGGCAGCCTGGCGCTGGGCGCCACCCGGGCGGAGACCCTGTGGCGCACGGTGCTGCCCATGGCCAGCCCGGCCATGATGACCGGTGTGATCCTGGCGGTGGCGCGCGCTGCGGGTGAGGTTGCACCGCTGATGCTGGTGGGCGTGGTGAAACTGGCGCCGGCGTTACCAGTGGACGGTAATGCACCCTTTATCCACCTGGACCGCAAGTTCATGCACCTGGGTTTTCACATCTACGATGTCGGCTTCCAGAGCCCCAATGTCGAGGCGGCACGGCCGCTGGTTTTTGCCACGGCCCTGCTGCTGGTGGTCGTGATCGTGCTGCTCAACCTGGCGGCGATTGCCATTCGCAACCGTCTGCGTGAGCGTTACCGCTCACTGGAGCAGTAAGGCCTGTTTAGCGGAGTATGAACATGGAAAATATACGGCGTATCGATGCCGGGATACCTGAAGACCGGGTGCGCGCAGACGATGCCGGTGCACAGGACATCTGTCTTGAAGTCAGCGATCTCAATCTGTACTACGGAGAGGCGCAGGCGCTGGACAACATCAACCTGCGTATCCCGCGTCGGCGGGTGTCGGCCTTTATCGGCCCCAGTGGTTGCGGAAAATCCACCCTGTTGCGCTGTTTCAATCGCATGAACGACCTGGTCGACAGTGTGCGTATCGAGGGCAGTATCCGGCTGGACGGAGAGAATATATACGCACCCGCAGTGCAGGTGGCCCGTTTGCGCCAGCGGGTGGGCATGGTGTTCCAGAAGCCCAACCCGTTCCCCAAGAGTATTTACGAGAATGTTGCCTACGGCTTGCGTCTGCAGGGCATAAAGAGTCGTCGTACCCTGGACGAAGTGGTTGAAAAAGCCTTGCGCGGCGCAGCCCTGTGGGACGAGGTCAAGTCACGCCTGCACCAGAATGCGCTGGGTATGTCGGGTGGGCAGCAACAGCGCCTGGTGATCGCACGTGCCATCGCCGTTGAACCCGAAGTGCTGCTGCTGGATGAACCTGCTTCCGCGCTGGACCCGATATCGACACTCAAGATCGAGGAACTGATCGATGAACTGAAGGAAAAGTATACGATCGTGATCGTAACCCATAATATGCAGCAGGCTGCGCGCGTGTCGGATTACACGGCGTTCATGTACATGGGCAGGATGATAGAGCATGATTCGACCAACAAGATTTTCACCAACCCGTCAGAGAAAATGACGGAAGACTACATAACCGGTCGTTACGGCTAAAGGACTACCAGGGAGTCTGCAGATGGAAAACCTGAATATCGGGCAACATATTTCCAGGCGGTATAACGAGGAACTGGAAGATATACGCAACCGCGTGCTGGCCATGGGTGGTCTGGTCGAGCAGCAGATCCAGGGAGCCATGGAGTCGCTGGAAAAAAGAGATGCAGCCATCGCAACCGCGATCATCGAGAATGACTACCAGGTGAATGCCATGGAGGTCTCAATCGACGAAGAGTGCAACAATGTGCTGGCCCGGCGTCAGCCCGCCGCCAGTGATCTGCGCCTGATCGTTGCGGTCATAAAAACCATCACTGACCTGGAACGCATCGGTGACGAGGCCGAGCGCATCGCGCGCATGGCCAGCCGCCTGGCGGGCCAGGAGCACGCGGCGCGCCTGTTTACCCAGATACACAACCTCGGCCAGCACGTGCGCGGCATGGTGCACGGGGCGCTGGATGCCTTTGCGCACCTGGATACGGACAAGGCGGTTGAGATCTGGAGCGAGGACCGCCGCGTGGACAGCGAGTACGATTCGCTGATGCGCGAGCTGATGACCTACATGATGGAAGACCCGCGTTCCATTCCGAGCATCCTGCAGGCCATGTTTGCCGCCCGGGCCATAGAGCGCATCGGTGACCGCGCCACCAATATCTGTGAATACGTGATCTACCTGGTCAAGGGCAAGGACGTTCGCCACACCCGGGTGGATCAGCAGTCCGAAGAGTAGGGCGGCTTACACCATCAGGAATTCGAGCAGCGCTTTCTGGGCGTGCAGGCGGTTCTCTGCTTCATCCCATACCACGCTTTTCGGGTCATCGATAATCTCCGCGGTGACTTCTTCACCACGGTGTGCGGGCAGGCAATGCATGAACAGTGCGTCCCCGGCAGCCTGGTCCATCAGCTCCCGGTTGACCTGGAATGCGGCGAACTCCTTCTGGCGTTCGCTTTGCTCTTCCTCCTGGCCCATGCTCGCCCACACGTCGGTCACTACCAGGTCGGCGCCCCTGGCCGCTTCCAGGGGTTGTTCAAACAGCTTGACGCGGTCGCCCGCGGCGGCGACGATGTCTGCGTCCGGCCGGTAGGATGCCGGCGTTGCGATATGCAGCCTGAAGTCAAACTGCCGCGCAGCGTTGACATAGGAATGGCACATGTTATTGCCGTCACCGATAAAGCTTACCGTCGCGCCCCGGATATCCCCGCGCTGTTCGAACCAGGTCTGCATGTCGGCCAGTAACTGGCAGGGATGGTACAGGTCGGTCAGCGCATTGATGACCGGCGCGGAAGAATATTCGGCAAAGCGTTCAATTTTTTCGTGCTCGAAGGTGCGTATCATGATGGCGTCCACCATGCGGGACAGCACCCGGGCGCTGTCCTCGATGGGTTCACCGCGTCCGAACTGGGTATCCCTGGGGGACAGGAACATGGCGTGCCCGCCCAGTTGCACCATGCCGGTTTCGAAGGAAACCCGGGTGCGGGTGGACGATTTTTCAAAGACCATGGCCAGCACCCGGTTCTTCAGGGATTCGTGTATCTTCCCCTGGCGTTGCAGGTGCTTGAGTTCCATCGCGCGTTCGATGAGCTGGTGCAGTTCATCGACGGACAGGTCCATCAGGGTCAGGAAGTGTCGTGTACTCATGGGGAGGCTTCCAGAAATCGTTCGATGAGCTCGCATACCGTCGAGCAGATGTGGTCGGCCTGTTCATCCGTCAGGATCAGTGGTGGCAACAGGCGCACCACCGTAGCCGATGTTACGTTGATCAGCAGCCTGCGCTGCAATGCCTGCGCCACCAGTTCGCCGCACGGGCGGTTCAGTTCTATACCCAGCATCAGCCCCTTGCCACGGATGCTGATGACCCCGTCGAGCGTAGCCAGGCGTTGTTCGAGCTGTGCCCGCATACGTGCCCCCAGCTGCGCGGCCCGCGCCACCAGCTGTTCCTGCTCCAGTGTGTGCAGTACCGCCAGTGCGGCACTTGCGGACAGCGGGTTGCCGCCAAAGGTGGAACCGTGGTTGCCCGGCTGGAAAATGTCGGCTGCAACACCGCGCGCCAGGCAGGCGCCGATCGGGACGCCGTTGCCCAGGCCCTTGGCCAGGGTCATGACATCCGGCTGGATACCCGTGTCCTGGTGCGCAAACCACTGGCCCGTGCGTCCCATGCCGGTCTGGATCTCGTCCAGCATGAGCAGCCAGCCGTGCCGGTCGCACAAGCCGCGCAGTTCGGCCAGGTAGTCCGGCGCGGGTACGCGCACACCGCCTTCGCCGGTAATGGGTTCGACCAGTACCGCAACCACGCCGGTGCTGTTGCTCGCGATGGTGCGGATGGCATCCAGCTCGTCGTAGGGCGCACGCAGGAAACCGGGCACCAGCGGTTCGAAACCGGCCTGTATCCTGCGATTGCCGGTCGCAGTCAGGGTCGCCAGGGTACGGCCGTGGAAGCTGCCCTCGGTTACGATCACCCGGGGGGTGTCGATGCCCTTGCCGTGGCCATAGAGACGCGCCAGTTTCAGTGCGGCTTCGTTGGCTTCGGCGCCGGAATTGGCGAAGAACACGCGGTCCATGGCGGCCACCCGGCACAATTCGTCGGCCAGTTGTTCCTGCTGATCGATCTGGTACAGGTTGGAAGTGTGCAGCAGGCGCCGGGACTGGGCGCAGATGGCCTCGCTGACTGCCGGGTGGGCGTGCCCCAGTCCGCATACGGCGATGCCGCTGAGGGCATCCAGGTAGCGTTCGCCGGAGTGGTCAAACAGGTAAGGACCTTCACCATGCGTGAAACTGACGGGCAGCGGTTGGTAGGTTTTCATCAGGTGCTCGGTCATCCGGGGCCCCAAAAACAAAAGGCAGCTCCGGAGAAGCCGCCATAGCAAAAACGAAATTCTATAGTGTCTGCGGGTGTTTTCCAAATAAAAAACCCGGCCGGTGGCCGGGTTTCGGCGGTTTGCGCAGACAGTCGCTAGAAAGGCAAGCCGTGCATATGCCCGGTCATGCACATCAGCATGGGGATGGACAGCAGCGTATTGGTGCGGGAGGCCATCAGGGCGACTTTCTTGGCGCCGGCGATCTGTTCCGGGGTGGCTTCGACCATGCCCAGGATTTTCTTCTGGTTGGGCCAGATCAGGACCCAGACATTGAACAGCATGATGGTGCCCAGCCAGGCGCCGACGCCAATGACCTGGAAGCCTTCGCTCAGGGTAAACGCTTTCATGGCGCCGCCTTCGGCCAGGTTCTGCAGCGCGCCGACACCGGTCAGCCAGGTCGCCACCGCGCCCCAGCGGAACCAGAGCAGTGCACGCGGCGCAACGTACTTGTTAATGGCTGCCGGGCCGGGGCCGCCGCTGTCGGCTTCGGCCAGTGCCTGTCCAACCGCCGGCACCTGTACAAAGTTGAAATAGTAGAGCAGGCCGATCCAGACAACGCCCGCCAGGACATGGAACCAGACTTCAAACTCTAATGGATTGACACCGGATGTGCCCAGTGCAACCACGACGATCACGGCCAGTACAAAGCCGGATATGATGGTGCCCAGGATGGAAGTTAAAGGGTTCATTTTTGACTGCTCCTCAAAAATTGGGTCTTGATCTTGATTATTGAGCCGGTGGAGAAACCAACTGATTCGCTCAGGATTGCGAAGTGTACGGTTCGTCCCGTACGAATGCAATCTGCAGGGCCCGCGCAATTCCCATTCGGGGCATAATGAAAAGTATGGATGCTATTCAACTCGGTATTTTTTCCAGTCGTATCTCGGCGGTCTGTGACGAAATGGGCGCGGTGCTGCGGCGCGCTGCCTTTTCACCCAATATAAAAGACCGCCTGGATTATTCCTGTGCGATTTTCGACCCCCGGGGGCAGCTCTGCGCGCAAGCAGCGCATATCCCGGTTCACCTCGGCAGCATGGCCTGGGCCATGACCGGCCTGGTGGCGGAAAGAACCTGGGCAGAAGGGGACATGGTGGTGCTGAATGACCCCTTCCGGGGCGGCACCCACCTTCCGGACATCACCCTGCTGGCACCGGTTTTTGTGCAGCGGCAGTGCGTGGCGTTTGTCGCCAACCGGGCGCACCATGCCGATATCGGTGCCGAGAGTCCGGGGTCCATGCCGATTGGCAGCCGCCTGGATGAGGAAGGACTGATTCTGCCGCCGACGCTGCTGGTCAGGGCCGGAGTCGTACAGCCGGAGGTGCTGGAGCGCATCATCGCGGCGACGCATAACCGGGCGGTTACCGAAGGCGACTTTTCCGCACAGATCAGTGCCAACCGTACCGGTGTGCAGCGGGTACAGGCGTTGCTGGCCGGATTGACGGGGGAGACCTGGTTGCGGAGGCTGGAACTGCTGAACGACTACGGGGAAAGGATGGCGCGTGCCACGCTGGAATCCCTGCCGGATGGTAGGTACCGGTTCGAGGACGTGATGGACGATGACGGGCAGGGTAACCGGGATATTCCCCTGCGTGTCTGCCTGACAGTTGTGGCGGGCCGGGTGCAGGTAGATTTTTCCGGTACTGCCGGACAGGTGGACGGCAATATCAACTGCCCGCTGTCGGTGACGGCCGCGGCTGTGTTCTATGTCTTTCGCTGCCTGATGGATGAACGCACGCCGGCTTGCGCGGGCAGTTTTCGCCGCATCGAACTCCGCGCACCGGAAGCTTGCCTGGTCAATGCCAGGCCACCGGCTGCGGTCGCGGCCGGGAATGTCGAAACCAGCAGTCGCATTGTTGACCTGCTGCTGGGTGCGCTGGCACAGGCGGTTCCTGAACGCGTGACGGCTGCCAGCCAGGGGACCATGAATAACCTGGCGATGGGCGCCAGAAGTGCGCGGGACAGCTGGGATTATTACGAAACCATTGGTGGCGGCATGGGCGCGCACGTACAGGGCAACGGGCTGGATGCAGTGCAGTCGCACATGACCAATACACTGAATACCCCGATCGAGGTACTGGAAGGTAACTACCCGGTGCGGATTCACCGTTATGCCGTGCGCAGGGGATCGGGCGGGAGCGGCCGTCACCGGGGAGGAAACGGCCTGTGCCGGGAATACGAGTTCCTGGCGCCGGCGCAGGTCACCCTGCTGACCGAACGGCGCCGGCACCGTCCCTGGGGCTTGCTGGGAGGTGGGGCGGGCGCACCGGGTGAAAACCGGCTGAACGGCCGGGCGCTGGCGGCCAAACAGCTCGTGCAGGTCGGTAGCGGAGACCGTTTGCTGGTGGAAACGCCGGGTGGTGGCGGTTGCCTGCTTTGATCTGCACGGGTTACCGGTTAACCGGACAGCACTGGGAAGGTAACTGAAATTACGCGGGTTCCTGTAGGGGGGTCTTAAATTCATTAAATATCAGTAACTAAGCACCGTCAGCATGGAGAACTGTGAAACAGTTCAGATTTTTGACGCATGGTCGTTATAGACTCAACGGACTGTCGACAGGGCCGTCGTGCGACGCTGTGCGGCACCTCCAGGTACGGTTCGCTAACACAAGAATCAATAAGGTTGGAACATCATCTAATGAAGAAGATAAAGCTGCTTTCGTTGCTGCACATCTGCGCGGCTGCCCTGCTACTGACTTCTGCCGCCGGACGTGCCACTGCGGATACGGACACCATCATCACCGGTGCCGGTGCGCATTTTGCGTGGGTGATATTCGATTCACTGAAAGCGGACCTGGAAAAAGTCTCGGGCCGTTCCATTGAACTGCACGGCCGCAATTCCACCCTGGGTATGGGCTGTAACGCCGGTATCCGGACCGCCATGCTGAACGAACCCGGGCACGAGACCTTCGGTTTTGTCTGTTGCCCGCTCAGCCAGGAGGAAGTGGACAGTAAAAAGCTGCTGGTGTATCCGCTGGCGCTGGAACCGGTGCTCATCGTCGTCAACCGGGCCAACCCGGTGTCCGATCTAACGGTGGAACAGGTGCGTGGCATCATGCGCGGGGATATCGTCAACTGGAAAGAAGTGGGCGGCAATGACCAGCCAATCGTCCTGGTGACACGGCTGCACTGCAAGAAACGGCCGGGACACTGGAAAACCATCCTTCCCGATGCCGCCGAATTTCGCCAGAAACGCCTCAACGTGAGCAGTGCCGCGGACATGGTGCAACGTGTCAGTGATTTCAGTTCCGCGCTGGGCCATATCGGTTCGACCTGGGATTTCGGGGCAGACAGCAAACTCAAGGTGCTGCGTATCGACGGCTACCGGCCCACGGCAGAGAACCTGCGCAGCAAGCACTACCCGTTTTTCCGTAACCTGTCCGCGGTGACCAACCGGACGCCTGGTGAGGACGTACTGAAAATTATTCACGAAGTGCAGACCGGGCCGGCATTCAAGGCCGTAGCCGAACGTTATAACCTCCTGCAACTGGAATCCTCCGAAACCCGTATGCAATGACCTACAGATCGCGGTTGCTGCTTTATGTAGGGATGCTGATCGTTTTACTTATAGGGATGATGACCCTGTCGTTCAAGGCGGCAAGGGATGTCGTCGTGGAAGGAGCAGAAGAACGCCTGCGCTACGCCGTGCAGCGCAGGGAACAGGATGTGCGCGCGGAACGTCATGAGCTGCAGGGCTACGCCACGATCATCGCGGACGATCAGCGCCTGCAGGAATACCTGTATATTATTCTCGAACTCGGTACCAGCCGGGAAAGCCTGGTCCCTTATGTTGAACGACAGTTCAGCTCGCTGCCGCATGATGCCTGCCTGATCCTGTCTGACCGCGGCGAGGTGCTGCTGGGCGGGCAGCACCCGCAGCTTGCAGAGCAGGCGCGCCGTCACCTTGCGTCGTCCCGCGATGACTATTTTTACTTCAGTTCACCGCAAGGTGTGGTGATGGTCGTGATGGCGCCGGTTGTGTACGAGGGCCAGCGGCTGGCCACCACGGTAGTGACCAGGACACTGGGTCCGCAGTGGCTGGGTTTGCAGGAAAACCCGGTCAGTGATTACCTGCTGCTGTTTGAAAAAGACGGTTCCATCCTGTGGAGCAGTAACGCACGTTACCAGGGAATGCCGATCGATACCCGTTCGGGCGTGCTGGAAGGGCGGGGCCAGTCTTTCCAGCTGCGCCAGGTGGCGCTCGGCAAGGTCGATCCGGAAGTGCCACGCCTGTGGCTCGGTATCTCCGAATCAGTACTGGTCAACCTGCTGGACCATTACCAGCGCTGGGTCTACACATTTTCGGTGCTCGGCGCGCTGGCGGTGTTGCTGGTGGGCTGGCTGATGGTGCGTAATTTCAGCAAGCCGTTCAGTCAACTGATGCGTATCACTGAAGAGATGGTGCAGGGCAGGCTTCCGGTGATGAATCGCTCCGAGTCCAGGACCGAAATGGACCAGCTGGTAAACCGTTTTGCCGATGTGCTCGATGCACTGCGGCGCGAGCAGACGCGTGTCCGGCGCGCGCATCGCAAGCTCCAGGAAACCGCGATCACAGACAGTCTGACGGGCTTGTATAACCGGCGCTACCTGCAGGAAGTGGCGCCGGGGCTGTTTGCCCGGGTGGTGCGCGACCGCTGTTACCTGACGGCCATTCTCCTGGACCTGGATTACTTCAAGGCCATCAATGACTGCCACGGCCATCCGGGCGGTGACGCAGTGCTGGTGCATTTTTCCCGGCTGCTCAAGCATAACTCACGGGCCAGTGATTACCTGTTCCGGATTGGTGGCGAGGAATTCCTGATCCTGAATGTGGCAGAGGACACCGGGTCGAGTTTTGCACTGGCCGGCAAGCTGCGCGAGCTGGTGGCTCGTTCACCGGCCAATTACCGTGGCATGGAAATTCCGATCACGGTGAGCATCGGGATCAGTTGCTGTCGTGGCGCGTCCGGCGCTGGCTCCCTGAGCCAGCTGATGCGGGCCGCCGACAAGGCATTGTACGAGGCCAAGTCCAACGGACGTAACCAGGTCGTCCGGCACCTCAGCTGCCTGGAATCCGCGCTGGCGGGGCCGCGTCGCGGGTCGCTGACGCTGGTGAGCCCTTCCACCGCCGAAGTATCCGAAAACTGAAGCCAGTCCCCGTACTCCGGCGGAGCCATGCTGTCACCTGCCATCTGTTTGACGTAGACTAAAGTATAATTTCCCGTTCAGGCCGAGAGGACCACCGGAACAGTAACCGGAATACTGTCCGTACACCGGTGCGTCCTGCCGTACAAGGAAACTGTTGCGGACAAGAGAACAACATGTGTGGAATCTGTGGTGAATTGAAACTGGACGCCGGTCCACCCGACCGGGCGGCGTTGGGACGCATGCTGAAACGGCTGGAGCGCCGTGGTCCGGATCACGAGGGCCGCTATGTCGACAGCAGGGTGGCTTTTGGTCACCGGCGCCTGTCGGTGATCGACCTGTCCGATGCTTCCAACCAGCCCTGGGTGGATGCCGAACGCGGCCTGGTACTGGTATTCAACGGGGCGATCTACAACTACCGGGAACTGCGCAGTGAGCTGATCGACAAGGGGTTCAGTTTCAGCAGTGAGGGCGACACCGAGGTGGTGCTCAAGGCCTATGCCGCCTGGGGCGAATCGTTTGCCACACGGCTGCACGGCATGTTCGCACTTGCAATCTGGGACAGCCGGCAGCAACAGTTACTTCTGGTGCGCGACCGTTTTGGCGTCAAGCCTCTGTACTACAGCCACGATCACCAGCGTTTCCGCTTTGCTTCCAGCACCCAGGCGCTGCTGGCCGCGGGCAACGTGGATACCGCGATCGATCCGGTAGCCCTGCACCATCATTTCACGCTGCACGCGGTGGTTCCCGCGCCGCGCACCCTGCTGAAGGGGGTGCGCAAGCTGTCCCCGGCTCATGTACTGGTGTTGGGCGCTGACGGCAGCGAACGCAGCTTTCCATACTGGCAGCTGGACGCTGCACCGCCTGACCCGGGGATGCGTGAAGAGGACTGGCTGGAAGCGACACGCACAGCGCTGGTGAACGCGGTACGCCGTCGCCGCCTGATAGCCGATGTGCCGGTGGGGGTGCTGTTGTCCGGTGGGCTGGACAGCAGCCTGCTGGTGGCGCTGCTGGCCGAACACGGTGGTAACGATCTGTTGACCTTCTCGGTCGGGTTTGAAGACCACCCGCACGAGCAGGGTGATGAATTCGAGTTTTCCGACCAGGTCGTGGCACGCTACGGAACGCAGCACCATAAAATACATATTCCCAACCACGAAGTGCTGGAGCGTCTGCCGGAAGCCATCGATCACATGGCGGAACCCATGGCAGGGCAGGATGCCATCGCCTTCTTTCTGCTGTCCGAACGGGTATCGCAGCACGTCAAGGTGGTGCAGAGCGGGCAGGGTGCGGACGAGGTGTTTGCCGGATACTTCTGGTATCCGCAAATGCAACAGGCCGGCGGCAGTGACCTGGAACGTTTCCGCCGGTTTTATTTTGACCGGGACCACGACGAGTACCTGCGCATGGTGACACCGGCCTGCGCGGGGCAGGACTATACCAGCGCGCTGGTTGCAGAACGCCTGCAGTCAGTAGCCAGTGATGACTACCTGAACCGCGTGCTGCATTTCGATGTCACCACGTTGATCGTGGATGACCCGGTAAAGCGGGTGGACAACATGACCATGGCGTGGGGCCTGGAGGCACGTGTACCGTTCCTCGACCATGAACTGGTGGAGCTGGCTATGCGCATGCCGTCACAGCTGAAGCTGCGCGAACATGGCAAGTACCCGCTCAAGCAACTGGCACGCGGCCTGGTACCGGATGCGGTCATCGACCGGCCCAAGGCCTACTTCCCGGTGCCGGCCCTGAAGTTTGTGCAGGGGCAGTTCCTGGAGTTCATGCGTGACCTGCTCAACTCACAGGCCTGTCGGGAACGCGGTCTGTACAGGAGAAGCTATGTGCAGCTCATCCTCGACGATCCCGAACACCAGCTGACCCGCCTGAAAGGCAGCAAGCTGTGGCACCTGGCGGCACTGGAATTCTGGTTGCAGCGCAATGTAGACAACCCGGCCTGAGCGGTATCCGGCTATAACCATGTGAAAAAAGCCTTTTTGTGCGCCCGTTTGCTGGGTACACTGAAGCGATTCCCCAGGGGCATCTTTATTTCGTGAGGTATACAGAATGGACGTGATGGAACGTATCAAACAAACCGTTGAGAGTAATCCCGTGGTTATTTTCATGAAGGGTACGCCGCAGATGCCGATGTGCGGGTATTCCAGTCGCACCTCGCAGATGTTGCAGGAATGCGGAGTCGATTTTGCACACGTCAACGTGCTGGCTGACCCGGAGATTTTCGAAAACCTGCCGCGTTACGCCAACTGGCCGACTTTCCCGCAGGTGTACGTGAACGGGGAACTGATCGGCGGACATGACATCGCCATGGAGATGTTCCAGAAGGGTGAGCTGAAACCTCTGTTGCAGGAGGCGGTCAACAAGGCGCACTAACAGGCTGTTGAAAACGAGGGGCAGGGTGAGTATTTGACCCTGCCCCTTTTTTATGTGCCACTAAAGAGTTTTGCATTCACCAGGAAATGTACCCAGATACTGGCTGCATAGCCCAGCGCTATGGCCCAGCTCCATTTCAGGTGCGAGAAGAAGGTGTAGATCCCGCGCGCCTGCCCCATGACGGCCACGCCGGCAGCGGAACCGATGGATAACAGTGAACCCCCGACCCCGGCGGTCAGCGTAACCAGCAGCCACTGGCCGGTGTCCATGGACGGTTGCATGGCCAGAACAGCAAACATGACGGGGATATTATCGACGATCGCGGAAAGTGCGCCGACCAGGATATTGGCCCGGGTTGCGCCCATATCGCCATACATGAGTTCCGACCCGGCCGCCAGGTACCCCAGCGCTCCCAGGCCGCCCACGCAGAGGATGATGCCGTAGAAAAACATCAGGGTGTCCCATTCGGCGCGCTCCAGGGATTTGAAGATATTGAACTCGGCCTGACCGCCGTGTACCGGCTGTTTTTCTATATCCAGGTTATTGCTGCCCGGTGATTCAGCCGGGGCGGCGAACACGGATGATGAGCGGCGCTTGAGGTAGTAACCGTACAGCTTGAGAAAACCCAGCCCGGTCATCATGCCCAGCACCGGCGGCAGGTGCAGGAAATTGTGTGCCGACACCGCCATGGTAATGGTCAGGATGAACAGGCCGACCACTACCCAGGCACCGTACTGCAGTTCGGCCCGCTCGCTGCTGGCCTCGGGTGCTGTGCCGGGTACGGTCAGTCCGAGAATGACTGCAGGTACCAGCCAGTTCACTACCGACGGTATGAACAGGCTGAAAAATTCCTGGAACTGTACGATGCCTTTTTGCCAGACCATCAGGGTAGTGATGTCGCCGAACGGGCTGAAGGCGCCGCCGGCGTTGGCGGCAACCACGATGTTGATACAGGCCACCGTCACGAAGCGGTGATTGCTGCCGCCCACGGCCATTACCACCGTGGACATCAACAGCGCCGTGGTGAGGTTGTCGGCAACCGGTGATATCGCGAAGGCCAGCAGTCCGGTGATCCAGAACACCTGGCGCAGCGAAAAACCGCGGGTAACCAGCCATACACGCAGCGCTTCGAAGACGCCGCGTTCATCCATGGTGTTGATATAGGTCATCGCCGCCAGCAGGAACAGGAACAGTTCCCCGAATTCCTCCAGGTTGTGCTTGACGGCGATTTCAGCACTGTGGGTGTCGCCGCTTGCGGCGTAGACCAGCGCAACGATGACCCAGATCAGCCCGGCCGCCACCATGGTGGGTTTCGACTTGCGCATGTGCAGCGCTTCTTCGGCGATGACAAAGCTGTAGGCCAGCACGAACAGTCCGACCGCCAGCCAGCTGGCCCAGTGGCCGGTGAAGTCCTGCAGGTGGCTGCTTTCCGCTGCGTTGGCAACACCGGGCAACAGCAGGGCGCACGCCATTCCGGCGAGTGCCATCCGGTAACGTTGGCAAACAGGTGTTCGAGTCATTCCCTTGCTCCCGGTGCGATCCAGTGTGGAGTGTATGTGCTGCCAGTGATTCAGGCAACGCGGTTGCGGCCGCGGTGTTTCGCCTGGTAGAGTGCCTGGTCGGCACGGTGCACCACTGCCTGCCAGTCCTGGCCTGCGCCCGGTGCCGGCTGCCGGTTATCCACCAGTCCTGCGCTGACGGTGATGACGTCGTACGGGCTCTTGCAATGCGGGATCGCGGCATCGAACAGCTCGCGAACCAGGCGTCGGCACAGGTTGGCGCCACCTTCGGCAACAGTATCAGGCAGCAGCAGCAACAGCTCTTCGCCACCGTAGCGGTACAGGCGATCGGATGAGCGAATGGCGGAATTGATCGTCTCTGTTACCTGCTGCAACGCCCGGTCGCCGGCCTGGTGGCCATAGTGATCGTTATAGCGTTTAAAGTAATCGATATCCAGTAACGCCACGGTATAGGGCCGCTGGTAACGGTCGGCCAGTGAATGGGTATGCTGCATGTCCACTTCCATTGAGCGTCGGTTGCCGATACCGAGCAGTGCATCTTCCATGCACAGTGATTCCAGTTCGCGGTTGGCATTGAGCAGTTCTTCCGTACGGGTTTTTATGGCGCGCTCAATGATGACCTGCTGCATTTCGGTCACCCGGAAATGGGCCCGGGTCAGGTCGGTCTGGGTCAGCAGGCCGACCAGCTGCTGGTTGTTATCCACCACCGGCAGGTGGCGAACATGTTCGGCACGGGAGATCACCAGTGCATCGAACAGGGACTGTTCCTGTTGCACCGTATGAGGCGGTGTCGACATGAATGCAGCGGCGGGCTGCCCGGCGAGATCCGGGTCATCCACCAGTTTCATCAGGATCTGTACCAGGTCACGTTCGGTGATAATCCCTTCCGGGCTGCCGTGGCTGCCGATCAGGGTGCAGGAGTACCGGTTGTGCTGCATGCGCGTGATGACTTCATGCAGGGGTGTGTCGGGCGCCATCAGTTCGATGTCGCGAGTCATCAGATCGCTTACGGATATTTCTTTCACCTGGATTCCCTGGCTATTGGACAATGAATACGTCGGTGTGTATGCCTTAACGGCAGTTGTCAGGGAAAATTTCGTGAATTCGTCGCAATAATGCAGGTTAGTGGCTGGTCCTGACCGCATCCAGTTCTGCCAGCTCCCTGAGGATGGCGAGGACCAGTTTTTCGCCCTCTTCCGTCATGCCCTCGGTCAGCTTGTCAGCATCGCGCTCACCCTGTACCAGCGGGCGTATAATGCCGGCAAGGCGGGCCATGTCGCCACCGGCCTTCAGCATCTGCTGGGCCATGGTGCCCAGTAATTGCAGGGTTTCGAGGTTGCCGGAGCGAGCGCCGTTGATCATGGCAGCAATACCCGGGGCGGCCATGGCGCCGTCTGCGCCGGCACCGAGGTCAGGCAGGGTCTCCGGGTTTTGCAGGCCGCGCAGGATAGACTGCACGATGACCCGGTCCTCGTCGTCCAGGCCGCTGAGTACCGTGTCGTTGCGCGTTCCCGCCAGTATCTTCCGAATCGCGCCCACCAGCTGCAGCCAGCCGTTCTGTTCGGCCTGTTTCAGGATGTCGTCCAGGTCGGGTACCATACCGCGATTCTGGCAGCCAATGACCACGCGGTGTATCAGTCCGGTGTGGGCTTCGATAATCTGTTCGTCTTTGTCGGGCAGGGTGGTCATCCGTTCACCTGTTCAGTATGGTTTCACTCACCGGGGGAATGGTTTAGAATGAGTCTAAATCTAAAACTTGAACCCATTACTCCCCTATGAAATATAAGGAAATATGACTATGTATCTGAGAACCTCCTTATTGTCTATTGTTTTCGCGTTGACGACAAACACCGCTACCGCGTATGAATGGCAGACCCTGCCGGAGCAGGCCCCGGCCCCGGCGGACAACCCGACCAGCGCGGAAAAAGTCGAACTGGGGCGGCTGCTGTACATGGACCCGCGCTTTTCACAGACCGGTACGGTTTCCTGTAATTCGTGCCACAACCTGATGCTGGGTGGTGATGACAACCGCCCGGTTTCCATGGGTGTGCACGGCAAGACCGGCGGCCGCAGCGCGCCCTCGGTCTGGAATTCGGCCTTTTCCTCATCCCAGTTCTGGGATGGCCGCGCCGCGAGCCTGGAAGACCAGGCCCGGGGGCCGGTGACCAACCCGGTGGAGATGGGGATGAGTGACCTGGAAAAAGCCATGAACCGCGTACGGGCGATACCGGGTTACAAACCTTACTTTGAGCGTGCCTTCGGTACCGAGAACCCCATGACGGTGGACAACGCCGCCAAAGCGGTTGCGGCCTTTGAACGCACCATGATTACCCCCAACAGTCCCTATGACCGGTTTGTAAAAGGGGATAAAAAGGCGCTGACTGAACAGCAGCAGCGAGGTATGAAGACCTTTGCCGACACCGGTTGCACCAGCTGTCACTCCGGACCGGCCTTTAACGGCCCGACCATGGCGGCAGGGACCGGTTTCTTCATGAAGTTCCCGACCTTCGAAGACAGCGAGTACGTCCAGCGTTATGACCTGATGAAGGACAAGGGTCGTTTCGAGGCAACCGGCAAGAAAGAAGACCTGCACCTGTTCAAGGTGCCGACCTTGCGCAACATCGCGCTGACCGCCCCGTATTTCCACGCCGGCCAGGTGGCAAGCCTGGACGAGGCCGTGAAAGTGATGGCGAAAGTACAGCTCAACAAGACGCTCAGTGACGCCCAGGTGGCCGACATCGTGGCTTTCCTGAACGGACTGACCGGTGAATTCCCGGAACAGAAGCTGCCGCGTTTACCGGCAACACCCGGCTGGACAGTGCTCGGTAGTAAATAGATAGAGGCGTGCAGGAGCGGCCATCAGCTAATGGTCGAATCCCACCGGTTCACGATTGTGCAGAATAACTCCGCCGTACGTTCTGCGTCATATTTGGCGGAGTGCGCCTGTTCCTGGTCCCACTCGATGCCGGCGGCTTTCGCGGCACGCGCCAGCACGGTCTGGCCGTAGGCCAGTCCTCCCAGCGTGGCGGTGTCAAAGCTGCTGAACGGGTGGAAGGGGTTGCGTTTGATTTTGCAACGCTCGGCGGCGGCGTTGACGAAGCCCAGGTCGAAAGACGGGTTATGGCCCACGAGGATGGCGCGCGTGCAGGCGCTTTCCTTGACCGCGCGGCGTACCGGTTGAAAAATCTGCCGCAGGGCCTCTTCTTCCGGTTTGGCCATTCGGAACGGGTGGTAGGGGTCGATGCCGGTAAATTCCAGTGAGGTTTCGTCCAGGTTGGCTCCTGGAAAAGGTTCCACATGACAGGCATGGGTGTCCACGGGATGCAGTTGTCCCGCCGTGTCGAACTCGAGCAGAACGGCGGCGATTTCCAGCAGGGCATCGCGTTTCGGGTTAAAGCCCGCTGTTTCGACGTCGACAACCACGGGAAGAAAACCGCGGAACCGGTTGGCAATTTTTGCTGATTCGGTATCGTTTACCATGTTGACAGCATACCGGAAGCCGCCCATGAACGTGAAACAATCCAACGCGTATTCCCGCCACGCCTGGTGGCTGCTGCTGGCGCTGGTCCTGTGTGTAGCCGCGGCCGCTGTGCAGGCCGGGGGACGTTTCGATAGCGGGTTGCTGTGGAAGATCGAGTCTGCCGGTGTTGCACCGAGTTACCTGTTTGGCACCATGCACAGCGACGACCCGCGTGTGACGCAACTGCCCACGGCAGTGCAGCGAGCATTCAATCGGGCGGATGCGGTGACGCTGGAGGTCGAACTGGATCCGCAGGCGCTGCAGAGTCTCGCGACGGCACTGATGCTGGCCGAAGGCAGCAGCCTGGAGTCGCTGGTCGGGCCCGGGCTGTACCGGCGCGCGGTACAGGCGCTGGGCAAACAGGGTGTGCCGGATGTGCTGGTTGCCGGCATGAAGCCCTGGGCGGTCGCCGTGACCCTGATGACGCCACCCAACCAGGGCGGTGAGGTGCTCGACCAGGTGCTGTATCAGCAGGCAAAGCGCAGTGGCAAGCACGTCAGCGGGCTGGAGAGTGTCGGCGAACAGCTGGCACTGTTTGATGAGCTGCCGCTGGATGTGCAGATTGCGCTGCTGAAGGATACGCTGGATAAGCTGTCGGACATTCCGCAGATGCTCACCGACCTGCAGGCCGCGTACCTCGACCGGGACCTGAAGCGGTTGATGGAAATCAATGAAAGCGCCATGCAGGAAAGCGATCCGGAAATGGCGCAGGATTTTAACCGCAAAGTGATCGTTGACCGTAACCACCGCATGGCAGAGCGTATGCAAAAACGCTTGCAGAAAGGCAACCAGTTTATTGCGGTAGGCGCCCTGCATCTGCCCGGCAGTGAGGGGCTGCTGACGCTGCTGAGCGGGCAGGGTTACCGGGTCACGCGGGTGTACTGACAGGGTTCACTCAACCATCCAGTCGACGGTTTCGCCGCATCGCATGGGCACCAGCCGATCATTGTCCAGCGGGTAATCGGCTGGTACCTGCCAGGGCGTTTTCACCAGGCTGATCCGGTCCTCGTTGCGCGGCAAACCGTAGAAATCCGCACCAAAACAGCTGGCAAAGCCTTCCAGCCGGTCCAGCGCCCCGGCCTGTTCGAAGGCCTCGGCATAGAGTTCGATGGCTGCGTGCGCGGTATACAGACCGGCACAGCCACAGCTGTTTTCCTTGGCGCTGCGAGCGTGCGGCGCGCTGTCGGTACCGAGAAAGAATTTCGGGTTGCCACTGGTGGCCGCGTCCAGCAGGGCCAGCCGGTGTTGCTCGCGTTTCAGTACCGGCAGGCAGTAGTGGTGCGGGCGGATGCCGCCAGTGAACAGGGCATTGCGGTTCATCAGCAGGTGGTGCGCAGTCAGGGTCGCCGCGACCCGCTCGCTGCTGTCGACGACAAACTCGACACCCTGGCGGGTGCTGACGTGTTCCAGCACCAGCCTGAGGTCGGGCAGGCGTGCTGCCAGCGGTGCCAGTACCCGGTCGATAAATACCGCCTCGCGGTCAAACACGTCCACCGCCGGGTCTGTCACCTCGCCGTGTACCAGTAGCGGCATACCGATTTCCTGCAGGGTCTCCAGCACCGGCATGACGTTCCCGATGTCGGTGACGCCGGAGTCGGCATTGGTGGTGGCCCCGGCGGGGTAGTATTTGACCGCGTGGATGTGGCCACTGGCCTGTGCCTTGCGCACTTCGTCGCTGCGGGTGTTGTCAGTCAGGTAGAGGGTCATCAGCGGTTCAAAGCGGCTGTCCGCCGGCAGCACAGCGAGGATGCGATCACGATAGGCCAGCGCGCTCGCGGTATCAGTCACCGCGGGTTTGAGGTTGGGCATGATGATGGCGCGGCCAAAATGCTGTGCCGTGTGCGCTACGACCGTTTGCAGTACAGTGCCGTCACGCACGTGCAAGTGCCAGTCGTCCGGGCGGCGGATGGTGATTTTCACAGTGGCGGTATTCCGGTCGTTTTCCGTTGATTTTTCGACGCTTTTACAACAATTGCCGACATTTTTCACCTTGACCTGCCCGACTAAAACACAGATCATACCGGGCTGGATTTTGGCCGGGTAGCCGGATCGCGCGAGCGAGCGGCCGGAGCCGGCGGCAAGCGCGCTGCCTGGTGCCGCAGCATGCTCAATATTCACTGAAATATCAATTATTTCTATTCACAGACGGGGACTGTGTCAGCCCCCTGGAACAGCAAGGAGCCTCATGAATCTCGCCGACAAAAAACGGCTGTTGCGCGAAATGTTGTTTGCGCGGCGCTTTGAGGAGCGCTGCTACGAAGCGTACGTCGAACGAAAAATTGGCGGTTTTCTGCACCTGTATTCGGGTGAGGAAGCCTGTGCCCACGGGGTGCTGGAAGCCTCGAAAAAAGGGCACGATTACGTGATCACCAGTTACCGTGATCATGTCCACGCCATCAAGTGCGGTGCGGACCCGAAAAAGGTCATGGCCGAGCTGTATGCAAAGGAGACCGGTTCTTCCAAAGGACGCGGTGGTTCCATGCACATCTTCGACGTAGAGCACCGCTTCATGGGCGGTTATGCGCTGGTTGGCGGTCCGTTCCCGCTGGCGGCCGGCATGGCCAAGGCGGTCAAGATGAAAGGGGGCGACGAAATCGTGATCTGCTTCCTGGGCGACGCAGCCAACAACCAGGGTACTTTCCACGAATCGCTGAACATGGCCAAACTGTGGGACCTGCCGGTGTTGTATGTGTGTGAAAACAACCTGTACGGCATCGGTACCCGTATCGATCGTTCCACCGCGGTCATCGACCAGTACAAGCGCGTATCCGGGTACAACATTCCCTCCGCGCAGGAAGACGGCCAGGATATCGAGAAAGTATTCAAGGCGGCGAAAAAAGCGATCGGTCATGTGCGTTCCGGCAAGGGACCCTATTTCCTGGAGCTCATGACCTATCGTTACCGTGGTCACTCCATGTCCGATTCCAATGCCTACCGTTCCAGGGACGAGGAACGCATGTGGTCAAACCGCGATCCCATCATCATGCTGCGCGACCGTCTGATCGAGGCGGGTGAGCTGACCGGCGAGGACTACAAGGCGATGGACAGCGAGGTGCTGGACGAGATCGAGGAGGAAGTGATTGCCTTTGCCGAGTCTTCACCGGAACCGCGCGTCGATGAACTGGAAAAATACACCCTGGCCGAAAATGACCCCTGGGTGTACGGAGGGGGCCGCTGATGGCTGAGTTGATGTACTGGGAAGCGATCCGTCGTGCCCACGATGAAGAAATGACCAACGACCCGCTGGTGATCTGCATGGGTGAGGATATCGGCGTTGCCGGCGGCACCTACAAGGCCACCAACGGACTGTATGACAAGTACGGGCCGGAGCGCGTCATCGATACACCGATATCTGAAAACGGGTATACCGGCCTTGGTATCGGCGCCTCTTTCCTCGGCGTGCGGCCGATCATTGAGATCATGTCGGTGAACTTTGCCTGGCTGGCCATGGACCAGCTGTTCAACAGTGCGGCCAAGGTGCGTTACATGTCCGGTGGCCAGCTGACAGCGCCGGTGGTGGTACGCTCGGCAGGCGGTACCGCCCACCAGCTGGGCGCGCAGCATTCCGCGCGCATGGAAAAAGTATTCATGGGTATCGCCGGTCTGCGCGTGGTAACGCCCAGCAACCCGCGCCAGGCCTATGGTCTGCTCAAGTCGGCCGTACGCTGCAACGACCCGGTCTACATCAACGAACACGAACTCATGTACAACATGAAGGGCGAGGTGCCCGACGAGGAATACTTCCACTCGCTGGAAGGTTCCGAAGTGGTGCGTGAGGGGCGTGATGTCACGCTGTTCGGTTACAACATCTCTGTGCACTGGTGCCTGCAGGCGGCCGAGACCCTGTCGAAGCAGCATGGTATCGAGGCTGAGGTCATCGACCTGTTTGCGCTGGCGCCACTGGACCGTGCCGGTATCGTTGCCTCGGTGCGCAAGACCCACCGGGCCGTCATCGCCGAGGAGGCTGAGCCGACTGTGGGTGTGGGTGCTGAAGTGATGGCGATCATCAACGAAGAATGCTTCTTCGAACTCGATGCGGCGCCGGTGCGCGTATCCGCGGTCAATGTCCCGATTCCCTACAACCACACGCTGGAAAAAGCGGCGATTCCCAATGCCGGCGATGTCGTGGCGGCTGTGCGCAAGATGCTCGGCAAATGATTTTCTGATACGGGATCCATCCATGGCTGAACCCTATGTAATCAAGATGCCCCAGTTGTCCGACACCATGACCGAAGGCGTGGTGGTCAGCTGGGAAAAAAATATCGGCGACCGCATCGAGCGCGGTGACATCGTGGCCACGGTGGAAACCGACAAGGCGATCATGGATGTCGAGGTATTCCGTGAAGGTTACCTGTCCGGACCATTGACACCGGTTGACAGTACGGTGCCGGTCGGTGAAGCCATTGCCTTCCTGGTAGAGCGTGCCGATGAGGTGCAGCAGGAAGGTGCTGACGCACCCGCGCCGGCAGCAACTGACGATGACACGGATGCGTCTGCCGCCCGGGGGAGCGAGCCGGAACCGCAGGAAGCGGCCGCAGCGCAGGCACCGGTCGGCGTATCTTTCACCATTGCCATGCCGCAGTTGTCCGACACCATGACCGAAGGCGTGCTGGTCAGCTGGGAAAAAAATATCGGCGACCGCATTGAGCGCGGCGACATCGTGGCCACGGTGGAAACCGACAAGGCGATCATGGATGTGGAAGTATTTCGCGAAGGCTACCTGTCCGGCCCGCTGGTGCCGGTAGATGCTACTGTGCCGGTGGGTGCGCCGCTGGCCTACCTGGTGGCGGAAGCAGACCAGGTGGTCAACGAAGAAGCGGCGCCGGTTGCCGCCGCCACCGTGAAGCAGAAAAGCCATACAGATGATGCACCGGCGCCGGTGGCCTCCGAGCCGGTTGCCACAGCCCCCGTGGTAAGCGGCGGCATGCCGGCAGCGCGTCCGCAGGGCCGGGGAGCCACCCCCTACGCGCGCGCCGTCGCCGGTTCGCGCGGTATCGATCTGTCCACGCTGGGAGGCACCGGGCCGGGCGGTGTCATCGTGGCGGCCGATGTGCAGTCAGCACAGCTATCCGCAGCACCGGCTGTTGCGGGCTTCCCGCAGGTCGACGTGCCGGGTGACGGCCGCGCCATGAACAAGCTGGAAAAAGCCATCAGCGATGCCATGACCGGATCGCTGGGTATGCCGACTTTCCATGTAAGCACCCACATCCGGCTCTCTGCACTGATCAAGGCCTCCAGGGCACAGGGTTCCTCGGTGACCGTTAGCATCGCCAAAGCCTGCGCCCTGGCCATGCAACAGTTCCCGAAAATGAACTGGTGTTACCAGCCGCAGGACAAGCTGGTGGAACGCAGTAACGTGGATGTCGGCATGGCCGTATCGGCCGATGGCGGTGGCCTGGTGGTGCCGGTGCTGCGTGGTTGTGAAAGCCGCGAACTCGGCGAGCTCAACGAAGACTGGAAAGACCTGGTGGAACGCGCGCGCAAGCGTCGCCTGAAGCCGGAAGAGTACAGCGGCTCGACCTTCCAGATTTCCAACATGGGCATGTTCGGTGTCAGTCATTTTGACGCCATCGCCACGCCGGGTATTGCGGCTATTCTTGCCATTTCCGCCAACACCGAGCAGGGCAGTCCCTTCACCATCACTGCGGATCACCGCGTCGTGAATGGCGCCGAAGTGGCGATGTACCTCAAGGCGCTGAAAGAGCTGGTTGAACAGCCCGATGCCTGGATGGGTCCGAGCGGTCCCGCTGTGCCGGAAGGCGACTGGGACTATGACGTGGTCGTGGTTGGCGGCGGGCCCGGTGGTGAAGACTGCGCGCGTGACCTGGTGGCACACGGTCTCAAGGTGGCCATGATCAACGATTCACCGTTCCCGGGTGGCGAGTGCCTGTGGCGCGGATGTATTCCCTCCAAAGCCTGGCGTGCCGCGGCGGATCGCATCCGCGACCGCCTGCACGACGGCCACCTGGGTATCACGCCGGGCAAGCCGAAACTGGACTGGAATGCCCTGGAAGCGACCCGCCGCAAGGTGCTGGAAACGCGCGGTGACATGGCGCTGAAAACCGACAAGGGTGTGAAGATCAAATATGTGCAGGGTTTCGGGCGCTTCGTCGACGACCATACCCTGCTCATCGATACTTCGGGCAACCAGGATGATCCCCACACACGTGCAGCTAGCGCAGACCAGCCGCAGGGCGAGCACATGACGTTTGGCTGTGCGGTGATCGCAACCGGTGCGCCGCCCTTCGTCCCACCCATTCCTGGCGCCGTGGAAGGACTGGTCGAAGGTGGCGGAGTGCTGACCTCGGATACCGTCTGGCAGCTGCAACAGCAGCCGAAGAAACTGGTGGTGATCGGTGGCGGTGCCATCGGCCTGGAAATGGCACAGATTTTCCAGGACTTCGGTACCCGGGTGACCCTGCTGGAGGCGCAGGAGCGCATCCTCGCCGAGGTGGAGCCGGAAATCGCCAAACACCTGACCGGCGTGCTCAACGACGACCCGCGCCTGACGGTGCATACTTCGGTACAGATCGAAAAGATCAGCGGCAAGGCCGGCGCGGTCAGCGTCAAGTACAGCGACAGCGACGGCAAGGCGCATACCATCAAGGTCGACTACGTCATTATGGGTACCGGTAAACGTCCGGTACTGGACGGGCTGGGCCTGGATAAGGCGGGTGTCGCCAGCGAGAGAAGTATTATCAAGGCCGATGCGCGTTGTCGTACCAGCGTGCCGCACATTTTCGCCATCGGCGATGTCATCGGTGGCCTGATGCTGGCGCATACGGCGGCGCAACAGGGCCGTGTAGCGGCCGCCACCATTCTGGGCGAAGACATGAAGTACGACCAGGACAAGGACTGCGGTGTGATCTTTACGCGTCCCGAAGCGGCGTTTGTCGGGCTGTCCGTCGATCAGGCGAAAGCCAAAGGTATCGATGCGGTGGAAGCCAGGGTGCCGATGAATATCGACGCCAAGGCCATGATCAACAACGAGCTGCACGGCATGATCAAGATCGTGGCGGACAGGAAAACGCAGCGCATCATTGGTGTGCACCTGCTGGCGGATCACGCGGATACGCTGATTGGTGAGGCGGTGATGATGGTGTCGGGCAACATGACGCTGGAGCAGGTGGGCCATGCGATTCATCCGCATCCCACGCAGACAGAGATGTTTGGTGAGCTGGCGCGGCGGCTGGGGTCGCGCTTGCGGCGTAGTGCAAAGATGAAGGCTAAAGCCTGATCGTTAACGGTGGTGGAAACGGGAGTGTATGCGCCCGGATTCGGGTCGATGACTTGCCCGCTGCGCGGGTTCCCTGCGCTTCTCGTAAAAAGCGGCGCGAACCCAAACTCGCGGTTTCTGCGAAACCGCTCAGACAAGGGTTCGCTTCATCCGCTTTTTACTGCGATGCTCGGCTGCGTCAACGACCCGAATCCGGGCGCACACACTCCCGTCTCATACAGCCGGGCATCGCAGATATTTTGCGATAGAGCGAGCGTCTGTCTGAGTGGGCTGCGTTTTGTGCGGCCCGCGAGTTTAGCGGGCGTGCAAAATGTCGAGAAGCGCAGGGAACCCGCGCAGCGGGCAAGTCATCGTCCTGAAATCAGACGGACAACTCCCTTTACCACCACCACAATTAAAGATACAGAGAAGGTTTTTACACTATGTCAAAAGTAAACAAAGTCGTCCTTGCCTACTCGGGTGGTCTGGATACCTCCATTATCCTCAAGTGGCTGGAGGACACCTACGGTTGCGAAGTGGTGACCTTTACCGCCGACATCGGCCAGGGTGAGGAAGTCGAACCGGCGCGTGCCAAGGCGCAGGCAATGGGTGTGAAGGAAATTTATATCGAGGACCTGCGCGAGGATTTTGCGCGCGATTACGTGTTCCCCATGTTTCGTGCCAATGCGATCTACGAAGGTGAATACCTGCTGGGCACCTCCATTGCACGCCCCCTGATTGCCAAACGACTGGTTGAGATCGCCAACGAGACGGGTGCAGATGCCATTTCGCACGGCGCTACCGGCAAGGGCAATGACCAGGTGCGTTTCGAACTGGGTGCCTATGCACTGAAACCGGATGTGAAAGTCATCGCCCCGTGGCGTGAATGGAACCTGGGTTCGCGGGAATCGCTGATGGCCTACGCAGAGAAACACGGCATCCCGGTGGACTTCAACAAGGGCAAAAAATCGCCGTACTCCATGGATGCCAACTCACTGCATATTTCCTACGAGGGTGGCATCCTGGAAGATCCCTGGGCAGAGCCGGAAGCATCGATGTGGCGCTGGACCGTCGCGCCGGAACAGGCGCCGGATACGCCGACCTACGTAGAGCTGGAATATAAAAACGGTGACATCGTGGCCATCGATGGCAAGGCCGTAAGCCCTGGTCAGGTGATGGAGCAGCTGAACAGGCTGGGCGGTGAAAACGGCGTAGGCCGGGACGACATCGTGGAAAACCGCTACGTAGGCATGAAGTCGCGCGGCTGCTATGAAACACCCGCAGGCACCATCATGCTCAAGGCGCACCGGGCGATCGAATCGCTAACCCTGGATCGCGAAGTGGCGCACCTGAAGGACGAACTGATGCCTCGCTACGCCGAGCTGGTATATAACGGTTACTGGTGGAGTCCCGAGCGGGAAATGATGCAGCAGATGATCAATGCCTCCCAGGCAACCGTGAACGGCAAGGTGCGCGTCAAACTGTACAAGGGTAACGTGATCATTGCAGGTCGCGTGTCGGAAACGGATTCCCTGTTCGATGAGCGTATCGCCACCTTTGAGGACGACGAGGGCGCCTACAACCAGAAGGACGCCGAAGGCTTCATTAAGCTGAATGCATTGCGGCTGCGTATAGCAGCACGCAGAAAACAGTAGGCTGCACGAAGCGGGAGGAAAACGCTATGCGCATACTTCATACCATGTTACGGGTCGGCGATCTGGACCGATCGATCAGGTTTTATACCGAAGTGCTGGGTATGCGCCTGTTGCGGCAGAAGGATTACCCTGACGGTAAATTCACGCTGGCTTTCATCGGTTACGGCGATGAATCGGAAAATACAGTCATCGAACTTACGTACAACTGGGATACTGACCGCTACGACATCGGCACCGGTTACGGGCATATCGCGCTGGAGGTGGACGATGTTTACCAGGCCACCGACGAGATCCGCAAGCGTGGCGGCAAAATCCTGCGCGATGCCGGGCCGATGAATGCCGGGACAACCATCATTTCATTTGTGGAAGATCCGGACGGATATCCGATCGAGTTGATCGGCAGGAAAGCCTGAAAATTAAAAGGGGTGACAATGGCGAATGATTGCGTTTTGTCGCCGGCCGGCTGATGGCTGATGGGCAACCGTTTTTCCCCTGAGGGGTAGTCCGTGCGGAAAGTTCGTTAGCAGGCTGTTGAACGCTCAGTACTGTTATCACCGGGTTCACTATCCGCATTGTGACCCGGTATCCGGCTGATACTGGCGCCCAGCTGTGCCAGCTTTTCCTCGATGCATTCATAACCCCGGTCGAGGTGGTAGATACGTTCGATGATGGTCTCGCCTTCCGCTGCGAGTCCGGCGATGACCAGGCAAGCGGAGGCGCGCAGGTCGGTGGCCATGACCGGGGCACCTTTCAGTTTGTCGGTGCCGCGAACGATGGCGGTGTTGCCCTGTAATTCGATGTTGGCGCCCATGCGCTGCAGTTCCTGTACGTGCATGAAGCGGTTTTCAAAAATGGTTTCCTTGATGGTCGCTGTGCCATCGGCGATGGCATTCAGGGCCACAAACTGGGCCTGCATGTCCGTGGGAAAGGCCGGGTAGGGGGCGGTGGTAAGGTTGACGGCTGTTGGCCGTTTGCCGTGCATGTCCAGTTCAATGCAGTGGTCTTCGGCGGTGATTTCGGCGCCGGCCTCGCGCAGTTTTTCCACTACCGCATCGAGACAGGGCGGTTCCGCGTTGCGCAGCCGCACCTTGCCGCCGGTGGCGGCGGCCGCGACCAGGAAGGTGCCGGTTTCGATGCGGTCGGGGATGATGGTGTGGCTGCCGCCGTGCAGTTTTTCCACCCCTTCGATGGTGATGGTATCGGTGCCGGCGCCTTCGATGCGCGCGCCCATGGCACTGAGGCACTGCGCCAGGTCAGTGATTTCCGGTTCGCGCGCGGCGTTTTCGAGTACCGTGGTGCCGTCTGCCAGGCAGGCGGCCATCATCAGGTTCTCGGTGCCAGTGACGGAAACCAGGTCGAAAAAGAAGTGCGCGCCCTGCAGGCGGCCGGCCCTGGCCTTGATGTAGCCGTCCACGATATCGATCTCGGCGCCCATCGCTTTCAGGCCCTGGATATGCAGGTTGACCGGGCGAGAGCCGATGGCGCAGCCACCCGGCAGTGATACCTCGGCTTCGCCAAAGCGGGCCAGCAGCGGACCCAGCACCAGGATCGAGGCGCGCATGGTCTTGACCAGCTCATACGGTGCCAGCAGTTCGGTGATCGTGGAGTTGTCCGCCACCAGGGCCATGTTATCGCTGAGCTCGAAACGGGTACCGAAACGACCCATCAGTTCCAGCGTGGTGGTGATGTCGCGCAGGTGCGGGACATTGAGGATGGTTACGGGGTCGGCACTGAGCAGGGTGGAGGCCAGTATCGGCAGCGCAGCGTTCTTGGCCCCGGATACAGCTATTTCGCCATGTAACGGGCCATTACCAATGATTCTGAGTTTATCCATCCGGGACTCTCCGGGTTGACTGCAAGTGCGTAGTGAACGCCAGGATTTATTCCTGACCCTGCACGGTAGCGAAGGCTTCCACGATACGGTCGATCTGTTCAGGACTGTGTGCGGCGCTGACACTGCAGCGCAGCAGGCTGTCGTCGCTGGGGGAGGCCGGTGGCATGACCAGGTTGACGTAGGCGCCGTGCTGCAGCAGCCGGTTCCACCAGTCGATGGCCTGGTTACGGTCCTTGATGGTGACAGCGACCACCGGGCTGACTTCGGGGCTGACCTGGAGTCCAAGTGCCTTGAGTCCATCGTACAGTCGATGGGCGTTGGCCCACAGCCGGTCGCGCAGTTGCGGGCGTTCCTGCATCAGGCGCAGCGCGGCGCGTGTCGAGGCGATCACGGACGGTGAAGGTGAGGCGGTGAAGATATAGGAGCGGATGGCAAAGCGAATAGCGTTCAGCTGGTCGTGATTGCTGACGCAGTAGCCACCGATGGCACCGAGGCTTTTGCTGAAAGTGCCGACCACAAAGTCCACGTCATCCTCCACGCCGGCCGCTTCCGCCACACCACGGCCATGATCGCCCAGCATGCCCAGCGAGTGCGCCTCGTCGACCAGCAGCAGGCCGCCATACTTGCGTTTGACGGCCGCGATCTCGGCCAGCGGCGCCTGGTCGCCCATCATGCTGTAGATGCCTTCGACGATGATCAGCGTGTTCTCGATGCGGTCGCCGAGGCGGCGCAGCCGCTTGTCGAGATCGGCGGGATCATTGTGCCGGAAGCGGATGATATCGGCGCCGCCCAGACGCACGCCGTCGTAAATGCTGGCGTGGCTGTCGGCGTCCAGCACAATGACGTCACCGGGCCCGGCCAGCGTAGAGCCCATGCCCATGGTGGCTGCGTAGCCGGTGGAAAACACGATCGCGTGCCGGCGGTCGAAGAAGGCGGCCAGCTCGTTTTCCAGCGCCACGTGTCCGGCAAAGGTGCCGTTGGCCATGCGCGAACCGGTGGTGCCGGTACCCAGCTCGTCGATGGCCTGTTTGGCTGCTGCCAGGCACTCGGGCTCAAAGGTCAGACCGAGGTAATTGTTGGTGCCGGCCAGGATGACCTGGTGGCCGTTGACGATGGCTTCGGTGGAGGACAGCAGTTTTTCAGTGACCGCGCCGAAGGGCATCACGCCCAGCTGCCGCAGCTCTGCCTGGATATCAATGATGGGCTGGAACTTGTCGAACAGGCTCATGGTCAGGGATTGAGTTTTTCCAGCGCCAGCGCGAGGTCGTGCACAGTGCGGATATCCGGCAGAATATTGAGCGGGATCGACATGTCGAAGTGATCCTCCAGCTGCTCGATCAGCTCCATGACCTGCAGCGAGGTCAGGCCGAGTTCGGTGACCAGCTCGCTCTCTTCGTTGAGCAGGATGCCCTGTTTGGCGAACGGCTTGAGAATCTCGAAGATATTCGCCAGGTATGCGTTGTAGTCAGGCATGGAGAAACGTTTGTCCGGATGCAGTTAACGGAAAATTGACGCGGCCTGCACAAGCCGCTAGATTCGGAACGCTGAATTGTACTTGGAGTTGGGCGGCGGTGCCACGGGCGGCCGTCATACACAGCCGGGACCCATGAATCAACCTGTCACCACCCCATCCGACCCGGCTACCGGTCCTGATGAAGCAAATCCCCGCGTATGGCTGGTTACCGGCTACCGGGCCGGCGAGCGCAGCCAGATCCTGGCGTTGGCAGAGGCGCTGGGCTGGCCGTTTGAACTCAAAACGCTCAGTTACCGCAAAAGCGAGTTTCGCACCAGCCTGTTCCGGGGCAGCGACCTGCGCGGGGTACGCCTGCAGCAGTCCAGCGAACTGGCGCCACCCTGGCCGGACCTGGTGATCACCGCCGGGATGCGCAATGAGCCGGTCGGGCGCTGGATTCGCAACCAGTCCGGTGGCCGGACCCGGCTGGTGCACATCGGCCGGCCCTGGGCAGCGCCGGATCGTTTTGACCTGGTCATCACCACGCCGCAGTACCGCCTGGCCGCGCACCAGCGCGTGCTGCAGAACGCCATGCCCCTGAACCAGGTCACACCGGAACGGCTTGCCGAGCAGGGGCAGCGGCTTTTACCGCGCGTTGAGCACTTGCCGAAGCCTTTCACCGGTGTGATTCTCGGCGGTAACAGCGGTCCCTACACGCTGGGACCGAAGAATGCGGCGCGCATTGCGCGGCAGGCCGGTCGGATGGCCGCGCAGTGTAACGGCTCCCTGCTGATATCGACCAGTGCGCGCACTTCGCAAGCGGCGATCCAGGCATTTCAGCAGCAGCTCGAGGTACCCCACTATCTGTACCGCTGGCAGCCTGATGATGACAGCAACCCCTATTTTGGCATCCTCGCGCTGAGCGACGAACTGGTCGTCACAGCGGACAGCATCTCCATGCTGGGCGAGGCCTGCGCGACCGGCAAACCGCTGTATATGGCGGACCTGGGTGGCTACGGCTATCCCATGCGCCCCGAGTGCCCTGCCGAGGCGGATTTCAGACTGAGCGGGCTGACCTACCGCTGGCTGATGCGCTTCGGTCCGCTGCGTCTCAGTCGTGATATTCGCCTGGTGCACCGGCAGTTGCTGGCCGAAGGGCGGGCGGTGTGGCTGGGTCAGCCGTCGCAACCACCGGCCACCGGCAGCCTTTCGGATATGCAACGCGCGGTGAGCCGGGTACGTGCGCTGTTTGCTTATTCCTGAGCAGCCGGCCGCGTGTTTTCCTGCAGTACCGCGCTGCCATCCTGCAGACGGTAGACACGATCGGCGGAATTCACCAGCGCGGTCTGGTGGGATATCGCCAGGATGGTCAGCCGGCCGCGCAGGTCCTGCATGGTCCTGCCGATCGCGGCTTCGTTCTCGGGGTCCAGTGCACTGGTGGCTTCATCCAGTATCAGCAGTTTCGGCCTGTGCACCAGCGCGCGGGCAATCATGATGCGCTGTCGTTGACCGCCGGACAGTTTGGTGCCGCGTTCGCCGACGGTGCTGTGGATGCCCTGCGTCATGCCGGCTACGAACTCCCAGGCCCCGGCATCCTGCAAGGCCTGCACCGCGTCCTGTTCACTCAGTTCAGGGTCGTCCAGGGTGATGTTGTGCAGCACCGAATCGTGCAGCAGCAGGGTTTCCTGCGGTACGTAACCGATCATGTGACGCCAGGATTTCAGGCTCAGTTCGTCAAGCGGGATCCCGTCGATGGACACGGTACCCGTTTGTGGCCGCAGCAGGCCGATCACCAGGTCGACCACCGTGGTTTTGCCCGATCCCGATGGCCCGATCAGGGTGGTCAGGCAGCCGGCGGGTATCTCGATACTGAGCTTGCCCAGTACCGGGTTCTCATCGTAGGCAAAGCCGACGGCGTCCAGTCGTACTGATTTTTCCAGGGACGGCTGCCGGCCGGTACCCAGCACCTCGCGGGCCTGTTCGGCCTCGCGAATAGTTTCTTTCAGTGACCAGAAGGCGCTTTCTCCCAGTACCATTTTCTGGTACTGCTTCTGCACCTTGCCCATCTGGCTGAGCATCTTGCCCAGCAGTGCGACCAGCACCAGCACGGTCGCGAACGGCATATCGAATTTCACCAGCGCCACGTACATGCCCAGCGCTATGATGATGGTGAACATCTCTTCCTGTGCGGAGCTGAGTAACGCCGTGCTGAACACCTGTTTCTGCAGGGCCCTGTTGAGTTTCGAGGTTTTCAGTGCCAGTACCGTGTCGGCCAGGTGTTCCCTGGCCATGGCCTTGAGTGGTTTGACGGACTGCAGGGTGTCGGTCAGGCGGGTCAGCAGCGCGATCAGCAGACTGGTTTGCCGTTTGCCGGCCTTGCGCGCCATACGCACCAGGAAGTGCGAGATGCCGATGATGACCGCGCCGGCAGCAAGGCTGACCAGGGTGGCTTTCCAGGAGACGGCGACCGCGACCGAACCATAGATGACCGCCTGGATCAGCAGGGTGATGACCGTGGCGCCGTTAACGAAGGAATCCGACGAGCGCTGTGACTCGGTGGCGAGGGCATTGGTCAGTTTGCCGACCGGCTGGTGCAGGAAATATTCCCACTTGACGCGCAGCACGGCGCGCAGCATCTCCAGGCGGAGATCGGTCGCGACCTGGGCCGCGGTGTAGCCCACCTGTTTTTTGGCGACCAGCAGCAACAGGCTTTTCAGGGTGACGGCGATGACAATAATACTCAGCAGTACGCCGATAGTAGGGTCCAGTCCAATGTTGGCCAGCGTTTCGTTGACGATGCGCTCCACGTCGTTTTCCGGTTCCGCCACGACACTGCCGTCACTGCTGCCGGCGTTGTTGCGGATGGCGACATTGAGCAGGGGCAGCAGGGCGGACAGTCCGACGCTTTCTGCGATGCCGGCAGACAACAGGGCCAGCAGCATCAGCGCGGATTGCCAGGGGTAGGCGCGGAAAAATGTCAGCATCAAACGCATAGGAAAGGCTCAGCAGCGCAGGTTATAACGAAGCCGCACGGGCAGGGAAAACCGGCTGCGGGAATCCCGTTATTCTGACTCAGGCGGTGGGAGATCGCTGTATTCCTCGCGATGGCGACAGATCGGGCCGCCCCGGCGGGCCGGGCCGGTGCTGATTATGCCCTGAGTGACGCGCGGCGACAAATTCAGCGCATCCGGTAAATCAGCAACCCGGAAGCAACGGTGACCAGCATGACGGGCAGGAAAGCGACCAGCTGGGGTGGCAGGCCGGCGATGGCGCCGCCGGTTTGTATGAGCTGGGAGGCCAGGTAGAACAGGATGCCGACACCTGCCCCGATGGCCAGGCTTTTGCCGAAGGCGTTACTGCGGGTGCTGCCCAGGCCGGCGCCGATGGGGGTCGCCAGTAATACCATGGCGCCCGCCGTCAGGGGCAGGGAGACCCGCTGCCAGAACAGTTGCTCGATCCGTTCCGACACCTGTTGCGTTGACTTCAGGTAGCCCGAGTATTCGTAAAGCCCGCTGGGTGTCATGCCGGAGGTGGACAGAGGCAGGGCGGGGAGTTCGTCCCGCGACCAGAACGGACCCATTTCCAGGTGGTCGAGGTGCTGGCTTTTGAGCTGGTTATTGACCAGTGATTTCTGCCCGACGTCGAGCAGGTCCCAGCGCCGGCTTTTGTTGAGCCGGGCACGGCTGGCGTAGACAAAATTCAGCAGCCGGCCGGTTTTGTCGAACTCGTACAGGTAGATGCTGCGCGGCGCATTGCTGTGTTTCAGGGTGCGCACATTGAAGAAACTGTAGCCGTTGTTGGACCACAGGCCCTTGCCCCGCAGCAGGTTGGCCTTGTTGGTGCGGATGAGTATTTTGCGGATTTCTGCCTGTTGGTAGAGAGGTGCGGCGATAAATTCACTGACCGCGTACAGCGTGATTACCAGTGCCAGTGCGGGTATGGCGACCGAGCGGAAGAAACGCAGCAGCGAAACCCCCGCTGCGCGGATGGCGATGATTTCGCTGTTCCTGTTCAGACCGGCCAGCGCCAGCAGCGAGCCCAGCAAAATAATCACCGGCGCCAGGTCCATCGAACGCTGTGGCAGGGTATAGAGCACAAAGTGCAGGGCGTCCAGCGTCCGGTAGTGCTCGTTGACGCGGTCCAGTTCTTCGATGAAAGCCAGCAGCCCGAAGATCGCGGAGACGACCGCCCAGATCAGCAGCCAGCCTTTTACCAGTTTCCACGCGATGTAGCGGTCGAGGCAGCCCATGAATGGGTTATCCCATCCTGCGCTTCAGTGCCGGCAGGCCGGTGAGGGCGGCGAACAGCAGCAGTGGCAGGGTGTACACCCACCACAGGCCGGGGAACGCGGGGATGCGGCCGTCCGCCACCCAGCTGCGCGCAGCGCTGGTGAGGATGAACAGGCCGACATAGACCAGGATGGCCACCACGAAGCTGTAATAGCGGCTTTGCCGGGGCGAGCTGCGGCTGAGCGGGACAGCGACCAGGGCAAGCACCAGGGTCGCCAGCGGTGTGGAAGTCCGCCACTGGTATTCAGCGATATCCTTGGCGGCGCGGGATTCGGCCAGGCTGGCGGTGGGTTCCGCCTTGCGCCGGTAACTGACGTCCCTGGTTACGTCCGGGATCGGCACCACCAGTTCGCCGAACCTGAGCGTGGTATCTTTGCTGCCCTGCTGGTCGAGCACGTAACTGTAGCCGTCGTGGAACACGAAACTGCGTTGTTGACCCGCGCTGACCGGCGGCAGTAATGCCTCCCGGGCATAGGTTACCTGGATTTTCCCGTCCTTGTCACTCTGCAGGAAAACTTCCTTGAGTCGCCCATGCTCCTTGTCTACCGCGCGTGCGAACAGCACGTATTTGCTGCCCTGCAACTCGGTGAAACGGCCGGGTTCAATTCTGCGTATGTCGAATTCGGCGCGCGCTTCCGCCTCGATCTGGTAGCTTTCCCGGTAGGCCCAGGGTCGTGCATACAGGGAGATAACGCCGACGACCACCGCCACCAGCAGGGACAGCAGGGTGATGGAGCGAATGATCCGGAACTCGCCGAAGCCGGTGGCCTGCATGGCGATCATTTCCGAGTCGCGGTACAGGCGGCTCAGGGTGGCAATAATGGACAGGTACAGCGCGGTCGGCAGCAGCACTTCCATGGCGATGATGCTGTTCAGCCCGATCAGGCGCGCCACGATGGCCAGCGGTACTTCCCCCTCGGCTGCCTGCGTCAGTTTGACGCCCAGGCTGTAGCCGGTGAACACAATGATCAGCAATGCCATACCCAGAAACATGGGCTTGATGATCTCGGCGGTAATGTAGCGGTTCAGGAGCAAGTGCTTTCCTGTCATGCGGGGGACTGGAACCGCATTGTACCGGATTTGGTCAGGTGTGAACGGGCGCTGCAGTCCAGCGCTGATTCAGGTAAGCTCGCGATTTTCCATGCGGGTCGATCCGGCGAGTGGACGAATCAGTACAAGGTGGCGATGCCGGGCCTTCGACCTGGCTGCTGACCGGTCACAAGGCGGGGGACAACGCGCAGGTCCGGGCGCTGGCCGAGGCGCTGGGCTGGCCCTGCAGCGTCAAACGTTTCCGCTACCGGCGCTATGAATTGCTCACCAACCGCTTGCTGGGCGCCACGCTGGCCGGGATCGAGCGCACGGCTTCCAGCGAGTTGAAGCCACCCTGGCCGCAACTGGTGATTAGCGCCGGGCGGCGCAATGAACCGGTGGCGCGCTGGATTCGCAGGCAGGCGGGCGGTAGCACCCGGCTGGTGCATATCGGGCGCCCCTGGGCGCCGCTGGGCTGCTATGACCTTATCGTAACCACCCCGCAGTATTTTTTGCCGGATCAGCCCAACGTGCTGCACAACCATTTACCGCTGCACAGTGTCAGCAACGAATCCCTGGCGCAGGCCGCCGGGCAGTGGCGCGCACGCCTGGAGCCTTTACCGCGCCCCTGGATTGCGCTGCTGGTAGGCGGCGACAGCGGACCCTTCGTATTTACCCGGCAAAAAGGCCGTGTGCTCGGACAACAGGCTAACCGCCTGGCGCAGGAGCACGGCGGCAGCCTGCTGATCAGCAGCAGTGCGCGAACCCCGGTTGCGTCATTTGCAGCGCTGCAGGCAGCGATCAGCGTACCCGCCCATATCCATAGCTGGCGCGCCGACCAGGACGAAAACCCCTACCTGGCCTACCTGGCGCTGGCCGATCAGCTGGTAGTGACGGGGGAAAGCATGTCCATGCTGACCGAAGCGGCCTGGACCGCCAAGCCACTGTATATCTTTGACCCGGGGGATGCCGGCGCCTGGTGGCGGCACCGGCATAATTTTCGATTCAAACCGCTGAGTCATCATTTCGCCATGTACCTCGCACCGCGGCGCATGCACCGCGACGTGGGGAGGATCCAGCAGCAGCTGGTACAGGACGGTCGGGCAGTATGGCTGGGTGAGTCGTTCCCCGATGCAGCAAGCCCGGGGATGCCCGACGATACGCAACGCGCCGCCGCGCGGGTGCGTGCTTTATTTGCGCTTTAGCCCGTCAAAGCTCCAGGCCAGCATCGGCCGCTTGCGCCGGGGATCAGGCGGCTGACAGCTTTAACGGCGGGTTGCCCGGGGGCGCGAGATCGGGCGTCCGTTCCAGCACTTCAAAGGCATCGTGCCGCACGTGGTTCTGTTTCATTTCCTCGCGCAGCATGTCTTCGCTGACAATGCCCTTGTCTACGCATTCTTTCAGCAGTCCAAAGAACAGGTTGGTCTGGTTGCTGTCCGGGTGTTCCCTGTAGTTGCCCAGCAGGCCGTATTCGCCAAACAGGTGACGGCGCGCACGCATCGCCCAGGCCAGTGGCGGGAACAGGCGAAAGCGTTCCGCGGGCCGCCAGTCGATCGGCAGACCGGCTTTCCAGGGCTGGGTCTTGCGGCGCGTGACGTGCAGCATCTTGGTGTCGGCGGTGAGTTTGTCGAAGTCGTTCCATTCGGGTTCGAAGAAGTCGATGGAATCCGGGTTTTCGTTGCGCAGGCAGATCCAGGGCATGTAGTCGCGCGTGAACTCGAACATTTCATTGAACTGTTCTTCCACTTTCCAGTGGGTCAGTTGTGCGCAGTCGAGCAGCATCACGCTGCTGGCCTTGCAGCGGTCCACCAGTCCCTTGGGACCGGAACGCATGCGGCACATGATGGCCTTGCCGTGCATGTCGCGACCCAGCAGTTCCCGGATGTCGGCCAGCGCAAAAATATCCGGGTCGATCACCACGGCGCGCCCCTGGTAACCCATCAGTTCCGGGGGCATGAAGCGGGTAGGCGTGAAGGATTGCAGGTCATCGTTCAGCCAGGTGCGCTTGACGCCGTCGCGCAGGTACAACTGACCCTCGCGGGCCGCGAAAAAGGGGTAGTCACGGGTGTCCATGATCCTGACGTCGAACTGATCGGCGTGCGCTGAATTACGTTTCAGCGCGTACTCGGCGACCAGGGCGCCGACGATCTGTTTGTGGTTGGTCTGGATGAAGACGCAATTGTCCATTGGGGTCGCAATCCTGCCGGGGAAATGGGCGGTGACGGGAATTATACTAAAAAAATGGGCGGGTAAGAAAATAAACCCTTATTCGGGTGTGGGACGACTGATGATGACCAGGTGGGGGCGTTTGCGCTCTGGCCGGGTGCGGTAGCGCAGGCGTGTGCGCACTGCGCTCCACCAGCGTATGCGCAACGGGTTGTGCTTGCCGCGGATGGTCAGCGTGGCATCGAAGTCAGTGGTGAAGGTGCGAGTGTCGGTAAAACCGCGCTCCGCAAGGTAAGCGCTGATACTGGATTCCGACCAGTTCCGCACGTGCTGCCAGCGGTGAAAAAGCTCGCCCGAAACGGGGCAGAGGATATAGCTGTCTTCCAGGCATTCCTCGTTCGGTGTGGTGAAAACAATGTGTGTGCCTTTATGGGACAGCGTTTTGAGTGTGCCCAGCAGCGCGTCCAGCTGCTCGTCATACAGGTGTTCGATGACTTCGGCGACGATAATGGCATCGAACTTCAGTCCCGACCGGTTGATTTCTTCCTGGTCATAGACGCCGGTGAAGCCCGGCCGGTCTGCAAAGCGGGTTTTCACCGTTTCCCGGGTCGAAGGCGACGAGTCCAGGCCGCTTACCCTGAACCCGGTATCCAGAAGCGGCTCAATGAGGTTGCCGGGTCCGCAGCCGTAGTCGAGCACAGCGCAGCCTGCCGGCAGGTACCGGCCAAGCTGTCGAATGATTTCGTGGCGTCGGCTGTAGGTGAAAAAATTTTTCGGGAAGGCGGACTCGTAGTCCCAGAACGCCTGCACCATATCGGGCGTCCAGTGCAACAGCTTATAGTTTTTCATGTGTCACGGTCTGTTCGTGCCCGGCAGGGAAACGGCCCTGGAGGCGCGCAGTATATCCGAGATGGCCGGGCCGCCTCAAACTGAGGTAAAATGCCGATTCGGTTTTTGCGGTGAGGAGTGGCCTCGCACTGTGAAGAACCACCTGACACAGGTTTCCAGTGACAAACTACCAGCAAGTTCAGGCTCTGCACGACGATTCCCCGGCGCCGGACCGCGTGCAGATGGCTCGCCGGATTGCAGTTTTCGTGCCGTCGCTGGAAGGTGGTGGAGCAGAGCGGTCCATGCTCAGCCTGGCGCGCGCCATGGTCGCGCACGGGCGTGAAGTCGACCTGGTTGTTTGCCGGCTGAAAGGCGCCTATGTCAACAGTGTGCCCAGCGGGGTGCGCCTGGTGGTACTGCAGGCGGAGAGCCTGCTGCGCGCGCGCCTGTCGGCGTTGCTGGCCAACCGGGGCTGGCCGGGACCGGTGCTGCGGGCGGTGGTGCTGCCGGGTAAATCGGCACCGGAAGTCGAATATACGGCTTCCCTGAAGGACTACCTGCGTGAGCGGAAGCCCGACGTTCTGCTGTCGGCGATGACCTATACCAACCTGGCTGCCATCTGGGCCCGGAACGCAGTGGACCCGGCGCTGCCCGTTGCGGTCAGTGAACGCATAGCACTTTCCCGGCACTGCGAAAACGCGTCTTCCCGGCGCAAGTGGCGCTGGCGCTACCTGCCTGCGCTGGTGCGGCAGAACTATCCTTCCGCGGATGCCATTATTGCGGTCTCCAGCCAGGTGGCCGAAGACCTGGTGGCGATCACAGGCATGCCGCCTGGCGCGGTGCAAACTATCTACAACCCGGTGGTCGATGACCGGCTCCGCTTGCAGGCTGCCGAAGCGTTGTCTCATCCCTGGTTTGCTGATGATGAACCGCCCGTGCTCATCGGCGTCGGGCGCCTGGCGGAACAGAAAGATTTCCCCACCCTGGTGCGTGCCTTTGCACGCGTGCGGGCAAGACGCCCGGTGCGACTTGTGATTCTTGGCGAAGGCAGGCAGCGTGATCGCTTGCAGGAACTGGCGGTACAACTGGGTGTTCAGGAAGACCTGGACATGCCGGGTTTTGTCGATAACCCCTTCCAGTACATGTCCCGCGCCGCCGTGCTGGTACAATCTTCCACCTACGAGGGTTTGCCGGGGGTGCTGATCCAGGCACTGGCCTGCGCTTGTCCTGTTGTCAGCACCAACTGTCCTGGTGGCGCTGCCGAAATACTGGATAACGGACGCTACGGTGCGCTGGTGCCGGTCGGCGATGAGCAGGCGCTGGCCAGCGCGATCGGGGAGACGCTGGACGATCCGCCCGACCGGGGGCTGCTGCTGGAAAGGGCCGAACAGTTCGCGGTGGATACGGCCACCCAATCCTATCTCAAAGTACTGGATGCCCTGGTAGCGCGGCGGCACCGGACTGCAGGCACCTACTGAACGGCGGTTAACATGTGCGGCATCACCGGATTCATTCAGCAGAAAAAGGCATCGGTCGGCGAACTGCAGGCGGTTTGCACGCGCATGACGGATACTATTACCCACCGCGGACCTGATGCCGGTGGTGTGTGGGTGGATCCGGATCACCCGCTGGCCCTGGGGCACCGGCGGCTGTCGATCATCGATCTCAGCGATGCCGGGGCACAGCCCATGATGTCGGCATCCGGGCGTTACGTGCTGTCGTTCAACGGTGAGGTCTATAACTTCATGCGCCTGCGCAAACAGCTCGGGGATGGTGCCTACCCCTACCGGGGGCATTCGGACACCGAGGTGATCCTGGCAGCGGCCGAACAGCTGGGTGCGAGGGAGGCCATTGCCAGGCTCGAGGGGATGTACGCCATCGCGCTCTGGGACCGGAAGACCGGTGTACTGACCCTGGCCCGCGATCGTGTAGGCAAGAAGCCGCTGTATTACGGCTGGTGTGGCGATACCTTCCTGTTCGGATCGGAACTCAAGGCGCTGCGTCAGCACCCCGATTTTGACACTGGCCTGGATCACAATGCGCTGGGACAGTATCTCCAGTACGGCTGGGTGTCACAGCCAAACTCCATTTACCGGTGTATCCATAAACTGCCGCCCGGCAGCCTGGCAGAAATACCGGTACAGGGCAGCGCGCGCACGGTGCAGCCGCAGGTATTCTGGTCAGCGCGCAAGGTGCTCGAGGACGGGCAGGCGAACCGCTTCACCGGCAGCTACGAGGAAGCACTGGACCTGCTGGACAGTGTGTTGCACGACACGGTCGCGGATCGCATGGTTGCCGATGTCGATGTGGGTGCATTGTTGTCCGGTGGTATCGATTCTTCCATGGTCGTGGCACTCATGCAGCGTGCCGCGGACCGGCCGGTAAAGACCTTCAGCATTGGTTTCTGGGAAGAGAAATACAACGAAGCCGGTTATGCGGCCGCCGTAGCAAAGTATCTCGGCACCGAGCACCACGAACTCTATATCACGCCGGACCAGGCGCTGTCCGTGGTGGAAAAGTTGCCCTTTATCTACGACGAACCCTTCGCGGACTCTTCGCAGATTCCCACCTACCTGGTCTGCAAGCTGGCCCACGAGCAGGTCAAGGTGGTGCTGACCGGAGACGGTGGCGATGAACAGTTTGCCGGTTACCGGCGTTACAAGAACTGCCTGAAACACTGGCATGACGTGCACCGGGTGCCTGCAGGAATCAGGTCGATGCTGGCTGAAGCTACCCGCTTTATGGGTGAACAGGCCTGGGCCTGGGGACGCAGGGGCAGTGCAGGCACGGTGCCGCGCTGGACGCGCAGGGTGGGGAAAACCAGTCAGCGTTCCTGTAACTGGCGGGCAAACTCGCCACAGGAAATACTGGCAAACAAGTTTAACCGATGCCTGCCGGTCGACCGCTTTGTTGCCGGCGCCAGCGACCCGCATACACAGCTCGCTGATCCTGCTTGCTGGGCGGATACGGATGACGCCCTGTTCGCCATGCTGCACTATGACTACATCGGTTACCTGCCCGACGATATTCTCGTCAAGGTGGATCGTGCCAGCATGGCAGTGAGCCTGGAATCGCGCAGCCCGCTGCTGGATCATCGCGTGCTCGAATTCGCCTGGTCGATGCCGCGCGACTACCTGTTCGATGGCCGCACCGGCAAACTGGTGCTCAGGGACCTGTTGATGCGTTACGTGCCGCGGGAGCTGGTCGATCGGCCCAAGCGTGGGTTCAGCGTACCGGTCAAGGAATGGCTGGTTGGCCCGCTGCGGGACTGGGTCGAAGACCTGGTTTCGGAACACACCCTGCGTGAGCAGGGTGTGTTCGAGGTGGAGGCAGTGCGTGAGGCGTGGCAGCAGCACCTGCGGGGCTGGGCCAACCATTCGGAACTGATGTGGGCGATCCTGATGTTCCAGACCTGGTATCGCGGGGTCGGGCACGCCTGATTGCACGGCCACCGTGACGGCCGCGTTCCCGGTCGTGTGTGAACTACGGCACACTTGTTTGCCGGCCTGAAGCTGCATAAACTGGGCGCAGAGCAAGGAGATTGTATCTTGGACAGTATGGTTCCCGCACGGCACGGGGTCGCAGGGGTTTGCATCCAATGACAACCCCGGAATTCGTGCCGGCGCGGATTTCCTTCCTGCTGGACAACCTGACGGGAGGCGGTGCCGAGAAAGTTATTCTCAATCTTGCGCGCGGCTTTGCCAGGCTGGGACACCACGTGGACCTCCTCGTCTGCAAGGTGGAAGGGGTGTTGAGCAACAGTATCCCGGCCGGCGTGAATCTCGTATCCCTGGAAACAGCTTCACCGTTACGCGGACTGCTGTGTGCAGTCAGGGCGGATCCCGCGGGTAGCGGGCAGTTGCTGAGCGCCGTGATCAACAGCCGCAAGGTGCCCAAGGGCTTCAAATATATCCCGGCCATTGCCGAACATTTGCGGGCCAACGAAGTCGACGTGTTGCTGTCGGCCTTACCCAAGTCGAACATTAATGCGGTGCTGGCAAAATACTGCTGCAAAGCCAGGACGCGGGTGGTGGTGGGCGCGCATATCAATATATCGACCCAGGTGCTGGAGGGCTATCGGCGGGGCAAGAAGCGGCTTCAGTACCTGCGGCCGGTCATGCAGCGCTGTTACCGGCGTGCAGACGCGGTCGTTGCGGTTTCCAGGGGTGTCGAAAAAGACAGCGTACAGTATCTCGACCTGAACCCGAATAGCGTGACAACCATCTATAACCCGATCGAAACACCCGAGATGGAAGCGCTCGGCAGGGAGCCACTGGATCATCCCTGGTTTCGGTCCGATACAGTGCCCGTGATTCTCGGCATGGGAAGATTTGTGGCCCAGAAGGACTTCCCGCTACTGGTGCGGGCGTTCGCCAGGGTCCGGCAACGCAGGCAGGTGCGCCTGATGCTGCTGGGGGGGGACGAGACCTCCGGTCCGCAATCCGAGCACAGGAAGATGTTGCAGGGTCTGGCGGAGCGGCTCGGCATCGCGGGCGATTTCGAAATGCCCGGCTTCAAGGTAAACCCCTACCCCTACCTCAGGAAGGCATCCGTATTTGTGCTTTCCTCGCGTTACGAGGGGTTCGGGAACGTGGTGGTGGAGGCCCTGTTGACCGGTTG
>JALSRZ010000113.1 GCA_026984515.1 Thiohalobacter sp. | reverse complement strand
CCGCGACTTCCAGTGGACGCAGGTCACGCGCGGCCTGCCCCGCCGGACCCTCACCGATGCTGATGGAAGCCACCTGCTGACCTTCGGGGCTGGCGTAACCCGCCTGCCATTCCAGTCGCTCATCGTCGCGGCGGATATATATGGCAGCAACGGGCAGGGTCAGGTAACGCGCTATAAAATTGATCACCTTCTCACTCAACGGCTGAATGGCCAGCTCGCAACGCATCAGGCCGTCCAGTTCGTTCAGCGCGCTGGCCGCGCGGTGCTGCTGCCCGGTGGTGTGCATGATGTCGTGCAGTTCCTGCTCGGCCTTTTGCCGGCGCTCCGTCATGCGGTTGATCGCCCGGGCCAGCTCATCCTGCCCGCTGCGCGGTGTGACCTGCTGGCTGAAATCGCCGTCGGCAACGGCGACCGTGACCCGGGTAATGTCGCGGTACGCCTCGATGACCCGGTTGAAACTGCGGTTCATCAGGCCGATCTCGTCCTCGCTTTCCGCCTCCAGCGTCATGTCCTTGTGCAGCGCTCCCGAAGCCAGCATATCAGCGGCCTGCACGGCTTTTTTCAGACGACGTGTGGAGGAATTCGTTACCCATAACATCATCAGCAACAGGCCCACCAGGCCGGCACCGGCAATCGACACCGAGCGGAGCACGCTCGCCACGATCGGCGCCGTGACGTTCTTCTCCGCCTCGCGCATGATGACCGTCCAGTCCCCGGTGCCCACCGGTGCGGCGACAAAATAATAGTTCGAGCCCGGGTCGAACGGATCCGGGGCCAGCACCAGCGGGTGCTGCTTCCTGCCCTTGTGGAGCTGCGCGAACAGCTCGCGGTAGGCGGTTTCTTCGAAAGACAGGGTTCTCAGGGAGAGCTGCTCGCCAAGCGTATCGGCAATAAAGCGCCCGGTGCGGCTGATGAGGAAGACATCGACATTGTGTTTCAGTTTGATCCGGTCAAGAAAACCGACCAGGTCGGTCAGCGCCCGGTCTACCCCGGCGATACCCGCAAACTTGCCATCCCGCACGATCGGCGCGGTCTGCTCGACGATCATTTTACCTTCGTAGACGTAGGGCTCTGTGACAATGTAGCGCGCGCCGGATGCCTCGAAGCGCTTTTTCATCCCGGCGTAGTACAGGCTGGTTTCCATATCCACCAGCGGTTCCAGGCGTATCCTGTTATTATCGTTATGGTCACGGAACCAGTAGGGGATAAAGCGCCCATCCTTGCTCAAGGCTTCCGCCTGGACGCTATCCGACTGTAGCGCCTGTGCATCCCCGCCGTCGGCATCGGGCTCGTACGCGAAATAACTGCCGGTAAATTCCGGGTAGAACTCCAGCACCCGCCGGGCAAACTCGACGGATTCCCCACGCTTGCCAAACTGGCCGGCCTCCTGTGCCAGCGCCATCACCTGCGCCGCCATGACGGCACGGTTATTGGTCAGTTCGATTTCCTCGGCCAGTTCCACTGCCAGGTTGTGCAGCAGCTGTTCGTTGTCCGAGCGCGCCCTGGAATAGAGATTGGTCGCGTTGTAGAACACGATCGCGGCCAGCATGGCGATGGTGGGCAATACGCCGAACAGCAGGAACCGTCCGCGCATGCTTTTATGGAATTTGACGTGGTGGTGAGATACAGCTTCTGTTTCAGGGGTCATCACATTCGGGGTGGAGGCAACCGGGAAATCTGCTGCATACTACCCGAAAACCGTGATCTGGACACGTTTGTCCGTCCCGGCCCCTCACCCCCGCAGCAGCGCGGCGGGCATGCGCTGCGATCCGCTACCGTCTCAGCCCCCCTGCCCCGCACCCCCCGCAGCACCGTGGTGGTGAACAGAAAACACCGTTTCCACGACCCTGAAGTCGATACTGATACGATCACCCGCAACCGGGCGGAACAGCCTGTCGGCAAAAGCGACGTGGTCCGGGTGCTTGCTGTAACTGTCGATGACCGCGGGGTGGCAGAAACGAACCAGCCAGGTGCACTGGTACTTCGCATTCTCCTGCACCGCCCTGCCGGTTACCACCTCGCGCACGCCGGGAATGGCGCCCAGCACCCGGCGTCCCTCGGCCATCATCATTTCCAGGCGGGTATCGTCGATACCCTCGACATTGTAGATAATCAGGTGTTCGACCGGCAGCCACGAGCGGCACCGCGACAGCACTTCGGCGGCCCTTCCGGCCGAGCCCCACAGGCGCATCCTGGCTTCGACCTCGCTGCTGACCGCTTCGCGCACGTCTTTCATCAGGCCGGTGTAACCGTTGGCACGGTCTGCCCGGGCACTGCTCCTGATACTGGCGGCGGCCGCATCAGACAGCGCGGTATAGTAATTGATCTTGGCGACACCATTGGTGATCAGGCGCCGGAACTGGTCGTCGGACAGGCCACTGCCACCGTGGATCACCAGCGGCAGGGACAGGGCATCGTTGATCTGTTTCAGGCGCTGGTAATCGAGTTTCGGCTTGCCCTTCATACGCCCGTGCACTGTACCGATGGATACCGCGAGAAAATCAACGCCGGTTCGCTCTACGTAGGCCCGGGCCTCTGCCAGCGTGGTACAGGCCAGTTCCCCCGGGTGCCGTTCCGCATCTTCGCCTTCCACACCCGGTACATAACCCAGCTCGCCCTCCACCGGTATGCCACAGGCGCGCGCCATCTCCACCACCGCACGGATGGTGCGCACATTGTCACTGAAATCGGTATGTGAAGCGTCCACCATCACACCGTTGCAACCAAGCCTGATGGCGTGCACCGCCGAATCCAGGCTGGCACCGTGATCCAGGTGGATGGCCACCGGCACCGAGGCACGCCTGGCTGCCACTTCCACGGCCGGCATCAGCAGCTCGAAGTCGTAGTAGTCGAAATGGGATTCCGCCAGGCTCAGGATCACCGGGGCGCGGGCCCGTTCCGCCGCCGCCAGGATGCCCTCCAGGAAATCCAGGCTGACCAGGTCGAAAGCGCCCACCGCATAGCCATGATCGTAGGCGTGCTGCAGCATATCCTTCATGTTAACGAGTGGCATGTTGCTCTACCCTGTAAGTGTGATGACGGTTTGCCGGTGCCAGGAGGATCACGGGTGGTCCCCACTGCCCGGCGCTGCCTCGCTGAGGCGGGATTCCAGTGCTTCCAGCATCAGCGCCAGCACCTTCTCCCGCAGGTGACTGGCCATGTAATGATAATAGTTCATGGTGCAACTCACCGGCGTATGCAGGCTGGTCCTGCCGGTATCCTGGAAATCCAGCCAGGCCAGCACCGGCAGGTCGTACTGACACTGGTCGACCACCACCCAGCTGTCTTCCTCGAGTATCAGCGCCATCTGTTTCAGCTCCGGCAGGTCGATACGCATGGGCATGGGCAGGTGCAGTCGCGCACGCCGCCACAGGTTGTACAGTGCGGCTTCCACCTGGTCCGTGCGGGCCGCGTACACCGGCATGTCGTGGATGCGTGTACTCATCATCCGGTCAGGCTGGCAAACAACAGGGGCAACTGTTCCGGCAGGCGGTCGACATGCTCGATCACGGTGTAGTTGTTTTCGCCGAAAATGCGTTTGACGTAGGCATCGGCGAGCGGATCGAGCGTCAGGCAATAGCTGAGCACCCCGGACGAATGCAGTTCCTCGACCGCCTTCCTGGTGTCGTGTCGCAGGTGCTGCGGATCGGCTTCATCGATATCCGCCGGCTCGCCGTCGGTCACCAGAAGGATCAGCTTGCGCCGCTCCTGCTGTTTCAGGAGGTGGTGCCCGGCATGACGCAGTGCAGCCCCCATGCGGGTCGACAGGCCGCCTTTCATACCCGCCAGGCGCGCCCTGGTCTCATCGTCGAAATGCTGGTTGAAATCCTTGAAGCGGTAGTACTGCACGTCGTGGCGACCGTCGGAAGCAAACCCGTGCAGTGCAAAGGGGTCACCGATCCCTTCGATGGCCGTTGCCACCAGGGTAGCCGCCTCACGGGTCAACTGCAGGATGGTCTTGTCGGTATCACCGACCTGCTCATTGGTCGATTCCGACAGGTCCAGCAGCACGACAACAGCCAGGTCGCGTGTTTTCAGCACGTTGCGCATGGTGATGCGCGGGTTCGGCTGTTCGCCCATGCGCAGTGCGATCATGGCATCAACGGCGGCATTGATATCGATTTCGTCGCCGTCCTCCAGCCCTCGCTGCCGCTGTACACCCGCCGGCGCCAGCAGGTCGATGATCTGCCGTATACGGTGGGCAATCGGTTTGTGTTCGGTGAGAATCCGGTCGATCTCCTCCGGGTCGCCTTTGGGCATACGACGCTCGTAGACCGTTACCCAGTCCGGGCGATGCAACTGGATCTGGTAGTCCCACTCCTGGTAGTGGAAGGGATCGGAAACCGGTTCCCTGCCCCACATTTCATTGAAACTCAGGGTCCTGTCGGTCAGGTCATCCTCGTAGGGGCGCATGACATCGCTGCAGGTCCAGATTTCCTGCGCATCGTCACCGGCCAGCTCGCAGTCCACTTCGTTCGCCATCATGACCGCATTGACCTGGCGACGCACCTGGCGCTGGCTGGCGGGCACATACTCAACACCGGCATCCAGGTCGACGTCCTCGAAATGCCAGATGAAGCGATTGTCATCCCGGTAAGGAATACGGTAGCGCTCCAGGATACGCAGGCTGGGTACAGCCTTGCGGCCGGTGAACAGGTTGAACAGTTCGATTCCCTTCAACCAGGAAAAGTGGTTGTCGTCCTGGTTGGCTTCGATTTCGTCATGGAACCTTGCAACAAAACTGTTGAGTTGCTCGTCATCGCCCCGCACGCTGCTGTCGAGCAACTGCAGGGCCAGCTTTTCCAGCACGGGAATTGTCTCGTGTTCGACGGGTTCGTCGTACTCGGCCAGCATCAGGGACTTCCACAAGCGTTTCAGCCCGGGAAAACTGTTGATCGCCTTGTACTCGATTCTTGCATCTTCCAGCAGCCCGACAAAAAACATCTGCGCCGGGCTGAGCTGCTCGGCGGATACCGAACTGCGGGTATAGACCATGTGCGCAGCCATGTGCGCGGCCGTGGCCCGGTACAGTTCCAGGCCGGGAATGTCGCCAATGTCATCCAGCGCATCGGGTACGTGCAGGATGCGATCCTCGATATAGGGTCGGAAATCCGTGTAGTCCGCGCCTGTTGGCCGGAGGAAAAAATCGCGGCCCCACAGGGCGCGCAGGTAAAAATTCAGCTTGCGCTGGATCTTCACAAACAACACGCCACGCCGTTCTTTTTCCAGCATGGCGCGACTATCGGCGGACTCCAGGTTGAAATAGGAAGTCAGGTTATTGAAGTCGCGGCGATAGGCCTGGGCACCGAAGTTGGCCCAGCGCCGCAGGCCGCTCAGGGTAAGTTTGGAAAGCAGTTCGTCGATATGCGTCAGCATCGGCCGCAGCCCGCGCGCGGCGGTGGACGCCAGCTGGTGAATCAGGGTCAGGTAACCGCGCACCAGTTGCGCATCGCCGAGGTGCCGGGAGACGGTGGGCAGGCTGGCAAACAGCAGCGTGATCACCTCGCCCGAGGTCATCGAGGACACCTTCATGGCGGCGCTGATGCAGTCCGGGATGATGTCCTCGCCACACTCTTTGGCGACCAGCGGCATTTCTTCCAGGTAGGTAATCACCAGGTCGTGACCGCGGCGCAGCCTGGTCAGCGCCCGGGCACCATCCAGGTAGTCGGCGAGACCTGCGGGCGACATGATGCGCGCCGCTTCGTGAAAGGTACCTTCAAGGGTATCCCCGAGTTCCGGGCCTGCCTGCTCCAGGAATTCGGCATAGTCCTCAAGCTTGATAGACGACATCACTGCACACCGTAGAGTATCTGAGGCGACCGCCCATGGTCAGCGTCAATCAACCCAGGAACGTCTGTACCGCTGCGTTCAGCGTGTCGCGCATGTCCGGGTCATCCGTCAATGGCGTGATCATGGTAATACTGCAGGCCGCCTCGGCGTCGACACCCTTGTTGATGAGCTGTCCCGCGTAGACCAGCAGGCGCGTGGATATGCCTTCGTCCAGGCCATGGCCCTTGAGATTGCGGGCGCGGTGGGCGATCTGCACCAGCTTTTCCGCCATCGCCTGGTCGACGCCGGATTCCTTCGTTACGATTGCTACTTCCAGCCCGGTCTCGGGATAGTCGAAATCGAGACCGCCGAAGCGCTGCTTGGTAGACTGCTTGAGGTCTTTCATCAGGCTCTGGTAACCGGGGTTATAGGAAATCACCAGCTGGAAATCCGGGTGTGCTTCCAGCAATTCGCCTTTTTTGTCCAGCGGCAGCGAACGACGGTGATCGGTGAGCGGGTGGATGACCACCGTGGTGTCCTGGCGTGCCTCGACCACTTCGTCGAGGTAACAGATGGCGCCGATACGTGCGGCGGTCGTCAACGGCCCGTCCTGCCACCTGGTGCCATCCTTGTCGAGCAGGAAACGCCCCACCAGGTCCGATGCGGTCATGTCTTCGTTGCAGGCCACGGTAATCAGCGGCCGGCCCAGTTTCCACGCCATGTACTCTACGAAGCGTGACTTGCCACAGCCGGTCGGCCCCTTCAGCATCATCGGCATGCGCACATGATACGCAGCTTCGTAGAACTCGATCTCCTTCCCCACCGATTCGTAGTACGGCTCTTTTTTTACCAGGTATTGTTTCGGGTCAACTGTTGAATCAGGCATCATCGTATCCACTCATAAGCTTCGAAAGTTACGCTTCTTCATCCCCGGTCTCATGCTCCCCGGACCAGCCGGCGGCCCTTGCGTTCTGCATGGCCTGCGCATGAATGTCGCGGTGGCGCTGCGCCAGCGGTTCCGGCAGCTGGCTGACCATGCAGCCATAGCGGTCCCATTCAGTATTTACTTTCTGCAACAGCGCGTCGATCCTGGCCAGGTTCCAGCCTTCACAGGTTTCGGATTCGGGGATCAGGCCGAACACCCAGGCGTCCCTGATAATCTTGCCGATACTGGTCATACCGCCATTGAGGTCCTTGTCGACACCAATATAACGGTCCGGTTTACTCATGGCTCACCTCGACCGGGAACCCCGCCAGGATCACCATGCCGGCATACGCCGGCATGGCAGTCGACAGGCGCCGGCTTATACCGTTTTACCACGGTAAATCACCATGGCGGCGCCGGCGGACTGGGCAAAGTTATCGAAACCCAGCAGGCGCACGTGGTTATCCGGGTGTGCGGCGTGGCAGGCCTCCACTTCCTTCAGAATGGCGTCCACGTCGGTTTCACCGAACATCGGCAGTTTCCACATGTACCAGTAATGGCCATTGGCATTCTCGGGTTCGGTGTGTTCGATCCCCGGGTTCCAGCCCTTGCTGACAATGTATTCAATCTGTGCGCGGATCTGCTCGGGGGTCATTTCCGGCAGGTAGGAAAAGGTCTCGAACTTGCGGCTTGCGGTATCGCTGAGACTTGACTGGTAATCTTGCATGGTACGGCTCCTGATAAAGGTAAATGTTTCATTCGTGCAGCGGTCGGCGGGGCGCTGTGCGCCCCGCGCTGACCGGCCGGCTTACTTGTGCGAGACGTCGAGCTTGTCAACCGTGTCGAACTCGAACTTGATCTCTTTCCAGGTCTCCATCGCTGCGGCCAGCTCGGGGCTGTGTTTGGCAGCGGCTGTAAGGATATCCTTGCCTTCCTTCTCGAGTTCGCGACCGGTGTTGCGCGCTTCGACACAGGCCTCGACCGCCACGCGGTTGGCTGCTGCACCCGCGGCATTACCCCAGGGATGGCCGAGCGTGCCGCCACCGAACTGCAGCACGGAGTCGTCACCGAAGATATTGACCAGCGCCGGCATGTGCCAGACATGGATACCGCCGGAAGCCACCGGGAGCACGCCGGGCATGGCGCCCCAGTCCTGGTCGAAGAAGAGACCGCGGCTGCGGTCTTCCTTGATGTAGGAATCACGCATGGTGTCGATCCAGCCCAGCGTGGCCTCACGGTCGCCTTCCAGCTTGCCGACCACGGTACCGGAGTGCAGGTGGTCACCACCTGACAGGCGCAGGATCTTGGTCAACACGCGGAAGTGGATACCGTGGTGGGGGTTGCGGTCGAGCACGGCGTGCATGGCACGATGGATATGCAGCAGCATGCCGTTGTTCTGGCACCACTGTGCCAGCTGCGTATTGGCCGCCCAGCCACCGGTGATATAGTCGTGCATGATGATGGGAGCACCGATTTCCCTGGCGTACTCGGCCCGCCTCATCATTTCATCCGAGGTGGGTGCGGTCACGTTCAGGTAGTGGCCTTTACGCTCACCCGTCTCGGCTTCAGCCTTGTGGATCGCTTCCATCACGAAATCGAAGCGTGCCCGCCAGCGCATGAAAGGCTGCGAGTTCACGTTTTCATCATCCTTGGTGAAGTCGAGGCCCCCGCGCAGGCCTTCGTAACAGGCGCGGCCATAGTTCTTGGCTGACAGGCCCAGTTTCGGCTTGATGGTGCAGCCCAGCAGCGGACGCCCGTACTTGTTGAGGATGTCGCGCTCCATCTGGATACCCTGCGGGGGACCGTTACAGGTCATCACGTAGGCGATCGGGAAACGGATATCCTCGAGACGCAGCGCGCGCAGGGCCTTGAAACCGAACACGTTACCGACCAGGGAGGTCATGACATTGACCACAGAACCTTCTTCAAACAGGTCGATCGGGTAAGCGACGAAGGCGTAGAAACAGGTATCGTCGCCCGGCACGTCCTCGATCGCGTAGGCACGGCCCTTGTAGTAGTCCAGGTCGGTCAGCAGATCGGTCCATACCGTCGTCCAGGTACCGGTGGAGGATTCCGCTGCAACCGCCGCGGCAATCTCTTCACGCGACACACCGTCCTGCGGCGTCACCTTGAAACACGCCAGGATATCCGTGTCTTTCGGGGTGTAATCCGGCATCCAGTAAGTTTCGCGGTATTCTTTTACACCCGCGTCATAGGTTTTGGCCATGGTCTTCTCCAGTGATTCAGTGAATGTGTCAGGGCGCGGCAGCAACCGCGTGGTGGACATTATTCGGATATCTTGCTATAAATTGAAATCGATTGTTTCTATTGTTTCTATAGATTATAGACTATGGCTTATACGGTTGCTGAAAACCTCATCCGCCACGTAACCCTGCGCCAGCTGCAGATATTTGAAGCAGTGGTCCGCCTGGGTGGTTACACCCGCGCAGCCGAGGCCCTGCACCTGAGCCAGCCAACCGTTTCCATGCAGGTAAAAAAGCTCAGTGAAACAATTGGCTATCCACTGCTCGAAAAAATTGGCAATGGCCTGCACACAACCGCGGTCGGCGATGAAGTCTATGCCACAGCACAGCATATCCTGGGCAGCATGGTGTCCCTGGGGGAATCGGCCGCGGCACTGGAAGGCGTGGTCAAGGGACCGTTGCGCATTGCGGTCATCACCACCGCGAAATACTTCATGCCACACCTGCTGGGCGCCTTCATCGCCCGGCACCCCGAAGTAAAACCCATGTTGAAGGTAACCAACCGCTCCCGGGTACTGGAACGCCTGAAATCCAATGAAGACGATCTGCTCATCATGGGGCAGGTCCCCGTTGGTCTCGAAGTGGAGGCGCACCCGTTTGTTGACAACGAACTGGTATTCGTCGCAAGCCCCCGTCATCCACTCGCCGGGCGCACATCGATTACCCTGCAGCAGCTAAGCAAGGAACGCTTCCTGGCGCGTGAATCGGGCTCCGGAACACGCCTGGCGGTGGAACGCCTGTTTGCCGATCAGGGTCTTGAAGTCATCCCCTACATGGAACTGGGCAGCAGTGAAGCCATCAAGCAGGCCGTCATGGCCGGGCTGGGTATATCGGTGCTGTCACGCCACAACCTGCGCCTGGAACTCGCCGGCGGACATATCGCGATACTGGACGTAGAAGGCTTCCCGCTGTTCTACCGCTGGTACGCCGTACACCTGAAAGATAAAAAACTGTCGCTGGTAAGCCGCACTTTCCTGGACTTCCTGCTGCGCGAGGGCAAGGGCATGTTGCAGCAGGTTCCGCAGCGGCAAACCGGCAGCGAGTCCTCCTGAGACGGACATTGGTACAGCCACCTGACGCAAGCAGGCAACGACAGGCAGTACAACCATGATCTCCACTGCTGTCCCGTTAATCCGCCAACCACGTGAATGAAACATAAGCGGCAGGTACGTTCTGAGCCAGGTCGGGCAGCCCGGACATGGAACCGGTATCACCCGGTCAGGACACGCAGAACCTGCCATCCCTGGCCGCTCGACTGCCGCATCCCTGCGGCAGACGGTCCTGACCGGGTGATACCGGCCCCATGCCCTCACCTGCAGGCTCACTCCAGAGTTAACGGGACAGCAGTGAATGATCTCAGTGTTCAGGCAGCGATGCTGCCGGACCCGACCGGTTTTTTCCCCTGAGAAACTCCGCAAATTCACGGTCGCTGTGCGTAACATGTGCAATCAGCCAGGATTTCAATGCCAGCAGAAACTCAGGATCGAGCTTACAGCGTCCTTCTTTTACGCCATTGACAAATGTGGCCTTCAGTTCCGCAATCAGCATGACATGTTCACGCGCATGCGCAGAAAGACCGGGATAGTCTTCAGCACACATCAACGCTTCCTCGAAACAGAAGTGTTCCTTCGTGGTGGTATACAGCTCCTGGAACAGCCGGGCAAGCAGCTCCCGGCTGCGCTCGTTCTTCTCCGGGGAGACGGCAGCGGTCTGCCGGCATTCGACGACCAGCCTGTTGATGCTGTCAGCCAGCACCTTGTGCTGGCTATCCAGAGCATCAATGCCCAGTAACCAGTCTTTACTCCACGTTAAAAACGCTGTCACGCCACAAGCTTCCTGTTGATGTCATTCCGGGCCGGTAACAGAAACACGGACAGGGGTAAGTGTGGGCACCCATGCTGCTGCGAAAGTAGACCCGCAGCCGGGAAGCGTCAATATATGATGAGGAGTTCTGCCGGCATTAATCCGCATTAGCTGACGTGCGTCAACCCGGGAGACAGGCAGACGAATCAGGCCTGCTGGACAACCAGGTGGTCGATCACACCTTTCACGCCAAGTATCGACTCCGCGAGCCGTGGGGTGTATTGCTTGCTCCGCCAGTTCGGAACATAACCGCTGAGCGT
>JALSRZ010000112.1 GCA_026984515.1 Thiohalobacter sp. | reverse complement strand
GCAAACAAAACTCGTTTACCTGCTGTTATTGCTGGTGCCGGTTTGGACACTGGCTGCGGAAGAGACGCCGGTAGAGGTCATTCGGACCGCTACCAGGCACGTACTGAACGAGCTGCGGTTTGAACCTGCGCTGCGCAAGGACCCGGAACAACTGCGTATGTTGATCGAGCGGCACGTAGCACCGCACATGGATTTTGTCACCCTGTCGCGCCTCACCCTGGGTAAAAACTGGCGCCGGGCCACGGCGGCGCAACGTGAACGGTTTGTCCGGGAGTACGGTAGACTGCTGGTCAGGGTCTACGCAGCGGCGCTTGCCGGGTACAGCAGGCAGAAGATCGAGTACCTGTCCTCAAAGGTGAGTGATGACCAGCGCCGTGCAACCGTGCGTACTCGTATTGTGGAACCGGGTCAGGCGCCGCTTGAGGTTGATTACAGCCTGAGAAAGATTGATGGCAACTGGAAAATCTATGACGTCAGGATCGAAGGAATCAGTCTTGTCATGAACTACCGCGCCAGTTTCTCCGAGGAGATCAGCGCGCACGGTTTCGATGGGTTGATCGAACGCCTGGTGGCACGTAACACTTCCCGGCAGGGTTAGCCCGCCGGCTCTGCAGGACCACTCTCTACCCACAGGCATACCAACACGAACAGGAGATCAACTGTATGAATGTCAGTGAAGCTACGCGCAGTCGTCGTGCAGTGAAACATTTCGACCCCGGGCACGAGATGCCAGGGTCCGTATTTCGTACACTTATGGAACATACCCTCCTCGCACCCACGGCATTCAACATACAGAACTGGCGTTTCGTACGAGTTACCGATCCGGCGCAGCGCAGGAAGATCCGCGCAGTCGCCTGGGATCAGGCGCAGGTCACCGATGCGTCGGAATTACTGGTGCTGTGTTTCGATACCCTGGCGTGGGAGCGGGAACCCGCGCGTTACTGGCGTGAGGCTCCGCAGGAAGTGCAGGATTTCCTGCTGCCTGCCATGGATGAGTACTACCGCGACAAACCGCAGGTAACACGCGACGAAGGCATGCGCTCCTGCGGTCTCGCCGGCCAGACACTCATGCTGATGGCGCAGGAACTCGGTTACGATACCTGTCCGATGGACGGCTTTGACTATGCTGCCGTGGCGAAGATCATCGCGCTCCCTGATGATCACGATATCGCTTTCATGATTGCCATCGGTAAGGGTACCCAACCGCCCTGGCCGAAACCCGGTCAACTGGCGCTTGAGGAAGTGATGGTCGAGAACCGGTTCTGATATGGTGAGAGTTGCGGGTTGTGCAGGAAGTGTATTCGAGGGGGAAAATTCCGGACCGCAGGCCGGGTCATGGTGTTTACCCGGTCTCTCGAATGGCTGAAACCAAAGTATAATCAGGCGGATAATGCACCTCCCCCAGCGCGCCCGGGGGGGGGTGGACAGCGATGCTGGACGGTAACAAGCCTGGTTTGGTAAAATAACGCCAAACCTGTGAGGAAAACAATAACCGGCCGGTAGGAGGCTGGATAAAAAAATAATAACTCGATTCAGCAGAGGCAATTCTAATGAAACAATTCTTTCCGACTGGCGCACTGTGCGCTGCTGTATTTGTTCTTGTTCCCTTTTCTTCTCATGCGGCACTGTACGATCGTGGTGGCGGGTTAATCTATGACGATGTGCTGGATGTCACCTGGCTGCAGGATGCTGACTACGCCAGGACGCAGTACAACAACAGCGGGGGACTGAGCGGCGATGCGGATGGCAAGATGACCTGGGCCGCGGCCAATTCCTGGGTGAGCGGGCTCAGTTACTTTGACTCAGTCCGTGGTGTGAGCTATGACGACTGGCGCTTGCCGATTATGTCGCCGGTAAACGGCGTCGCTTTTGATTTGAACAACAGTTTTGACGGTTCAACGGACAATGGCTACAACATTACCAGTCCGGCCAGTGAACTGTCCTACATGTACCATGTCAATCTGGGTGGCGTGTCCCTGTTCGATACCGCGGGCAATCTTCAGTATGACGCAGCGGGGATCGCCGATCCCTCCCCGTTCAGTGGAATTTCCGGGGGCGTGTGGTCGCAGACGGAAGTCCCGACGGATACGACAACTGCATTCGTGCTGGGCATGGGCAATGGCCACCAGAACTGGTTTGCCAAGGATACGGAACACTATACCTGGGCGGTACGTGATGGTGATGTGGCCGCTGTTCCGGTCCCGGCGGCGCTGTGGCTGTTCAGCTCGGGTTTACTGGTGTTCGGGGCAAGAGTAAAGACGTCAGGGTGTCACGCGGCCCGGTAGTTTCCGGACGCCGCCCACACTGCAGTTACCCGGACTGCAGCATTTCCCTGGCGTGTGCGCGGGTGGATGCTGTGATTTTCCGGCCGCCCAGCATGCGGGCGATTTCTTCCGTGCGCTCATCTTCTTCCAGTGCCTGTACCCGGGTGCGTGTGGTGGTTTCACTGGTGAGCTTGCTTACACGCAGGTGCTGGTGTGCCTGTGCGGCTACCTGGGGCAGATGGGTGACGCACAGCACCTGGTGGTGTTTTCCCAATGACTGGAGTTGCATGCCGACGGTCTCGGCGACAGCGCCACCGACACCGGTGTCGACTTCATCGAAGATCAGGGTTGGTATGCGGGTGTCGGCGGCGGCCGATACCTGGATGGCCAGGCTGATGCGCGACAGTTCGCCACCGGAAGCAACTTTGGTCAGTGCGCGGGGTGGTTGTCCGGGGTTGGCGCTGACCAGGAAGTCGATACGGTCGCGACCGTACGGGGACATGCGTTCACTGCCGGCGTCGCTTACCTCGATGATGAACCTTCCGCCCTTCATGCCGAGTGTTTGCATGTCTGCGCTGACCTGCCTGGATAGCTGCGCCGCGGTTTTTTTGCGCTTGCGGGTGAGCTGCTGCGCGCTTTTTTCGTAACGTGCCGCCAGTTGCTCCCTGTGCGATTCGAGCGCCTGCAGGCGTTCGTCGGCCTGCTCCAGGGTTGCCAGTTCCTCGCTCAGACGGCTCTGGAATGCTTCCAGTGCTTCCGCCCCGATATGGTGTTTAGCGGCGACCCGGTGCAGGGCGTCGAGGCGCTGCTCCACCCATTGCAGGCGCTGTGGATCCAGTTCGAGCCGGTCCCGGTAGTCTCTCAGCTGGCTGCAGCCTTCTTCCAGCTGGATCAGCGCGGAGTTGATCAGGTCACCGGTCTCCTGCAGCGCCGGGTCGATACGTGCCAGCGGTTCGAGGTCTGCCAGTGCCTGGCTGATGAGTGACTGTGCGGTATGTTCATCGTCGTAGAGTTGCCGGACATGCAGGTCGCAGGTCTCCAGTAACTGACCGGCACTGGACAGGCGCCGGTGTTCTTCGTGCAGCTGTTCGACTTCGCCGGGTTGCGGTGCCAGTTCGTCCAGTTCCTGCAGCTGGAAACGCAGGAATTCCAGCCGCGAGTCGCGGTCGTTACCGGCACCGATGATTGCGGCAATATCAGCATCGACCTGTTTCCAGTCGCGGTGAACCGCAGCCAGTTCGGCCAACAGCCGGTCATGGCCGCCGTGGTTGTCGAGCAACTGGCGTTGCAGGTCGCGTTTCATCAGCGACTGGTGTTCGTGCTGACCGTGGATATCGACCAGGTGTTCGCCCAGTTCGCGCAGTGACTGGGCCGGTACCGGTGAGCCGTTGATATACCCGCGCGAACGGCCGCTGCGCATGATCACCCGGCGCAGCTGGCATTCGTTGTCCAGGTTCAGCGACTGTGCCTGCAGCCAGCTGCGTGCGCTGTCGAGACGGGCGATGTCGAAACTGGCGCTGATGTCTGCACGTTCGGCACCATGGCGTACCGAGCCGGCATCCGCGCGGTCACCCAGCAGCAGGCCCAGTGCGTCGAGCAGGATGGATTTGCCGGCTCCGGTTTCCCCGGTCAGCGCCGTGGTGCCGGGCTGCAGCTCGATTTCCAGTTCATCGATAATAGCGAAATCGCGGATATGCAGTGACAACAGCATCAGGGTTGTTCCGCCCAGCGCAGCTTTTTACGCATTACATCGAAGTGATCGTGTGTTTTCGGGTGGATCAGGCGCAGCTGGTGCGGCTTGCGGTGGATCTTTACCCGGTCACCGGCAACCAGTCCGAAATTGACCTGGCCGTCGCAGGTGATCTGCGCCCTGGTGGTGTCGTTACCGTGCAACAATATGTCGATGCTGACCTGGTCGCTGACCACGATGGGCCGGTTGCTCAGGGTATGCGGACAAATGGGCACCAGTACCAGCGCTTCGAGCGCGGGGTCGAGAATGGGGCCGCCACCCGACAGGGCGTAGGCAGTCGATCCCGTGGGCGTGGAAACGATCAGGCCGTCAGCGCGCAGCGAATTCAGGAAACGCTGGTCGATCCAGGTGTCGACCTCGATCATGCGGGCGATGTCCCACTTGTGGATGACGACGTCGTTGAGTGCATCACTGGCGCTGATGGTTTCACTGCCACGGATGACCAGGGCGTGGATCAATGTGCGTCGTTCCTCTTCGTAGTGCCCGGCCAGCACTTCGTCCAGCCGCTCCTGCATTTCATCGGGAGAAACATCGGTGAGGAAGCCAAGACGACCCAGGTTGACCCCCAGCACGGGTACCTCGGCTTCAGCCAGGCTGCGCGCAGCGTTGAGCATGGTGCCGTCACCGCCGACCACGATCGCCAGATCGCACTCGGCAGCCAGCCGGGCACGATCCATGACCGGTTCGGAAGGCCGGGTAAAGTGGGTGGCGGCGCTGTCGTCCAGTATGACCCGGAGATTGTGCGCGGCGAGTTGTGCGGCCAGCCGGGCCAGCGTTTCCGCGACGACCGGTTCGCCGGTCTTGCTGATCAGTCCGATGCTGCTGAATACACTATCCATATTGCTGGATTTCCTGGGACGTCATGGTCTCGTGGGGCGCATTCAGTGGCAGCCGGACCCGCGGGCGCACTGTTCGCCTGTAGCCGCATGCTAGCGGTTTCGGCGCGTTGCGCCAACCTCTGCGCCGCGCGGTGGGTCACGGGACAATGCTGGTTAGCACTCGGGTGCGAGGAGTGCTAAAGTTCAGATGTTATCCAGCCTGTGCAAACATGAGATGCCAGTACCCGAACTTTCAGAACGAGCCCAGTACCTGCTGAAAGCGCTTACCGAGCGCTATATCCGCGATGGTCAGCCCGTGGGTTCCCGCACCCTGGCGAGGGAAGCCGGACTCAAGCTGAGCCCGGCCACCATTCGCAATGTGATCGCGGACCTGGAAGAACTCGGCCTGGTGACTTCACCGCATACCTCGGCAGGACGTGTGCCCACGGTGCAGGGTTACCGCCTGTTCGTGGACACCCTGTTGTCGGTACAGCCGCTTGAACATGCGCTGCTCGATGAGCTCGAATTGAACCTCGGCGCAGAAGCGGATTCGCGCGAACTGGTGGAGACAGCATCCAGCCTGTTGTCCGATGTAACGCGCCTCGCCGGCCTGGTCACCATCCCCAGAAGAGAGCATGCCTCCCTGCAGCGCGTGGAATTCCTGCCGTTGTCCGAGCACAAGATCCTGGCCATCCTGGTCATCAGCGATACCGAGGTGCAAAACTGCATCCTCAACATGGATCGCGCCTACAGTGCGGCTGAATTGCAGCAGTTCTCCACGTTCCTGAACGAACAGTTCGCCGGCAAGGAGATTCACGCTGTGCGCAACACACTGGTGTCCGAATTGCGTGAAACCCGCGAAAACCTCAATCGGATGATGGCTACCGCAATGGACATGGCAGACCGGGTGCTGGGTGAAGCGGAGCAGGGCAGTGATTATGTGCTGGCCGGGCAGGCCAACCTGATGGAGTTCAACGAACTGTGTAACGTCACCACCTTGCGCCACCTGTTCGAGGCGTTCAACGAAAAGCGCCAGATCCTGAACCTGCTGGACCAGTGCGTGGAGAGTGAGGGCGTGCAGATCTTTATCGGCGAAGAATCCGGCTACCAGATGCTCGACGAGTGCAGTCTGGTGACGGCCCCCTATACCGTGGATGGCCAGGTGCTGGGTGTGCTGGGTGTGATCGGGCCGACTCGCATGGCCTATGAGCGGGTGATCCCGATCGTGGATGCCACTGCGCGGATTCTCAGTGCGGCCTTGAATCCTCACGATTAGACCGCATATACAGTTGCCGTGTCCCGTGAGACAGGGACAGACTGCTGAAAGAAGATCAGGTAAAAAGTGTATCCACTTGTAATATAAAGAGGAAATAGATGAGCAGCAAGCAGAAACAGGCGCCCGAAGACGACCTGGAGGTGATGGAAGGCATCGCGTCCGGGAATGAAGACAACGCGGTGGATGAGCTGCCCGAACAGGATCCGCAAGCGCTGCACGCACTGTTGACCGATGCGCGCAGCAAGGCGGACGAGCACTGGGATCAGTGCTTGCGGCTGCAGGCCGATATCGAGAACCTGCGTAAGCGCAGGGAGCGTGATGTGGCCAATGCGCATAAATTTGCACTGGAAAAATTCGCTATAGATCTTCTGCCGGTCCGGGACAGCCTGGAAATGGGGCTGGCCGCAGCACAGGACAGCGCCGATGCAGCGCAGCTTCGCGAAGGCAGCGAACTGACCCTGAAAATGCTGACTTCGGCAATGGAGAAGTATAATATTAAAGAAGTCAAGGCATTAAATGAGCCATTTAATCCTGAATATCATGAGGCAATGTCCATGCAGGAACGCGACGACGTGCCTCCGAACACGGTGGTCACGGTAGTGCAGAAGGGCTACCTGCTGAATGATCGGCTGATTCGCCCGGCGATGGTGATCGTTTCCAGTGCTGGCAGCGGCCAGCTTGACGAACAGGCTTGAAAAACAGATGCCTGACCCCATCTAGGGTGCAAGTAAGGTATTTTTAACCGCATACGAATCTGAACTCTGGGAGAGCGACAAACATGGGCAAGATAATCGGTATTGACCTTGGCACAACCAACTCCTGCGTGGCCGTCATGGAAGGTGGTGAGCCGCGCGTTATCGAAAACAGCGAAGGTGACCGTACCACGCCTTCCATTGTGGCCTTCACGGACGGCGACGAAGTACTGGTCGGCCAGGCCGCCAAACGCCAGGCCGTGACCAACCCGGCTAATACCCTGTACGCGGTCAAGCGCCTCATCGGTCGTCGTTTCGAGGATCCCGAGGTGCAGAAAGACCTGGACCTGGTACCTTACAAGATCATCAAGGCGGATAACGGCGATGCCTGGGTCGAGGCTGCAGGCAAACGCATGGCTGCGCCGGAAGTATCTGCGCGCGTGTTGCAGAAGATGAAGAAATCCGCCGAAGATTACCTTGGTGAACCGGTAACGGAAGCGGTTATCACAGTGCCGGCCTACTTCAACGATTCCCAGCGCCAGGCAACCAAGGACGCGGGCAAGATCGCGGGCCTGGATGTCAAGCGCATTATCAACGAGCCGACCGCTGCGGCACTGGCCTATGGCATGGACAAGAAACGCGGTGACGTCAAGATCGCGGTATACGATCTGGGTGGCGGTACGTTCGATATCTCCATTATTGAAATTGCCGATATCGATGGTGAACACCAGTTCGAGGTGCTGTCCACCAACGGTGACACCTTCCTCGGTGGTGAGGACTTCGACAAGCGCCTGATCGATTACCTGGCGGACGAGTTCAAAAAGGACCAGGGTATCGACCTGCGCGGTGATCCGCTCGCCATGCAGCGCCTCAAGGAAGCGGCTGAAAAAACCAAGATCGAACTGTCTTCCAGCCAGCAGACCGACGTCAACCTGCCGTACATCACGGCCGATGCCAGCGGTCCCAAGCACCTTAACCTGAAGATTACCCGCGCCAAGCTGGAATCGCTGGTCGAGGAACTGGTGAACCGCACCATCGAGCCCTGCAAGCTGGCGCTCAAGGATGCCGGACTGTCGGTTGGCGATGTCGATGACGTGATCCTGGTCGGTGGCCAGACGCGTATGCCCAAGGTGCAGCAGGCTGTGCAGGATTTCTTCGGCAAGGAACCGCGCCGTGACGTGAACCCGGATGAAGCGGTAGCGGTGGGTGCTGCCATTCAGGGTGGTGTGCTGGGTGGCGAAGTCAAGGACGTGTTGCTGCTCGATGTGACCCCGCTGTCGCTGGGTATCGAAACCCTGGGCGGTGTCATGACCAAGCTGATCGAAAAGAACACCACCATCCCGACCAAGGCGAACCAGGTGTTCTCCACGGCCGACGACAATCAGAATGCGGTGACCGTGCACGTGTTGCAGGGTGAGCGCGAAGTGGCCAGCGCCAATAAATCGCTGGGTCGTTTCGATCTCACCGACATTCCGCCGGCACCGCGCGGAGTGCCGCAGATCGAGGTGACTTTCGATATCGATGCCAATGGTATTCTCAACGTGTCGGCCAAGGACAAGGGCACCGGCAAGGAACAGAATATCGTGATCAAGGCCTCCAGCGGACTGTCGGATGACGAAGTCGAGCGGATGGTGCAGGATGCCGAGGCGCACGCCGACGAGGATCGCAAGTTCCACGAACTGGCGGATGCGCGTAACCAGGCGGACAACATGATCCACGCCACCGAGAAGTCCCTCAAGGACCTGGGTGAGGACAAGGTCAGCGATGACGAAAAGCAGGCCATCGACAAGGCCATCGAGGAGCTGAAGGAAGTCCTCAAGGGTGACGACAAGGCGGCGATCGAAGCCAAAACAGCCGCACTCGCGGAACTGTCCGGCAAACTGGCCGAGAAACTCTACGCCGAGCAGGGTGGCGCGGATGCCGCGGCAGCCGGAGCAGCGGCGGGGGCAGCGGGAGCGGCGGGCAGTGCCGAGACGGCCGAGGCGGCCGGCGAGGATGCCGTCGACGCCGAGTTTGAAGAGGTCAAGGACGATAACAAGTAAGCATACGGCTGGCTGTAGTTGCAACAGGCCATCCGGGGCCGGCTGTCGCCGGCCCCGGATTTTGCCGTTTCAGTGACGGGATAAAAGAAAACAGACTATGTCAAAGCGGGATTACTACGAAGTACTGGGCGTTTCCAGAAATGCCAGCGACGCCGAGCTGAAAAAGGCCTACCGGCGTGCGGCGCAGAAACACCACCCGGATCGTAACCAGGACAGCAGCGATTCGGAAGAAAAGTTCAAGGAAGCCAAGGAAGCCTGGGAAGTGCTCAGCGACCCGCAGAAGCGTGCGGCCTATGACCAGTTCGGGCACGCGGGAGTGGACCCGGGCATGGGCGGCCGGCCGGGTGGCGGTGGTTTTGGCGGCGCCAACTTCAGCGATATTTTCGGTGACGTGTTCGGCGATATTTTCGGTGGCGGCGGCGGTGGCCGTGGCGGACAGCGCGTCTACCGGGGTGCGGACCTGCGCTACAACCTGGAGCTTTCCCTGGAAGACGCTGTGCGCGGCACCACGGTAAAAATCCGTGTCCCCACCTATACGACCTGCAAGACCTGTTCAGGCAGTGGCGCCAAAAAAGGGACCAAACCGACGACCTGCACCACCTGCGGCGGTCACGGTCAGGTGCGCATGCAGCAGGGTTTTTTCTCGGTGCAGCAGACCTGCCCGCACTGTAAGGGCAGCGGCTCTATCATCAGCGAGCCCTGCGGTGACTGTAACGGTCAGGGCCGCATCAAGGAACAGAAAACCCTTTCCGTCAAAGTGCCCGCCGGGGTTGACAGCGGTGACCGCATTCGCCTGGCCAACGAGGGCGAGGCCGGGGAAAATGGCGGCCCGTCCGGCGACCTGTACGTGCAGATCCAGGTCAGGGAACACCCGATTTTCAAACGCGACGATGCCAACCTGTACTGCGAGGTGCCGATCAGTTTTGCCACTGCTGCGCTGGGCGGGGAAATGGAAGTGCCGACCCTGGACGGCCGTGTAGTCCTGAAAGTCCCGGCGGAGACCCAGTCCGGCAAACTGTTCCGGATGCGTGGCAAGGGCGTTCGACCGGTACGTGGCGGTGCTACCGGGGACCTGATGTGCCGCGTGGTCGTGGAAACCCCGGTCAAGCTCAGCAGCAAACAGAAAGAGCTGCTGCGTCAGCTGGACGACAGCCTGAAAGGCAATGGCAAGCACAATCCGCAACACCATTCCTGGCTGGACGGAGTGAAAAAATTCTTTACCGAGTAAGTGGATTGTCCCCTCGACGGTCCCGGAGAACATGGCCATGATTCGTATTGCTATCCCCGGAGCTGCCGGCCGCATGGGCCGCACGCTCATCGATGCCTGCCGGCGAGCTGAAGGCATGCAGCTGGGTGTCGCCACCGAACGCAGCGGCCACGAACTGATCGGTAGTGACGCCGGCCTGGTCGCCGGGGTCGGTGAGCTGGGCGTGGCGATTGGAGCTGATCTGGAGTCCGTGGTTGACCACTATGATGTGCTGATTGATTTCACCGCCCCGGCGGCTTCCCTGCAACACCTGGATATCTGTCGACGGCACGGCAAGCGCGTGGTGATCGGCACTACCGGTTTCGACGAGCGGCAGAAACAGCAGCTTGTGGAAGCTGCCGAAGATACCGGTATTGTGTTTGCCCCCAACATGAGCGTGGGGGTCAACCTGTGCCTGAAACTGCTCGATATGGCAGCGCGTGTGCTCGGCGACGAGGTCGACATCGAGGTAATCGAGGCGCACCACCGGCACAAGGTCGATGCGCCTTCCGGCACCGCGCTGCGCATGGGTGAAGTGCTTGCCCGCGCGCTGGGGCGTGACCTGAAAGACTGCGCCGTGTACGGGCGCCAGGGCATTACCGGTGCCCGCGAACGCAAAACCATCGGTTTCGAGACCATCCGTGCCGGGGATATCGTCGGGGAACACACGGTGATGTTTGCTGCCGAAGGAGAGCGCGTGGAAGTCACCCACAAGGCGTCCAGCCGCATGACCTTCGCCTCCGGCGCGGTACGCGCGGCCGGCTGGCTGATGGCGCAACCCAACGGCCTGTACGACATGCAGGATGTGCTCGACCTGGGCTAGCCCGCATTTCTCACCGACTTCCTGCTGCGGCGGCGTCATGCCGCGCGCTAAGCGGTGTTCACTCGGTCGGGCTGCTCGACATCGTGTCGACTATGCCTGCGCGGCCCTCGGTCGCGAACGCCGCTTATCACACGACCTGCCACCGCCTCGCTACAGAACCCGGTGAGAAATTCGGGCTAGC
>JALSRZ010000111.1 GCA_026984515.1 Thiohalobacter sp. | reverse complement strand
GCCCGAAACATCATCAAGACCTGCCGCATACTGGTCGAGCGCTACGGCGGGCAGGTGCCGCGCACCCGGGAACAGCTCGAAGCCCTGCCCGGTGTCGGCCGCAAGACCGCCAATGTGGTGCTCAACACCGCCTTTGGTGAACCGGTCATCGCCGTCGACACCCACATTTTCCGGGTCTGCAACCGCACCGGCATCGCCAAGGGCAAGACACCGCTTGAAGTCGAAAAGCGGCTGGAGCGGGTCGTGCCCGAAGAGTTCAAGAAGGATGCGCATCATTGGCTGATCCTCCATGGCCGCTACACCTGCATCGCGCGCAAGCCCCGCTGCGGCAGCTGCATCATCGAGGATCTCTGCGAATACCGCCACAAGAACCTGGACTGATGTACGGCAGCCGCGACCAGACCCGCCAGGTGTTCATCGACGTCTGGAACAAGATGCAGCAGCAAAGGCCGCTGGAGCCCATGGAAGGGCTGATTGCCGGCCTGATCGAGGAGCACCCGGAATACCATGCCCTGCTTGATCAGGGCGAACAGGCCGTACACGCCGATTTCAATCCACAGGACGGGCGGGAGAACCCCTTCTTCCACCTGGCCATGCACATCGCCCTGCGCGAGCAAGTCGCGACCGACCGCCCGGCCGGTATCCGTTCCCAACACGAACGGCTCAGCCGACAGCTCGGCGTGCATGCCGCCGAACACGCGATGATGGAGTGCCTGGGCGAAGCCCTGTGGGCCGCGCAGCGCAACGGCAGCCTGCCGGATGAGCAGGGCTATATCGATTGCCTGAAGAAACTCTGAGCCTCCGCATGGACGGCTGAGCGCCCACAGGGCGGAAAAAGGCAGCCTGCCCGTTTGAACCCGGTGTCACCGTAGGGGTCCAATCGACTCGAATCACCCCCAGGCCCGCGCCCTGGTTTCAGGCACGGGCCAGCCCGACGCATCCAGCGAGGTACACATGCCATCACCGACACCCCTGCGCCAGCGCGCCGGAAACTGGATCGAATCACGCCCGGTCCAAGTGTTGATCATCAGCCTGATTCTGCTCAATGCGGCCAGCCTGGGCATGGCGACTGACGACAGCATCAGCGAAGACTTCGGCTTCTGGCTGTACCTGTTCGATAGCCTGGTGCTCGCGGTATTCGTCATTGAGATCACCATCAAGCTGTTTGCATTTGGCGGACGCTTCTTTCGCAGCGCCTGGAACCTGTTTGATTTCATCATCGTGGGCATGGCCCTGATCCCGGCCAGCGGCCCCTTCGAGGTCATGCGGGTGCTGAGGGTGCTTCGAGTATTGCGCCTGGTTTCAATGGTTCCACAGCTTCGCGTCGTTGCCGGGGCTTTGCTTGGTGCCATACCCGGAATCGCTTCGGTTGCCGGTTTGCTGATGATCATCTTCTATGTGTTTTCCGTCATGGCCACCGAGCTGTTCGGCACCACACATCCGCAGTGGTTCGGCACACTTGGCGGCTCCATGTACACCCTGTTCCAGATCATGACCCTGGAAAGCTGGTCCATGGGTATCGTTCGTCCTGTCATGGAGACCCATGACTACGCCTGGGCTTTTTTCATTCCGTTCATACTGATTGCTACTTTCACCATGCTTAACCTGTTCATCGCGATCATCGTCGATGCCATGCAACAGGTCCAGGCACGAAACCTTGGTGAGGAGCAGGCCGTGATCGAAACCGTCGTCCACAGCGAACACTGACAACTGAGTGAAGAAATACACAGCCTCAAACAGGATATCCAGGAACTGAAATCGCTGCTCGACAAGAAGATTCCCTGAGCCCGCTCTCCGCATAAGACGCTCATAAAAAACCCGGCCGAAGCCGGGTTTGTTGATCGAAGCGGGGACGGCCGTTCAGGCCTTGGCCGTACCCAGCGCCTTGAAGATATACCCCGGCTTCAGCCAGTACACCAGTATCGGCAGGAAGGTAAAGGCGGAGATCACATCGATGATCAGGGCCTGACCGATGTAGATACCCAGCCCCCAGGTATTGGCCAGCTCGGTGGACACCAGAGGGATGAAGCTGCCGAGCAGCACGATGACCGAAGCGAGTACCGCGCCGCCGGTGGTGCGCAGGGTATTGAACACCGTATCGCGCCAGTTGCCAAGGGTGGCAACATACTCCTCCCGCATTCTCGAGATCAGATAAATCGAGTAGTCCACGCCCAGACCCATCGCGATGCTCAGCGTGACCAGCAGATGGAAGGCCAGGTTGCCGGACCAGTTCTGGACGCTGGTGAAATAGCCACCCATCCCGTACTGGGCAAACAACGTGATCATCAGCATGATAATCAGCACGATGGCCACCGGAATGGAGCGGAACATCAACGCGGAGATGATGAAGATCACCAGCGCCGTCTGCATCGGGCTCTTCAGCCAGTTGGCATAGGAGACTTCTCGG
>JALSRZ010000110.1 GCA_026984515.1 Thiohalobacter sp. | reverse complement strand
GCGCTACCTGCGTTTGCTGGGATTCGATTGCCTGTACCGCAATGACTACCGGGATGCCGAGGTGGCCGAAATCAGCCGGCAACAACGGCGTATCGTGCTGACCCGGGACCGCAGGCTGTTGCAACACCGGGTTATCGAGCACGGCCTGTTTGTTCGCAGTACCCGCCCCGAACAGCAGGTCCGGGAAGTATTGCAGCGGCTGGACCTGTACCGGCTGGTGCGGCCGTTTACCCGGTGCAGTCACTGCAACGGGTTGCTGGTGCCAGTGTCGAAGGAATCGGTGGACGCGCTGCTGGAACCACGCACCCGCCAGTACTATGAAGTATTCCGCCAGTGCCCGGACTGCGGGCGGGTGTACTGGCAGGGCAGTCATTATGCCCGTACGCTCGAACTGATCGGGAAGTTCATGCAACCGTACGTTATTTAGCGGCTTTGAGGCTGGCCGTATCGGCGCCTGCCTGGACCGGCCCCTGCCTGGACCGGCTCCGGTGGTTTATGTAGTACCATCGGTCTCCTGCTTTAAACCGGATCAAGCTGATGCAACCCATCGTCTCCGTGCGCGACCTGTCGAAGACCTATGGCAATGGTCACCATGCGCTGAAAGAGGTCAGCCTGGACATTGCGCGCGGTGAAATACTGGCGTTGCTGGGACCGAACGGGGCCGGCAAGACCACCCTGATTTCGGTGATCTGCGGGATCGTGAATGCGAGTTCCGGATCGGTCTCGGTCGCCGGCCATGACAACGTTCGGGACTACCGCGCCACGCGTGGCATGATCGGCCTGGTGCCCCAGGAACTCACGCTCGGCGCTTTCGATACGGTCTGGAACACGGTGAAGTTCAGCCGCGGCCTGTTCGGCAAACAACCGGACCCGGCCTATCTCGAGCGCCTGCTCAGGGACCTGTCCCTGTGGGACCGGAAGGGCAGTATGCTCATGACCCTGTCGGGCGGCATGAAACGCCGGGTACTGATTGCCAAGGCGTTGTCCCATGAACCCAACGTGCTGTTCCTGGATGAACCCACGGCGGGCGTGGACGTGGAGTTGCGCCGCGACATGTGGGCGCTGGTGCGCCGCCTGCGCGAATCCGGGGTGACCATCATCCTGACCACCCATTATATCGAGGAGGCCGAAGCCATTGCCGATCGCGTGGGGGTCATCAGCGACGGCCGTCTGTTGCTGGTGGAAAACAAGCTGGAGCTGATGCACAAGCTCGGCAGCAAGCAGATTACCGTTGAACTGGAAACCGCGCTGGCGGGCGTGCCCGGGGCGCTGGCCGACTGGTCGCTGCAGCTGTCAGAGGACGGCACGCGGCTCAGTTACAGCTACGATCCGCATACCGCCGACGCCAGGATTCAGGAATTGCTGTGTGCGATCAGTGCTGCCGGTCTGGTGATGAAAGACCTGAAAACCACGCAGAGCTCGCTGGAAGAAATCTTTGTCCGCCTGGTGAAGGAACCGTCATGAATACACACGCGGTCCGGGTTATCTACAAGTTCGAGATGATGCGCGCCTGGGAAACGCTGTTGCAGAGTTTTGTATCACCGGTACTGTCCACCTCGCTGTACTTCGTGGTATTCGGTGCGGCGATCGGCGGGCGCATCGAGCAGGTGCAGGGCGTATCCTACGGGGCTTTCATCGTACCCGGGCTGGTGATGCTGGCGCTGCTGACGCAGAGCATTTCCAATGCCTCCTTCGGCATCTTTTTTCCGCGTTTTACCGGGACCATCTACGAGATCCTGTCGGCGCCCATCTCTTCGTTCGAGATTCTGCTGGGATACGTGGGTGCGGCAGCGACCAAGTCCCTGATCATCGGCGTGATCATCCTGGTGACAGCGGGTTTTTTTGTACCGCTGGAGATCATGCACCCGGTATGGATGGCCGGTTTCCTGGTGCTGACCTGTGTTTCTTTCAGCCTGTTCGGTTTTATCATCGGGCTGTGGGCGGACAATTTTGAAAAGCTGCAGCTCATCCCGCTACTGGTCATTACACCGCTGGTATTCCTGGGGGGCAGTTTTTATTCGATCCATATGCTGCCGCCCGCCTGGCAGACGGTGACGCTGTTCAACCCGGTGGTCTACCTGATCAGCGGGTTCCGCTGGAGTTTCTTCGAGGTGTCCGACGTGAGCGTGGGTCTGAGCCTGCTCATGGTACTGGTGTTTCTGACGGCCTGCCTGCTGGTGGTCTGGTGGATGTTCAAAACGGGGTACCGGCTCAAGCAGTAGCCCGCGTACCAAACCCGTGTGCCGTCTTGCTGCGAACGGTGGTAAGAAATGCGGGCCAGGAGCCTGTCGGGTTTAGGAACAATCTACTGCGCTGGCGGGAGAGCGGCCCGGATTCCCGCAATTTTTCGTTGCATAGGTCCACTATGCGCCTCAAAATTGCGAACATCCGGACTCGCTCTCCCACCATGCTCGCTACGATTGCCTAAACCCGACAGGCTCCTAGTGGTCGCAGATGACCTGTACCTTGCGGGTCAGGGCGTTGATATCCGCTTCGGTTTTCGCCTTCAGCAGTTCTTCCTTGGCCTGGTCGCAGGCGTTGGCCTCGCTCTGCTCATGCTGTGAAATCTGCAGATCGATAGTGGGATGCGCCTGGCGGGGTGTGCTGCACTGGACCTGCGATACGCGGCGCAGGTTGGTGTGGCGGCCGGTTTCCACGGCAACGCAATCACCGACCGCAATGTTCTGCTGTTCCGTCACCACCTTGACCGTACCGCCGCGTGCCAGCTCGATCACAAAGGAATTGGCCATATTGTCGCCTTCGGCCGCTTTGGTAGCCAGACCGCCGACCGCAGCGCCGACTGCGGCGCCGATCAGTCGTTCCGTGCCGCTGCCACGGGCCTGGCTCAACAGTCCGATCAGGCCGCCGACGGTGGCGTTACGGGTGGCGTCCGACTGGAGCTTTACCGGGGTCACGGTTGTCACGGTGCCATAGTGGATGGCGATGGTGCTGTCCAGGTTGTCGCGGCTTTCTCCGCCCGATGAGGCACAGCCGGCAATGGTAAGCGCGACGATGCAGGAGAGGGCAAGGGAGCGGGGGCTGGTTACAGCAGGCATATCCGGGTCCTTCGAGGCGGAGGGTTTGCGTGCTCCGGGATAATACCGACATTGGAGTTGCCTGGCCAGCCCGGTTGTTCCCGGCCAAGTTGCTGAAAGCTTTAAAAATAAAGTGGGTGGAGCCGTCGGTGCCCGGGGCTGCATATATTTAGTTATAAATAATATGCTAATATTATTCGTTTTTGCACGCCGTAATGGTTTCCGAACGAGAGGTTCCATGCTGTTCAACTTTGAATGCACCGAAAGGGGCTGCCCGAAAAACGATATTCTGTCCGGTCTCACCGTTGCCCTGGCGCTGGTGCCCGAAGCAGTGGCCTTTGCGTTTGTGGCCGGTGTAGAGCCGCTGGTCGGACTGTACGCGGCTTTCCTGGTCGGCCTGATCACGGCGCTCATCGGCGGTCGGCCGGGCATGATTTCGGGTGCGACGGGTGCACTGGCGGTGGTGATGGTGAGCCTGGTGGCCCGGCACGGTGTCGAGTACCTGTTTGCCGCGGTGGTGCTGATGGGGGGCATCCAGGTCACGGTCGGACTGTTGAAACTCGGCAAGTTCATTCGCATTGTGCCGTACCCGGTGATGCTGGGTTTTGTCAACGGCCTGGCCATCGTGATCTTCCTGGCCCAGCTCAACAACTTCCAGGTCGAGGATGCCACCGGCAACCTGCAGTGGATGCAGGGCCGAGCGCTGTGGCTCATGCTGGGGCTGGTGGCGCTGACCATGGCCATCATTCACCTGTTGCCGAAACTGACCAAAGCGGTGCCGTCCTCGCTGGTTGCCATCGTAACGATTACCTTGCTGGTGTACTTTATCGGGCTGGAAAGCCGCACGGTCGGTGACATGGCGTCCATCGCCGGTGGCCTGCCGACTTTTCACCTGCCAATGGTGCCGTTCAACCTGGAAACCCTGCGCATCATCCTGCCGTATTCCATTATTCTTGCCGCCGTCGGCCTGATCGAGTCGCTGCTGACGCTCAGCCTGATCGACGAGCTGACGGAAACCCGCGGCCAGGGTAACCGGGAATGTATCGGCCAGGGTGTGGCCAACAGTGTCACCGGCCTGTTCGGCGGTATGGGTGGCTGCGCCATGATCGGCCAGAGCATGATCAACATCAATTCCGGCGGCCGCGGCCGCCTGTCCGGGTTCAGCGCAGCGCTGTTCCTGCTGCTGTTCATCCTGGCGGCTTCCGACCTGATCGAGATGATCCCGCTGGCAGCGCTGACCGGTGTGATGTTCATGGTGGTGATTGCTACCTTCGAGTGGTCGAGCCTGCGTATTTTCCGCAAGATCCCGCCCGGTGACGCGTTCGTGCTGGTGCTGGTATCGGCGGTTACCGTGGTGAGCGACCTGGCCATCGCCGTGGTGGTCGGCGTGATCGTGTCGGCGCTGGTGTTCGCCTGGGAGCACGCCAAGCACCTGCGGGTGCAATCCTTTATCGATGCCGGCGGCTCGAAAGTCTACGAGCTGCACGGCCTGCTGTTTTTCGCCTCGGTGCGCAACTTCCAGGACCTTTTTAACTGTAAAGAGGATCCGGACGACGTTATCATCGAGTTCCAGCACTCGCGCGTGATGGACCACTCGGCCATCGAGGCGATCGATACGCTGGCGGAACGTTACCTGAATGCCGGCAAGATGCTGCACCTGCGCCACGTAAGCCCGGAATGCCGCAAGTTGCTGCACAAGGCCGGCGACCTGGTCGAGGTGAACGTACTGGAAGATCCACGCTACCACGTAGCGGTCGATGAGCTGGCCTGAAGCCGGCGTCATGGAACAGAATATTCTCTCCCTACATTCCCGGGCAGGTGAACAACGCGGTAACAGGCGTCACATACCTCAGGCGGCATCAAGGGGAGCCACGGGGCCGGCTCGCGGGCGGGACTCCATCTCCGCTTCTCTCGCCACAGGGGGGGAGGGCACGCTGCATCCGGCCCCGGCCGGGTAACGGGAACGACTATGTCAGATTCAGAACGCACCACCGGTTTCAGGGACATGAAACTGGCTGCGCCACTTTTACAGGCCATCGAAGACATCGGCTACGAACAGCCTTCCCCCATCCAGGCGCAAAGTATCCCGGTGTTGCTGGAAGGTCGTGACCTGCTCGGTCAGGCACAGACCGGGACCGGTAAAACAGCGGCCTTTGCACTGCCCTTGCTGTCACGCCTGGACCTGCGCCGCCGCCAACCCCAGTTGCTGGTGCTGGCGCCGACGCGTGAACTGGCCATCCAGGTTGCCGAGGCCTTCCAGACCTATGCGCGGCACCTGAAAGGGTTTCACGTGCTGCCGATCTACGGGGGGCAGTCCTACGAAGTCCAGCTGCGCCAGTTGCGGCGGGGTGTACACGTGGTGGTTGGCACGCCGGGGCGCGTCATGGACCACATGCGCAATGGCAAGCTGAAACTGGACAGCCTGCAGGCGCTGGTACTCGACGAAGCCGACGAGATGTTGCGCATGGGGTTTATCGACGATGTCGAATGGGTACTGGAGCAGACACCGGATACCCGCCAGATCGCGCTGTTCTCGGCCACCATGCCGAAAGTGATCCGCAAGGTCGCCGAACGGCACCTGGACAAACCGGCGATCATCCGCATCGAGCAGAAAACCGCCACCGCCGAGACCATCCGCCAGCGCTACTGGCCGGTGAGCGGCCTGCACAAGCTGGATGCGCTGACACGCGTGCTGGAGGCTGAGAACTTCGATGCCATGCTGGTATTCGTGCGCACCAAGACCGCAACCGTGGAGCTCGCGGAAAAGCTGGAAGCGCGTGGCCACGCCTGCGAGGCACTCAACGGCGACATTCCGCAGAATATGCGCGAGCGCATCGTCGAGCGCCTGAAAAACGGCCAGCTGGATATCCTGGTCGCGACCGACGTGGTCGCGCGCGGACTGGACGTCAAGCGGATCAGCCATGTCATCAATTACGACATTCCGACGGATGTCGAAGCGTACATTCACCGTATCGGTCGCACCGGCCGGGCCGGCAAGACCGGTGATGCCATCCTGTTTGTAGCGCCACGCGAAAAGCGCTTGTTGCGGGCCATCGAAAAGACCATTCGCCAACCCATCGAGCCCATGCAGATGCCGACTGCCAAAGATATCAATGTGCAGCGGGTGCAGCGTTTCAAGGAGCGGGTGCGCGATGCGCTGGCAGGTGAGCGCAATGAGCTGTTCTACCAGTTGCTGACCGAAGTGCAGCAGGAAGAAAGCGCCGAGCCGCTGGAGATCGCGGCAGCGCTGGCGGCTCTGCTGCAGGGCGATGAGCCCATGCTGCTCTCTGAAAAACCGCAGCGGGCGCCCCGCGAGGAGCGCGCCGGCCGCAAGGCAGGCGGTGACCGGAAAGGCGCGTCCAGGGGACGCAAGGCCCCGGGTTCGGACCAGGCGCGGCCGTTGAAAGGGCACCCGGAGGTCGAGATGATGCGCTTCCGTGTCGAGGTCGGCTACCAGCACGACGTCAAGCCCGGCAATATCGTCGGCGCGATTGCCAATGAAGCAGAACTGGACAGCGAGTACATCGGCCACATAGAGATCCATGACGAGTATTCCACCGTTGATCTGCCTGCCGGTATGCCGAAGGAAACCTTTTTCGCGCTGAAAAAAGCGCGCATCGCGCAGCGCCGGCTGGATATCAGCGTGGCCGGGGAAGCGGCGCCGGCCAGAAAACGCAAGCGCCTTTCCTTCCAGTCGAAGAAGCAAGCCAAAACCGGCGCCAAACGCAAGGGCAAGCCGGCAAGCGGTGAACGTGGGAAAAAGAAAACCGGCAAAAAGACCGGGGGCTAACGCGACGGCGTCTGGCTGAAAACTGTCTTGACCTGACCCGGCAAAGCTACCGGACCGGCGGGATTACCAACCGGGTCGGTCGTGCGAAGAAGCTACGCGGGGCGGGTGCAGCTTTCGAGGAATACCGTTTCCACCTGTATCGGCGTGAAGGCTTGCCCTGTTACCGATGCGGCGGCGCAATCGTCAAACAACGCTTCTCCGGCCGGACGGGATACCTGTGCCCGGTTTGCCAGGTGGAGCCGGCTCGGCGTACGGCAGGCAGGCCCTGAACCCGGCACAGGGCCGGATGCGGCCGTTTACTGCTTGTCCATCGAACAGAGATACGGTTTCGCCATCAGGGCAACGATCAGGAAAACACCGCCGTACACCAGGCTGCCCAGCGAGATGGAATTGAGCACAGCCTCGGTCGCGTTCCGATCCTGCAGGCTGCTGTATTCGCCGGCGATAATGAAATACAGAACGACGGCAAACACCAGCACACTCAGCGCTACATTGCCCAACAGGAAGGCGTGTACACGACAGGCATTTTTCCTCGACATATTTTGCTCCACGACAGAATTGAAACGATGCAAGTACCTTAGCGGGGCGCGTGGAGCGGGTATTTGACCCATATCAAATAAGTAGATATTAATATGAATGGCCCTAAGTAAAAAATAGCCGTCATTGCGAGCGTAGCGCGGCAATCTCATGACGATATCTCCATCATTCAGGGATTGCCACGTCACTGCGTTCCTCGCAATGACAGGGCTTTTGGGCTTAACTGAGTGCCATTCGATATTAATATTATAATATCGCTGCTGTCCCGTTACCCTGCCAACAACGTGACTGAAACATAATTGGCAGGTACGTTTTGAGCCAGATCGGGCAACCCGGACACGGAACCGGTATCACCCGGTCAGGACCGTCTGCCGCAGGGATGCGGCAGTCGAGCGGCCAGGGATGGCAGGTTCTGCGTGTCCTGACCGGGTGATACCGGTTCCGTGTCCTCACCTGCAGGCTCGCTCCAGGGGTAACGGGACAGCAGTGTTATACTATGCAAATTTCGATCAGGGTGCCCGAGCATGAAAAGAATGCCGCTGCTGAAAACCGCCATGACCCCTTTCCCCTATTCAGTCGACCTGGAAGCCTCTTTCGAGGAGGCCAGCGAGTTGATGGGGCGGCATAATGTGCGCCACCTGCCGGTGACCAGCGAGCATACCGTGGTGGGCGTCATCACGGACCGGGACATGACCTCTGCCATGAACCTGCGTTCTTCAGCGGGGGGTACATCCGGCCTGGGTGTGCGGGACCTGTATATGCCCGCCCCGTACATCGTCAGTGTCGATGAACCGCTCGACAATGTGCTGCTGACCATGGCGGAGCGGCACATCGGTTCGGTCATCGTCACCAAAGCCGGCAAACTGGCCGGTATGTTTACCGCCGTGGACGCCTGCCGCAGCTACGGTGAATTCCTGCGAGAGTACTTTCCACGCCCGGACGGTAACGCGGTCGCATAGTGTTAACAGGCCCTGACAGGCCCGTGCGGCCGTATGCGTACCGTGGCAGCGACTGCGCGCACGCTCTTACCTGAAAAATATATCGATAGTCGGGTTTTCGAAATGGCGCTCCAGCCGGCGGTTATAGCGGGCGATGGAGATCACCATAAAGCCGGCCGCGATCAGGAACGCCGCGACAATCATCGACAGCAGCGGTGGATATACCACCAGTAGTATACCGGCCAGAACAAGAACTATACCCGTGATCATCCGCTTTCCTCTTTAAACCGCTGGTGTCACTGCCTACATGGGTGCAGTGGCGCCTTTTTGCAAGTCATCCGGCGGGAACGTTTGCGTGAACAGGCAGGTCGAAATGGATACGGGGGACTGTTGATCCAGATCAAGTTCCCCCCGCGAACAGCGGGTTACTTTGGATGCAGGGAATGCTCAACCGCAGCCCGCCACAAACAGGAGGGAAGCGAACCATGACATGCCGGCACCCCGACTGTCTGGGGCACTACGATTTTGACAGAATCGCGCACTATGCGAAGCAGCGCTTCGTGGAGGGCCGCTCCACGGTATCGATGCTGGCGGAGGCCGGGTCGGAACGCGAAAAGGAAGAGATCGCCCTGGTCTCCCTGCTCGATGTGGAAGACGAGCAGATCCGGGACCTGGAACTCCATTGCCGCTACAGCAGCCAGTGCAAGGTGCTGGATTGCCGGGAGCGGCTGAGAAAACGGATCGAAGAAGCGTTTTCAGTACCATTCGGGAAGTAGCTGCGCGCCCTTTATTCCAGTGCTTTCCGGATCAGCGGCAGCAGTGGTTCCGGCAGCCGGATCGCGCCCGACAGGGCAAATTCCCGGCCCTGTTCCGTCATCTTGTTCCAGGTCCGGCGGATGATGCGCAGCCATTTCTCCTCGTCGTAATCCGGGTGGCTGTCGGCAAATGCCTGCAGGTAGTGTTCGATGAACACCAGGGCTGCAATGTCTTCCAGTACCTGCGTGTCCGGGTTGCTCTTCAGCGCCTTTTTCCCGATTGCCAGCTTGACGCGTTGTATAAAATCGTCGGGGTAGCCGGCCTGGACCAGCAATGCGGCCGCGGTCCCGGCGTGAAAGTCATACAGCTGTGAACGCCACTGGTGGTAGCCCTTGCGGTTCATCGGGTAGGCGTCGCGGGGGGACTTCCAGCGCTGGATATGCTGCGCGCGTACGGCCAGCCGGACGGCGTCGTCGGCATCCGGCCGGTAACGTTCGAGCATGTCCGACATGCGGCGGGAGTACAGCAGCTCTTTCGGGTATTGCTGGCCCTGGTCGGAAACCCGGTTCGGGTCTGCGGCATTCGCAGCGTCGATCAGGGAAACGGCTTTTTCGAAGGCTTGTGGATCAGGTGACATGTGTTTTCCCCGCGTGTGCCATGGCCGGCTCCCGTGGCGGACGCCATCCGGCCGTGCCGATTGTCCGGTTTACCTGGCATCACTGTCAATGTCATCCGCGTCTTCCTGATCACCTTCATCCTTTTCATTTTCCCAGCTGTAGATTTTCTGTGGCGGTGCCGGATCACGATGGCGGAGCAGGAACGCCAGCACCGTGCCGGTGGCAGCCCCAAAAAAATGCGACTCGAATGAAATCTCCGGCCGGGTCGGAAAGATACCCCAGATCATGCCGCCGTACAGGAAGAAGACAATCATGGTGAGTGTAATGGCCCGCCGGTCCCGGCGCAGGATACCAATGACCAGCAGGAAAAACAGCACGCCGGAGGTCAGGCCGCTGGCACCGATATGATACGCCGGACGCGCGAACAGCCAGACTCCCAGGCCGGAAGCGAGATACACGGTGATTATCACGATTTTTGCCGACCTGGGGTAACCGTAGAGCAACGCCGTACCCAGGATGATAATGGGCAGGGTATTGGCGAACAGGTGGGACCAGGAGCCGTGGATCAGCGGCCCGACCAGGATACCGATGAGACTGCCGGACTGCAGCGGGAAGACACCGTAACGCGCCAGGTCCAGGTGGAACAGGACCTCCGTGCCCCTGATGACCCACAGCAGTATCGTGAAGGCCATCGACAGGCGAAAAGCGTGGCGCCAGCGGGCGCGGTCCTCTGCGGGGTTGGTGTCAGCATTCATCCCGGTCTGTCAGCGGCCTTTCAGGCCGGTTTGCGCCCGAAGCACAGCAGGGAAATGTCGTCACTTTGCGTTTCTTCCCCCGTATGCCGGCGCACATCCTCGAGGATAGCGGCCCCGAACTGCGCGACATCAGTGTGCTCCTGCGACAGTACGGCGTGCAGTCGTTGCAGACCATACAGCTCACCCTGCGCATTGCGTGCCTCACTGATCCCGTCCGAGTACAGGAATACGAAATCTCCCGGGTTCAGCGTCAGGGAATGCAGTCCGTAGGGATAGTCATCCACGATTCCCAGCGGTATGCCGACAGATTCTTCTTCCGACCTTGCAAGTCCCCCGTTCGCCAGGCGCACGATCGGCGTCATGTGCCCGCCGTTCAACAGGGCGACTTCATGGGAGTGCAGATCGACAATAGCGATGACCAGTGTTGCGAAACGGCCTTCGACACTGCACCGGCACATGTGCCGGTTGATATAGCGGAAGGCTTCCGCCGGGTCTTCCACAAAGCGCATCGAACTGTGAATGACGCTGGCAAGGCGCGACATCAGCAGGGAGGCCGGAACACCCTTGCCGGCCACGTCTCCAAGCGCAACACACAGCTTGCCGTCACCGGTAGGGAAGCAGTCATAGTAATCGCCTCCCACAGCTGCCGCAGGCTGGTAGGCGGCAAAGAACCTGTACCCCGGCAGCTGTGGCATGGCCGGGGGCAACAGCGCCTGCTGGATGCGTCGCGCCATCTCCAGGTCACGCACCTGTTTTTCCTGTTCCATTCTTGCGGCTACCAGGCGTGCATTTTCCCAGGA
>JALSRZ010000109.1 GCA_026984515.1 Thiohalobacter sp. | reverse complement strand
GATCGAACCCCGGAAGACTAACGTTACTTTCCCCGCGTCGCTACGCTCCGATGGGTGGCAGCTTTGCCGTGGTCTGGATGGCAACCTTCACGTGGAATGGGTGGCAGGCTTCAGTGGGATACGCAGAAATAGCCACACGACATCCAACATGCCCGAGCACGGGCGTTCTTATGATGGTGATTAACACCTCCTTTGAAGTAAGCAGGACGATCCTGCAATTGTGGAAAATGAGCACGGCAAAACAACCGCCATAGGCAATCGTCGGGCACATAGCTCGTGAGTTGAAAGCAGACAAACGCCTGCTGGATAGAACAGACCCGTTGGTCGTTCTTTTTTCGAAGATGGACAGACCTTTCGGCGCTGCCTGAGGTTGAGGAAGGATCGCAGCTTTCGCTGATGCACCTGTTGCACGACCCGGAGGTGCCTTGGTTGCCACTTTGCCGTAGTGGCCACGGATAAAACTGATTGCGTGTGGCGAGTATAGACAAGTCTTTCGTCGTTGTCGTTCACAATGTTGAAAAAATATTTGGCAAACGACACCATAATCCCCGGGGCAGTCGGGCGCGCTTTTAAAAAGTTCTGGCACGCTGCGTACTTAAGTCCCGAATGCGTCCGCGTCACTACCGCGCTTCGCTGTGTAGTGACACGGCCGCTCGTACGGAGCAACGCGTGCGCCAGGCAAACGCCTGTCACACAGGTTACATTGTGTTGTATCGGGCAGCCTTCGGTACGTGCAGATTGATGTGGTTTCAGTAAAATCACCGGCCATCGCCTGTCACCCGCTTGCCGATCGCCATCAGGCGACGCACCAGCGCATTGTTCTCGTCAACCGGACCCGGCTCAGGCACAGCGGTGTGTGCGGAGGCCACACGCTGTTGCACCGTCCTTGCCTGCGCAACTCGCAAGGCACGCTCTGGTGCGAACGTGCCTTCCTGCGCTCGTTTGACCAGCGCACGCAGGCAACCCAGCGTCGATGAACGTATCGCACCGGCGGTGATGATCCCGGCCCATTCGTCCAGTACCTGCTGGTTGAGTGGTGCCGCAAGTGCGCCAATCATTGCATCTGCCTGTGAGCGTTCCGCAGGCAACAGTCCTTTTGGGTAGACCAGATCAAATAATTCCCCACCACCACAATCAGGTTGGTGTTTTTCTGGCTCAGGTGGTAGTGGTGGTTCTTTTACGGTTCCTATGGTGGTTCCTGGTATGACACTGCAGTCAGGGGGACCCTGGCACGGGTGTCCGGGGGTGGTGTCGCTACGGTCAGGGGCCGGTGACAGTTTGTCACCCCCTTCCAGCAACAACCGGTATCGGTTCGAGGAACAGGAACCGTCGCTGCGGTAGCGTTGTTCGGCTGATAACAATTCACGCCTTATCAGCGTTTGCATCACACGTCGCACGGTGCGCGTCGATACACCCACCTTGACGGCAATGGTCGCGACACTGGGCCAGCAGATACCCTGATCATCGGCCGCGTCCGCCAGCGCCATCAGGATCAGCTTGGGCACCGGCTTGATGTCCTGGTGCCAGGCCCAGTTCATTGCTGCAATACTCACCGCCTCAGTGGATAGCTACCGGCCTATTTATTCGCCGTTGCTGCCGATGATGATCTGAGCGACCTCGTTGGCCGGGTAGTAGATACGTCGTCCTATCTTTCGACCACAGGCCTTCAGGTCTCGTGTCTGCTGGTCACAGGGGTAGCAAAGGCTGTAGCGCAGTCCGCCAGTGGTGCGGCCCAGTAGTGCCGCCAGTTGTGTTTGTGAGAGCAACAGACCGTAATGTTCGGTGAGTTGGTTCTCCAGTGTTGCCGTGCTGAGGCTTGCAGTATCTTGCATAGTCAGTGATCTCCTTGTGCATGATTCGGAGACACGAGATTGCACAAACCATTATGTGATTTCCAGAACTAAACTCTTAGCAACGTGCTATGAAAACACTTAAATAGCAGTGTAAACGAGAAGTTATGTTCCAGAATTAATTCACCGTGAACTGTCAACGGTTTGCATTGCTCGTGATCTCCATTGATTAAATATGGAGACACAAGCTTGCCAATGGAGAGATATGTTAACCAGCTCGAAAGCACGCACCTACAGGGGTGCTTTCGAACTTGATTACGGACAGGAACTATGGTGGAGGAATTCAGCTCATCAACTGATCGAGCCGCGCCACCAGATCTTCCGCACGCAGATGTGTGTAACGCTTCAACATCTGCATGGATTTGTGGCCGGAGATGGACGCGACTTCCTGATCACCAAGACCGGCTTCGACCAGGCGTGAGACGGCCTCGTGACGCAGATCATGGAAGCGCAGGTTGGTGATCTTTGTTTTCTTGATAACCTTTTTCCAGGCCATGCGGAATTCATACGGCCTACGCTTGTCGTCGCGGCCCGGTTCACCGTAGAAGACAAGGTCGGTGTCGAAAGGGCGTGCGGGATTGCGGAGTGCACTGTCTAAAACCTTTTTTGCTTCATTAGTGAGCGGGACGGTGCGGGCGCTGCCATTCTTGGTATCGGTTAGCCGAACCACGCGGCGCACCAGATCGACCTGGCCGCGGCGCAGGCTGATGATTTCACCGGCGCGCATACCGGTAAAGAGGGCCGTGCGCACAATCCAGCCCAGCATCGGGTTGGAGTGTTTGTCGCAGGCTTCGAGCAAGGTTTTTTCCTCATCGGCACTCAGTCGCCGGTTGCGGCCCTGTCCAGGTGGCGGTTTGCGGATATTCATGACCGGGTTGTAGATCAGCCCCAGCCGCCATTCCTTGATGGCAATGGTGAACAGGTGTGAGAGCAGGGAGAGTTCCAGACGCACAGTATTCGCCGACTTGCCGGCGGCCAGCCGATCATCGCGGTATTTTGCGATCAGGCCCGGATTAAGCGCGGCCAGACTGTAGTCACCGAGTTCGGCTTTTAGTGCCTTGGCCTTGTGCTTCTCGGCTGCATGCGTGCTCGGTTTCTTGGTTGCGGAAACTTCCAGCAGGTAGCGGTCAAGCGCTTTCTTGAGCAGCAACTGGATGGCTTCAGTACGGTCGATGTAAACACCGCGCACCATTTCGTCTTCCGTACTGCGCGCCCAGTCTTCCGCATCGCGTTTGGTGCGAAAGGTTTTGATTGTGGTCGGCCAGCCGCGTTTGCGGACAATTGCCTTCCACGTCTTCGAGGGTGTCCTGGTAATCGTTGCCACAGTGTCTTCCGGTACCCGTTCCAGCTTGCAGGTGTACCGAAAGTGTACCGAAGCACGCCACCATTACAATAAGAGGAAGCGTAAGGTACTGTTGGGATTGGTGGGCCCGCCAGGACTCGAACCTGGGACCAAGGGATTATGAGTCCCCTGCTCTAACCAACTGAGCTACAGGCCCGTGATGATGCGGAAGTGTACCGTGCAAGAAGGAGTGCGTCACCTGCCGGTGACGCACTTTACCAGTGAGTTAAATCTACTCGATTTCCAGGAAACTGCGCAGTTGCTCGGAACGGCTCGGGTGGCGCAGTTTGCGCAGTGCCTTGGCTTCGATCTGGCGGATACGCTCGCGGGTGACGTCGAACTGCTTGCCGACTTCTTCCAGCGTGTGATCGGTGTTCATGTCGATACCGAAACGCATGCGCAGCACTTTGGCTTCACGCGGGGTGAGGCCGGACAGCACGCCCTGGGTGGCTTCTTTCAGGCCGGCGCCGGATGCGGAATCGACCGGTGAGTCGATGTTGCTGTCCTCGATGAAATCGCCCAGGTGTGAATCCTCGTCGTCGCCGATCGGGGTCTCCATGGAAATGGGTTCCTTGGCGATCTTGAGTACCTTGCGCACCTTGCCTTCCGGCATGTCCATACGCTCGGCCAGTTCCTCGGGCGTGGGTTCGCGGCCCATTTCCTGCAGCATCTGGCGGCTGATGCGGTTCAGCTTGTTGATGGTCTCGATCATGTGCACCGGGATGCGGATGGTACGCGCCTGGTCGGCGATGGAGCGCGTGATGGCCTGGCGAATCCACCAGGTCGCATAGGTCGAGAACTTGTAACCGCGCCGGTACTCGAACTTGTCGACCGCCTTCATCAGGCCGATGTTGCCTTCCTGGATCAGGTCCAGGAACTGCAGACCACGGTTGGTGTATTTCTTGGCGATGGAGATTACCAGGCGCAGGTTGGCTTCCACCATTTCCTTCTTGGCGCGCCGGGCCTTGGCCTCACCGATCGACATGCGGCGGTTGATGTCCTTGATGTCGTTGATCATCAGGCTGGTGGTGTTCTGGATGTTCACCAGCCGGTTCTGGGCGCGCAGGATCTCTTCCTTGTGCTGTTCCAGTACCGGGGAATACTTGTGTCCGCCGGCGATCTGCTGGTCCAGCCATTTCAGGTCGGTCTCATTGTCCGGGAAGGAGGTAATGAAGTCCTTGCGCGGCATGTGCGCCTTGTGCACGCAGATGTCCATGATAACGCGTTCGTGCGAGCGGATCTGCCCGACGCTCTTGCGCAGGTTGGCGGTCAGTACTTCCACCATGCGCGGCGCCAGCTTCAGGCAGGCGAGGTGCGCCACGATCTGGGCGCGCAGCTTTTCGATCTTTGCCTTGTTGCGGGTCTTGCCATTGAGCGCGGTCAGCCATTTGTCGTAGGTTTTTTGCAGGTCCTCGAAGAAGATGCGGGTTTCTTCCGGGTCGGGGCCGGTATCCGCTACGGCGGTTTCCGTATCGTCGTCACTGTCATCGGAGGAAGCCGTACGCGCGGCGCCGGGCGCCGGGATGGGTTCATCAGCGGCATTCGGGTCGATAAAGGCGGTAAACAGGTCGGACAGGCGCGCATCGCCGGCCTCGACCTTTTTATATTCGGCGAGAAGTACCCGGGAGGAGTCGGGGTAACTGGCCAGGGCGGAATACACCTGGCCCAGGCCGTCCTCGATGCGTTTGGCGATTTCGATTTCGCCTTCGCGCGTCAGCAGCTCCACCGTGCCCATTTCACGCATGTACATGCGGACCGGGTCCGTGGTGCGGCCGAACTCGCTGTCCACGGTTGCCAGTGCAGCGGCAGCCTCTTCCGCGGCGACTTCATCGGTGCTGGAGGCGGCACTGGTGAGGATCAGGGTATCCGCATCCGGTGCGGTTTCGTGCACCTGGATACCCATGTCATTGATCATGCCAATAATATCTTCGATCTGTTCCGGATCGACGATGTCGTCAGGCAGGTGATCGTTGACTTCGGCGTAGGTCAGAAAACCCTGTTCCTTGCCTTTTGCGATCAACAGCTTGAGTTGCGATTGTTGGTCCTGGTTCATCACCCGATGGTGTCCCCGTTACGTAAGTGTCCGGTAAAAAGTCAAACGACCATTGTAGCCTACGCAGGCTATATTAGCCAGTTCTGTTGCTGGTCATCCGCATCATTGCGAGATCGGCTGATGCTCTACAAGCAACTGTTTTAACTCCTGTTTCTCTGCATTCGTCAACCCGTGGCCCTGTTCCTGCAAAAGCAGTTGTTCGGTGCGCTGACGGGTCCGTTGTTCAAGCAGACGCTGTATTGCGCCCATAAATTCCGCTGCGTACCCGTCCGCGGGCACTTCCAGCGGCTGCGTGGCCAGCCTGGCCAGCTGGGCTTCCTCGGGCTTGCCGCGCCAGTGCTCCAGGATGCCACCCAGTGAGAGATGCGGGCGCTGTCGTACTAATTCAAGCAGTTCCACCAGCAGACTGACCCCGGCCACCTCCAGGTCCTCGAATCCCGATGGACACTGAATCCCTGTGCCGAGTTCCGGTTGTTCCAGCAGCAGCCGAATGGCGACCCGTACCGGGCTGGGCCCGGCGCCGCGTACGCGTTGGCGTGGTGTTTCCCGCGGTGCCGGTGCCGGGTCTCCGAACACGCGCTCAAACAGTCGCTTCCGGTCGAGGCCGCTTTGCTGTGACAGCTGGTCCAGCATCAGGTCGCGAAACACGGAATCCGGCAATTTCTGCAACAGCGGCCGGGCCAGTTCCACCAGGTGGGCGCGCCCATCGACACTACGGGTATCGACCTGCTGACTGAGCGATTCATAAAAAAACCTCGAAAGTGGGACTGCATCGACAGTTTTTTCCAGGAAAGCTTCCCGGCCGATACGCCGTACCAGGCTGTCGGGATCCTCGCCTTCGGGTAAAAACAGGAAACGGGCTTCCCGGCCTTCGCGTAATACCGGCAGGGCATTTTCCAGTGCCCGCCAGGCGGCGCGGCGCCCGGCATTGTCCCCGTCAAAACAGAACACCACTTCATGCACCGTGCGAAACAGCCGCTCCAGGTGTTCCGGCGTCGTCGCCGTACCCAGCGTAGCGACCGCATTGCCCAGGCCGAACTGCGCCAGTGCAACCACGTCCATGTAGCCTTCGACCACCAGCAGGCGTTCCAGTTTCTGGCCGGCCCTGCGGGCTTCAAACAGGCCGTACAGTTCCTGGCCCTTGTGGAACACCGGGCTCTCCGGGCTGTTCATGTATTTCGGTTTCTCGTCGCCCAGTACGCGCCCGCCAAAACCGATGGTGCGCCCGCGGCGGTCGCGGATCGGGAACAGGATGCGGTCCCGGAAGCGATCGTACAGGCGACCGTCGTCCTTGCGTACCAGCAGACCGAGTTCGACGGCCGCACGCTGCGTGTCGCTATCGGAGCCCAGGTGTTTCAGCAGGGCATCCCATCCCGGCGGCGCATAGCCAAGTCCGAAGGTGGCTGCAATTTCGCCGCTCAGGCCGCGCTGTTTGAGGTAGTCCACAGCCCTGGTGGACTGCGGGTGTTCGCGCAGCTGGTTGCGGTAAAAGCGTTCTGCACGTTGCAACAGGCCGTAGTGGTCTTGCCGCCGCGGGTCCGGTTGAAAGTCGCTGCCCGCTTCGCGTGGAACTTCCACACCCGCCGCGTGCGCCAGTTCCTCGATGGCTTCGGGAAACGAGAGATTTTCATAGTCCATCAGGAAGCCGACGGCGCTGCCGTGGGCGCCGCAGCCGAAACAGTGGTAGAACTGCTTGTTCGGGCTGACGGTAAAGGAAGGGGTTTTCTCGTTGTGGAACGGGCAGCAGGCCTGGTATTCGCGGCCGGCCTTTTTCAGTTCCAGGCGTGATTCGATGACCTGCACGATATCGATGCGGTTGAGCAGGTCATCGATAAAGCTTTGCGGAATGCGGCCGGCCATGAGGCTAATGGTAAGTGAAGCGCCGTGGTTCCGCACCACCGGCAGTGGTCGCGCGGAGGAGGGTATCAGCCGGCGAGACGGGCCTTGATCCTGGCGCTGACTGCGCCCATATCGGCGCGGCCCTGCAACTGGTCTTTCAGCCGGCCCATGACTTTGCCCATATCTTTCATGCTGCTGGCGCCGGTGGCCTGCACAGCAGTCTCGATCAGTGCATCGATCTCGGCATCATCCAGCGGCTCGGGCAGGTAGGATTTGAGGATATCGAGCTCGAAGCGTTCCTGTGCGGCGAGGTCGTCGCGTCCGGCTTTTTCATACTGGTCGAGCGAGTCGCGGCGCTGCTTGGACATCTTGTCCAGCACGGAGGTGACCTGCGCATCGTCGAGTTCGACACGTTCGTCCACTTCGCGCTGCTTGACCGCGGCCAGGATCAGGCGAATGACGCCCAGCCGCGGCTTGTCGCCGCCGCGCATGGCGTCTTTCATATCCTGCTGGAGCCTGTCCTTCAGGGACACGATACGGGTAACCGGAACGGGGGGTGACTAGTACAGGCGGGTACGGCGTGCGTTTTCGCGAGAGACTTTCTTGGCGTGGCGCTTGACGGCGGCAGCCTGCTTGCGTTTACGTTCCTGGGTGGGTTTTTCATAAAACTCACGGCGGCGGACCTCGGACAGGATGCCTGCCTTTTCGCAGGAGCGCTTGAAGCGTCGCAGGGCGACCTCGAAAGGCTCGTTTTCACGTACTTTTACTTGTGGCAAAGCCGTTTCCTCATGAATCGGAAAATAAAGGGCGCGTAGTGTACCAATGCGGCCGGCAAAGGTAAATCACTGATTCCGGTGGATAGTGGCGACGGAACCGGTACCATAACGGCATGCTGGTACTGGGAATTGAGTCCTCCTGCGATGAAACCGGCGTCGCCCTGTTCGATACCGGGGCGGGTCTGCTGGGTCATGCGCTGCACAGTCAGGTCGGCCTGCACGCGCAGTACGGTGGCGTGGTGCCGGAGCTGGCGTCGCGGGATCATGTGCGCAAGGCCTTGCCGTTGCTGCGCTCGCTACTGGGCGAGACAGGGATAAAAAGCACTGATATCAATGGAGTAGCCTATACGGCCGGGCCCGGCCTGATCGGTGCCCTGATGGTGGGGGCCGCGATCGGTCGCAGCCTGGCCTGGAGCTGGGGGGTGCCTGCGGTGGGGGTGCACCACATGGAAGGTCACCTGCTGGCGCCCATGCTGGAAACGCCCGCGCCTGCCTTTCCCTTTGTGGCCCTGCTGGTCTCGGGCGGGCATACCCTGCTGGTGCGCGTGGACCGGATCGGCGCCTACCGCATCCTGGGCGACACGCTGGACGATGCGGCCGGTGAGGCATTCGATAAAACCGCCAAGTTACTGGGGCTGGAGTACCCGGGCGGGCCGCTGCTGGCGGAACTGGCCCGGCAGGGCGACCCTGACCGGTTCCGTTTCCCGCGCCCGATGACCGACCGACCGGGGCTGGATTTCAGTTTCAGTGGTCTGAAAACCTTTGCGCTGACCACTTTTCAGAAACACGGGGATGACCCGCAGGCCCGTGCCGATATTGCCCGCGCGTTTCAGGATGCAGTGGTCGACACCCTGGTCATCAAGTGCCGCCGTGCGTTGCGCCAGTCCGGCATCGGCCGGCTGGTGGTGGCGGGCGGCGTGGGTGCCAACCGGGCGCTGCGCCAGGGGCTGGATGCGCTGGCTGAGGAGCTGGGCGGTGAAGTGTTCTACCCACGCCTGGAATTCTGCACCGATAACGGCGCAATGATCGCCTGCGCCGGGGCGTGGCGCCTGCAGGCCGGTCAGCAACAGGGGCTGGAAATCGAGGTGCGGCCGCGCTGGTCACTGGAAGAGCTGGATGCGGTCAGCGCATAACACGGCAGGGAGTGTTTTCCGGCTTGCAGCTTATCCACCACCAATTTTTCCTTCGCTGCCGGCCAGCAGGCCCTTGATGTTCGAACGGTGCCGCCAGAACAGCAGCGTGCCCATGAACAGCATGGCCACGATCAGCGATTGCTCGGGTATCAGCCACCAGATGTACAGCGGTGTGACCAGGATAGCGAGCAATGCGGCCAGTGAAGAGATTTTGAACACCCTGGCGATCACCAGCCAGGTGGCGATGGTCAGCAGGCCGACCGGCCAGTGCAGGCCCAGCAATACGCCCAGTGCCGTGGCTACGCCCTTGCCGCCCCGGAAACCGAAAAAAACCGGGTACAGGTGGCCCAGGAAGGCGGCGACCGCAACGGCGGCCTGGATGCTGATATCGGCACCCAGTCCCTTCGCCGCCAGCACCGGCAGCAAGCCCTTGAGCATATCGCCGATCAGGGTGATGGCGGCCGCTTTCTTGCCACCGATGCGCAACACGTTGGTAGCGCCCGGGTTGCCCGAGCCCTGGCCGCGCGGGTCGGGCAGTCCCAGCAGGCGGCAGGTAATGATGGCGGATGACAGCGAGCCCAGCAGGTAGCCGGCCAGGATCAGGAGCAGGTTCATGGTCATGCGGACTATTGGAAAGCTTTACTCCTGCCCGGTCAAGCGCGTCCCGGGCATCGGTATTGCTGGAGGGTGCCCGCCATTCTGTATATAGTTGCGCAATTGTTTAGCGCGTTGAATCACAGGGCATGGATATAATTTTTATACGGGATCTCCGTATCGATACGGTGATCGGTATCTACGACTGGGAACGTTCCATCCGGCAGACCCTGCATATCGACCTGGAAATGGCCACCGATATCGCCAAAGCGGCCGCCAGCGACCGTATCGAGGATGCGCTGAACTACAAGGCCGTCGCCAAACGGGTAATCAGCTTTGTCGAGGAAAGTCGCTTCCAGCTGGTGGAAACGCTGGCGGAGCGTATCGTGGAACTGGTGCGCGAGGAATTTTCCGTGTCCTGGGTGCGTCTGGTATTGAACAAGGGGGGAGCCGTGCGCGGCGCCCGGGGTGTGGGCGTGATCATCGAAAGAGGCGCAGCAGGGAGTTGAGTGCATGGTGAAGGTGTTTGTCAGTGTCGGAAGCAATATCGATCGTGAGCGTAACGTGGCCAGTGCCCTGGAAGAACTGGCCGCGGAGTATGGCGACCTGCAGCAGTCGCGCACTTTTGAAACCGAGGCGGTCGGTTTCGAGGGGGATGCTTTTTATAACCTGGTGGTCGCGTTTGAAACCGGCCAGACCCCGCAGCAGGTGCAGGAGGTGCTGAGCCGGATCGAAGACCGCCATGGCCGCGACCGTAGCGTCGGCAAGTTCAGCAGCCGTACCCTCGATCTCGACCTGTTGCTCTATGGCGACCTGGTGCTGGATGATCCGAACCTGAAACTGCCGCGGCCGGAGATCCTGGAATATGCCTTTGTACTGCAGCCGCTGGCGGAAATCGCGGCGGATATGAAACACCCGGTAACCGGGTTCAGTTTTTCCATGCTGTGGGATGCTTTCGACCCGACTGCCCAGCCGATGTGGCCGCTGGAAAAATAGTTTCGTTAGTATGAATGCGAGCTCCGATCCTGAAGCTTGCAAGGTCAGTGCCGCGCTGGTGCAGGAAATCCGTGCGCGCATTGAGCGCAGCGATGGTTTTCTCCCTTTTGACGCCTACATGGAAGCTGCCCTTTACGAACCCGGCCTCGGTTATTACTGCAATGGCCTGGTGCCGTTTGGCGAGCAGGGCGATTTCATTACCGCGCCCGAATCCGGCAGCCTGTTCGCCCGTTGCCTGGCGAACTGTATTGCCTCGGTGCTGGGGCAGCTCGGGCAGGGTGTGGTGCTGGAGCTGGGGGCAGGCAGCGGGGTACTCGCGGCGGACCTGCTGAACGCGCTGCAGGTGCTGGATACCCTGCCGGAACACTACTGTATTCTCGAGCGCAGCCCGGCCATGCGAGCCCTGCAGCGGCAAACCCTGCGCGACAGGGCGCCTGCATTTGTTGACCGGGTCAGCTGGCTGGATAGGTTGCCGGAATCGCCGGTAAGCGGTGTACTGTTCGGCAACGAAGTGGCGGACGCGTTACCGGTCAGGCGATTTCGCTGGAACCCTGACGGTGTCCGGGAACTGGGCGTAGCCCTGGACAGCGATAGCCTGTGTGAATGTGAGCGTCCTGCCGACCTTGAACTCGAGGCACATGTCCGTCAGTTGGCCCGGGCGTACCAGTGGCAGGGAGATTACCAGTCCGAGTACTGTGCAGCCCTGCCCGACTGGATCCGCAGCCTGTCGGACAGTCTCGAGCGCGGCCTGTTGCTGATGATGGATTACGGGTACGGTCGCGGTGAGTACTACCACCCGCAGCGTTCCATGGGCACGCTGATCTGTCACTACCGGCACACGGCCAGTGCCGATCCGTTCCGCTCCCCGGGGCTGCAGGACATTACAGCGTTTGTGGATTTTACCGCTATTGCCGAAGCAGCGGACGACGCGGGTATGCAACTGCAGGGCTACACCAGCCAGGCGCAGTTCCTGCTCGCCTGTGGCATCGACCGGCTGATGGAGGCGGCCGGCGCCGATGGTGATACAGTGCGCTTCCTGCGGTTGAGCAACGAGGCCAAGCGCCTGATGCTGCCCGGAGAAATGGGTGAGCGCTTCAAGGCAACGGGATTTTCGCGCGGGCTCGATCAGGCGGTCACCGGGTTCACGGCACAGGACCTGCGCAGTCGTTTATAAAAGGTTGATATGGAAACTTCACACGCATTGATCCTGGCCCTGGTACAGGGCCTCACTGAATTTTTACCGATTTCGAGTTCCGCACACCTGATCCTGGTGCCGCTGCTGTCCGACTGGCCGGACCAGGGACTGGCCTTCGACGTGGCGGTGCACTTTGGCACCCTCACCGCCGTGGTCCTGTATTTCCGCGTCGAGCTGGCGGGCATGTTGTCGTCCTGGTTCCGTTCACTGGGCTCGCGCTACCCGGATGACGAAGCCAGGCTGGCCTGGGCGGTGCTGCTGGGGACCATCCCGCTGGGTTTTTTCGGCTTGCTGTTTCATAGTTATATCGAAACAGTGCTGCGTTCCCCGCTGGTGATTGCCACCACCACCATCCTGTTTGGCGCCTTGCTCTGGTATGCCGACGTCAAGGGGCCGCAGACGCGTTGTGAATACCGTCTTACGGCCGGGCGGATTGCGATCATCGCCTTTGCGCAGGCGCTGGCACTGATTCCCGGGACTTCGCGTTCGGGTGCCACCATTACCGCCGGCTTGCTGGTCGGCCTGGATCGCAAGGCAGCGGCACGCTTTTCCTTTTTACTGTCGATTCCTGCAATCGTGATGGCTGCGGGTTACGAAAGCCGCAAACTGCTGGTAGCCGGGGACGCGGTGGAATGGGTACCGATGCTGACCGGTGTAGTGGTATCGGCGGTCAGCGCCTATGTCTGCATTCACTACTTTATGAAGCTGCTGGATCGCGTGGGCATGTTGCCCTTTGTCATATACCGCTTCGTGCTGGGTGTGGTGCTGTTCGCGTTGTTCCTGTGACTATTCTTCGCGCTCACGGTTGCGCTTGCGCTGTGCTTCCTGCTGCCGGTCTTTGCGGTCCATGCAACGCGATGCCCGTCGGAGCATGGCGGAGTACGACGCGTAGTCCGTTTCTTCCTGGAAACGTGCGATAGGGCGGGATTTGCCTGAACCTCTGGGTGTGCTGCACATCAGCGGTCTCCGGTTGTGGCGGGGATACCCTTGTTAGCGGCCGGGGGGCGGTATTATTGAGTTGTTTAACTTTCCAAACCCGGCCCTGGGAGACGAATTGAGCAGAGGTTGCTTAGTATTCTGATTCAACAAGTTGCAGCCTTCGGGCGTGTATTGCCGCGCCGATTGCCGGTCCGCTGAGGCCCGGGTCCCCGAGCGCAGCGGCGTTGATACGGCCGGCTTTTTCCGCCACCGCCGAAAGGTGGTCAGCCGTGGCCTGGTCCAGCACCCCGCTGGCGATATACACGGTCAGCAATGGCTGCCAGCGCCCGGTGTTTTTGAATGCCCCCCCGGATTCCATCAGTTCGAGCCGGTCTGCCGGGGTTTTGCCGAGCGCGAACGGCGTCAGCCGGATCGCCGTCAGCGCCAGCTGCGTGTAGGCGTTGGGCGCATGCAGACGCCGGCAGGCATCCTCTACCAGTGCCATGCGTTGCGCTAGCGGTTGATCGCTGGCCAGTGCATACATCAGGACGCTGAACCGGATGCAGGGATCCGTGCTGGCGGTGACACTGGTTCGCAGGGATTGCAGCGGTTGCGGCAGTGGCTGCCCGGTGTGGGCCTGACCGACCACCCGGTATTCCTGGTCGATTTCCGGGAACAGCAGCGCCAGCGCACCACAACCGCGCAGCGTGGTGAAAAACCGCTGTGGCGCATCCGTGGCAAGCGCTTTTTCCAGTTCTGCCCAGACACGCTCGGCGACCAGGTGATCGACCTCGCCATTGTCCACCATGGTGCGCATCAGTGCGTTGGTGGCGTGTGTCACCTTGAAACCGAAGCGGTCGAAGCGTGCGGCAAAGCGCGCCACGCGCAGGATACGCACCGGGTCTTCGGAGAATGCGGGGCTGACGTGGCGCAGCAGGCCGAGTTGCAGGTCTTCGCGGCCATTGAAAGGATCGATGAGGGTGCCATCCGGTGCTTCGGCGATGGCATTGATGGTCAGGTCGCGACGCTGCAGGTCCTGTTCCAGGGTCACATCCTGGCTGGTGTGAAAGGCAAACCCCCGGTAGCCGGGGCCGGTCTTGCGCTCGGTGCGTGCCAGCGCGTACTCCTCGCCGGTTTCCGGGTGCAGGAAAACCGGGAAATCCTTGCCGACCTGCCGATAGCCCAGCGCCAGCATTTCCTGCGGGGTGGCGCCCACCACCACCCAGTCCCGTTCCTGCACCGGCAGGCCGAGCAGTCGGTCGCGCACCGCTCCGCCAACCAGGTAGATGTCCATCAGGATCGGCGTGCCCGGGCGCGGTAGCGGAAATACTGCGCCCGCATCGACCGGTCACCCAGGTAGGTCGGCACGATGGCCTCGACCGAGCGTGGTGTGATATCCAGTGCGGGCAAGGCCGGTTTCCTGCAGACGCTGTCTCGTTGCAGTGAGTAGTAGTTATCGATGCTGAACGGCTTGCCCGGCACCAGGCCCAGCAGGCGCGCCTGCAGCCGGGCGGCAAAATCGGGCAGGCCGATCACCCAGGTGTTGCGACCGGTCAGGCGGGCGGTGTACTGCACCAGTTGTTGCAGGCTGTAGGCACGGGGTCCGCACAGTTCCAGGCGCTGGCCGGTGAGCCCGCGGTCGCCCAGCGCCCGGACAAAGGCGTCGACCAGGTTACCGACGTACACCGGTGCAAACTGCGCATCGGCACAGGCCAGCGGGAACACCAGCGGCGACAGTCGCAGCAGCGCGGCAAAGCGGTTGAAGAAACTGTCGCCCGGTCCGAATACCACCGAGGGCTGGAAACTGGTGACCTCCAGGCCGGGTGACTGGTGCACCATATCCTCGCCCTGGCCTTTGGATTTCAGGTAGCGGCTGTGCGATTCGTTCACGTTGGCATTCAGTGCGCTCATGTGCAGCAGACGGGTCACCCCGGCGGAGCGCATGGCCTTGACCAGCGTGCGCGGCAGTTCGACGTGTGCCCGCTGGAAGGTACTGCTGCCTTCCTCGTTAAGTATACCGACCAGGTTGATGACGCAGTCCATATCCGCGATGGCGGTTTGCAGGGCGCTTTCATCATACGGGTTGCACGCCAGCAAGCGCACGTTCGAGCCGATGCGGAATTCGCGGTGTCGTTCGGGACGACGGGTCAGTACCGTGACGGAATGGCCCAGGTCAGTCAGGCGGAAAACCAGGTGCGAACCGATAAAACCCGTGCCGCCAAGCACGCAGATTCGTAGCGCTTTCATGAGTATCCTCTTGTTGTGGGCGCAGGTAGCGTTGCTGTCACCGCTGAGAGTGGCGATTTTAATTGGCCTGACGGGGATGTCTACCGGTCAATAGCGTTGTTGTATGACCGGCATGCGCTCCGAGAGCCGGGTCAGCGGTCGCTGCAGCCGCCATTCGAACACCGTGGCATAGGCCAGTACCCGGCGTACATAGTTGCGGGTTTCCCGGAACGGGATGCGCTCCGCCCACAGGCTGGCGGGCACACTGTGCTCGCCGGGCAGCCAGCGGCTGACACGGTGCGGACCGGCATTGTAGGCCGCTGCCGCCAGCACCGGGGATCCATTGTAGCGTTGCAGCAGACGGTTGAGGTAGGCGCTGCCGAGGCGGATGTTCTGGTCGGAATGCAGCAGTGCCTGGCTGCCGCGGTAGCGTATCTTGAGCGCGCGCGCAGTGCGTTTGCCGGTGGCGGGCATCAGCTGCATCAGGCCCAGCGCCCCGACCGGCGAGCGTGCGTCCTCCATGAACGCGCTTTCCTGGCGGATAACGCCATAGATCAGCGCCGGGTCCAGGTCGTACTGGCTGGCCCAGGCAAAAATGGATTCCCGGTGCGGTAGCGGAAACCGCAGGGTAAGGTCGGACCAGTAACCCGCCCTGGACGCCGTCAGTATGGCGCGGTCGTGCCAGCCCCAGCGGTGCGCCAGCAGGGCAGCCAGCTTCAACTGGCCTTGCGGCAGTGAGCCGGTGGTATGGAACCACTCGCGGCGCGCTTCCATGTGTTTACCGGCCAGGTACAGTTCGTGTGCACGCACAATACCCGGGATATGCGCTACCGTATCGAGTTGCGACGGCTGATGTTCCAGTCGCGCATCGTTCATCTGGTAGGGACGTTGCAGCCGGTCGGCGGCAAGAAACCCGTAATAGCTGCGTTCCCCGCTCAGGCGTGCAAATTCAGTATAGGCATCGCCGGTTTTGCCCGTTTTGTCCAGCGCATACGCCTTCCAGTAACGCCAGTTGTCCATCTGGCGCTCGCTGGGCGTAAGTTCATCGATCCAGTGCAGCACGGCATCCCAGTCTTCGTTTCCCAGCGCGGTGCGTACCCGCCACTGACGGATATCGGCGTCGGCGGCGTCCGCCGGTACCGCCTGCAACCAGTCCGCTGCCTGCGGGTCATTTTGCAAGGCGCCGTGCAGGGCGATCGTCTGCAGTACGGCTCCCGTTTGCCGGTGGTTGAAACGGTGGGTTTTACGTACCTGCTGCCAGTGTTTCCAGGCCTGCCCCGGTTTGTGGCGGGCCAGGCGCCGCAGGGCATGCACCAGGATTTCGCGTACCAGCGGGGTGTCCTGTCTGGCCCAGGTTTTGGCCAGCGCCGCGGTGGGGCGCCGGTGGGCGTATTGCCAGCGTTTTACCCACTCACGGTCGCTGGCGGACAGGCGTTTGGCCAGGTACACGGCAAGACTGGATTTCTGGTTGGCAAAAGCCAGCCGCACGCGCTCCCAGATACGGGCGCTGGTCAGCAGTGAACTGGCGTAGAGCTGGTCGAACGCCGGGTCGCAGGCATCCGGCCGGGAAGTGCCGACCAGCCACAGTGCCAGGGTATCCTTCAGTGCCTGTTCGCGCTCACCTTTTGCCAGCCGGGCGCGCACGTCGTAGCACTGCAGGGTAACGGAGGCCGTCTGGGGACGGTAGAATTTCAGGAAGTTGTCCCAGTCCCGGCGTTTGCCCAGTTTGTGCAGCCAGCTGACCCGCAGGCGCGTGGCAATCGGTTGCCCGTCGTAGCGGTCCAGGAAGTCCTGCACCTCAGCGGTTTTTGCCTTGTCCAGGCGGCTGCGCAGTTGCCAGTATTCCAGGTAGCCGTACAGGGGATAGTCGCTGAGCTGTTGTTTGAGCTGTTCGAACGTCTTGCGGTCACCGGCTTTCAGGGTGGCCTCGGCGCGGAGAAACTGCTCGCGTTCGGCGTCGTAGGTGTTTGCCAGGCTGAGCGGCGTCAGCAACAGCATGAAGATGAGCACGCTTCCCGTAAACCACGTGTGCATGTAGGTATGTGCGTCCTGCCGATAGCTGACCGGTTACAGTCGTAAGCACCACCATAAAAGAGTCGCACGCAAGGTACAATCCCGTGCATGGAAATATTTTACCTGTGGGGCGCCTGGCTGTTGCTGGGCCTGTTCGCCGGTACGCTGGCGGGACTGCTGGGCGTGGGTGGCGGACTGGTGATTGTACCGGTGCTGGCTGCGTTATTTGCGTTGCAGGGATTTGCGGCGCAGCACCTGATGCAGCTGGCGGTCGGCACTTCACTGGCGACCATTCTGTTCACCTCGCTTGCTTCGCTGTATGCACACCACCGGCGCGGCGCGGTGCTGTGGCCGCTGATGTGGCCGCTTGCGCTCGGTATTCTGCCGGGCGGCTGGCTGGGTGCTGCACTGGCATCGTGGATCGGCGCTTCGGCGCTGGCCGGCCTGTTCGGACTGTTTGAGCTGGCAGTGGCGGCGCAAATGGCGTTCGGGCGTGCGCCGGCAGCACAGCACAGGGCGCCGGGCCGTGGCAGGAATGTCCTTGCCGGGATGGTTATCGGTGCGCTGTCCGCGCTGCTCGGTATCGGTGGCGGTACGCTGACCGTTCCCTGGCTGGTGTGGCACGGTGTCGACGTACGCAAGGCCGTGGGTACTTCGGCCGCCTGTGGACTGCCCATCGCGCTGAGCGGAACGCTGGGTTTCGTGGCGGCCGGGCTGGGCCGGTCGGGACTGCCGGCAGGCAGTACCGGCTTCGTCTACTGGCCGGCTGTAGTCGCTATCAGTATTGCCAGTGTGCGGAGTGCGCCCGCGGGCGCCAGGCTGGCGCACCGCCTGGATCGCGCCAGGCTGAAACAGGTATTTGCCGGGTTCCTGGCCGTGCTGGGTTTGCTCATGCTGGGAAAAAGTCTGCTACGCTGACAGGTTGACATGACACAGGTTTCGGCAGCCGCACGTCCCTTGCCGGCTCGCCTGTGTAACCGGTCATTTGATGTGTATCAATGCCGGGACCATGGAAAAGCGCATATATTGGACCAGTCTAATATGCTGATGTATGGATAATCGATGAGCACAGCGATCAGCCGGATGCAGTTTCTGCGCGGGGATATCGGCGGGCGTGCTGCGCCTGTCCGGCCGCCCTGGGCGCTGATCGAAGAGCGGTTCACGCAACGCTGCACGCGCTGTGGCGACTGCCTCACGGCCTGTCCTGCCGGCATACTGGTGAAAGGGCGCGGCGGGTTTCCACAGGTCGATTTCAGTCGTGGTGAATGCCTGTTTTGCGCGGATTGCAGTGATGCCTGTACGCCGGCCGCGTTGGCCGTGGTAGCGGGTCGCCCACCCTGGGCGCTCAGGGCATCGCTCGATACGGAGACCTGCATTGCCTTCCAGGGTGTGGAGTGCCGGGCCTGCGCTGATCCCTGCGAACCGCGCGCCATTCGCATGCGGCCCCGCATTGGTGGCGTATCCCTGCCTGAAGTTGAACTTTCAGCCTGCACCGGCTGTGGCGCCTGCTACGCGCCGTGCCCGGTACAGGCATTACGTATCCAGCCCTTACGGAGCGAGGAGACAGCATGAATATCAGTGGCGTAGTGGTACGAACCTTCCCCCGCAACCTGCAGGATGTCTGGCAGACGCTGGAACAGTTCGAGGGTGTGGAGGTACACGGTGCAAACGAGGACGGGCGTCTGGTGGTGACCGTCGAAAAGCAGGGTGAGCGGGATATCGCGGACCTGCTGGTGCACATGCAGGATGTGCCGGGCGTGTTGTCCGCGTCGATGGTCTATCACCAGTTTGAAGATTTGGGTCAACAGGAGGCCGAACAATGAAATTGACCAGGCGTGAATTCATCAAGACCAATGCAATTGCCGCAACCGCAACCGCGGCGGGTGTCACCATCCCCGGTGTGAAAGAGGCGCTGGCGAAGTCAAAAGATACCATTCGCTGGGACAAGGCACCGTGCCGGTTCTGTGGCACCGGGTGCAGCGTACTGGTCGGCACCAGGGAGGGGCGCGTGGTGGCCACCCAGGGCGATCCGGATGCGCCGGTCAATCGCGGCTTGAACTGTATCAAGGGCTATTTCCTGTCCAAGATCATGTACGGCCAGGACCGGCTTACCCGGCCGTTGCTGCGCATGCGCAATGGCAAGTACGACAAGGAAGGTGAGTTTACGCCAGTCAGCTGGGAAAAGGCCTTCGATGTCATGGAAGAGAAGTTCAAGGCGGCGCTGAAAAACGACCGGGAACGCAACAAGGGCAAGCCGCCGGAAGAAATCGTATCCACGGTCGGAATGTTCGGTTCCGGTCAGTGGACGGTGTGGGAAGGTTATGCCGCCTCCAAGCTGTACAAGGCCGGCTTCCGTTCCAATAACATCGACCCCAATGCGCGTCACTGCATGGCCTCCGCTGTGGGCGGTTTTATCCGTGCCTTTGGAGCAGACGAACCGATGGGCTGCTACGATGACCTGGAACACGCCGATGCCTTTGTGCTGTGGGGTTCCAACATGGCGGAAATGCACCCCATCCTGTGGTCGCGGCTGACCGACACCCGCCTGACGAAGGACGGCTGCGAGGTGCACGTGTTGTCCACTTTCGAGCACCGCTGTTTCGACCTCGGCGACAATAACATGGTATTCACGCCGCAGACCGACCTGGCCATCCTGAATTACATCGCCAACTACATTATCGAGCACAAGGCCTACAAGCAGGACTTTATCGACCAGCACGTCAACTTTACCAAAACGCCGACCGATATCGGTTACGGCCTGCGCCCGGAGCATCCGCTGCAGAAAAAGGCAAAGAATGCGAACAAGGGCAAGCTGAGCAAGATCAGTTTCGAGGAATACGCGGAGTCGGTGAAGCCCTACACACTGGAGTACACGGCAGAGCTGTCGGGTGTGCCGAAAGAAAACCTGGAACGGCTGGCAAAACTGTACGCCGACCCGGACCGCAAGATTACCTCGTTCTGGACCATGGGCTTCAACCAGCACACGCGCGGTGTGTGGGTAAACGGTCTGATCTACAACGTGCACCTGTTGACCGGCAAGATCTCCGAGCCCGGCAATGGGCCGTTCTCGCTGACAGGCCAGCCTTCCGCCTGCGGTACGGCGCGTGAAGTGGGTACCTTTGCCCACCGCCTGCCGGCTGACTACGTGGTGTTCAAGAAACCGCACCGTGATTTCGCCGAGAAGATCTGGAAACTGCCGCAGGGTACGCTGCCCGGCAAGAAGGGATACCACGCCGTATTGCAGAACCGCATGCTGAAGGACGGCAAGCTGAACGCCTACTGGGTGCAGTGCAACAACAACATGCAGGCCGCGGCCAACATGAACGAGGAGACGCTGCCGGGCTATCGCAACCCCGCCAACTTTATCGTGGTCTCCGATCCGTACCCGACGGTCACAGCCATGGCCGCCGACCTGATCCTGCCGACCGCCATGTGGACCGAGAAGGAGGGCGCCTACGGTAACGCCGAGCGTCGTACCCAGTTCTGGCGCGAGCAGGTGAGCGCACCGGGCGAGGCGAAATCCGATCTCTGGCAGGTGGTCGAGTTTTCCAAACGCTTTAAGACAGAAGACGCCTGGCCGGATGAGCTGCTGGAGAAAAACCCTGAATACCGCGGCAAGACCCTGTATGAAGTGCTGTTTGCCAATGGCCAGGTAGACAAGTTCCCCAGGCAGACTGTGACGGATGAAGCCGGTAACCACTACACCAACCACGAAATGGAAGATTTCGGTTTTTACCTGCAGAAAGGCCTGTTCGAGGAATACCGCCGCTTCCAGCACGAGGGTGTGAAAAAGGGTCATGAACAGGCGCCCTACGATACCTACCACAAGGTGCGAGGCCTGCGCTGGCCGGTCATCGACGGCAAGGAGACGCTGTGGCGCTACCGCGAGGGCTACGACCCCTACGTCGAGAAGGGCAAGGAAGTTACCTTCTATGGCAGGCCGGACGGCCGCGCCAACATCATTACCGCGCCCTATGAGCCGGCCGCCGAGAGCCCGGACGAAGAATATGATCTGTGGCTCAGTACCGGGCGCGTGCTGGAGCACTGGCATTCGGGCTCTATGACGCGCCGTGTGCCGGAACTGTACCGCGCATTTCCCGATGCGGTGATCTTCATGCACCCGGACGACGCCAGGGAACGCGGCCTGCGCCGCGGGCTGGCGGCAAAAGTGGTCAGCCGGCGCGGCGAGATCTCGGCGCGGATTGAAACGCGCGGCCGTAATCGTCCGCCACGTGGCCTGATCTTTGTACCCTGGTTTGATGCCAGCCGCCTGATCAACAAGGTGACGCTGGATGCCACCGACCCGCTGTCCAAGGAAACGGACTACAAGAAGTGTGCGGTGAAGGTGGTCAAGGCCTGAAGGTCAGCGGGCGCAGGATCATGACGGCAGCGGCACGCAAACCATCGCCAGCACCGGTCTCGGCAGCGCGGCGGCGATTCCTGGTCGACATGGCGCGTACCGGTGGCGGCGTTACCCTGTTCAGCATGGGTATCGGCCTGTACGCCCGCCAGGCCGCGTCCCTGCCGGCGCTGGCATTGCGCCCGCCGGGCGCGCTGGATGAGGCGCATTTTATCGGTGCCTGCATACGCTGCGGTTTGTGTGTGCGTGACTGCCCCTATGACACACTGAGCCTAGCCCGGCTGGGTGACGAGGTGGCTACCGGGACGCCGTATTTCACGGCGCGCGATGTGCCCTGTGAAATGTGTGAAGACATTCCCTGCGTCAAAGCCTGCCCCACCGGCGCGCTGGACCACGAGCTGAGCGATATCGACGACGCGCGCATGGGCCTGGCGGTATTGATCGACGAGGAAAACTGCCTGAATTTCCAGGGCCTGCGCTGTGACGTCTGCTACCGTGTCTGCCCGTCCATTGACCAGGCCATCACCCTGGAGATGCAACACAATCGCCGTAGCGGCAAACACGCGCTGTTCATTCCCACGGTGCACTCGGATGCCTGCACCGGCTGTGGCAAATGCGAAAAGGCCTGTGTGCTGGAGGAAGCCGCCATCAAGGTGCTGCCAACCCGGCTGGCAAAGGGCGAGCTGGGTCACCATTACCGCTGGGGCTGGAAAGAAAAGCAGAAAGCCGGCGGCAGCCTGGTGACGCCGGACCAGCAACACCGTTATAACCTGCCGCAGGGTGAGCGTTACGATTACGAAGGCGAGGGGCTGATTTTTGAGCAAAACAGCGGCCGGACGCCCTTTGCCAGTGATCCGCTGGATACCCTTAACCGCGGTGTGGAGGGGCGGCGATGAAGCGTACAACCCGTCCCGGGGCAGAGGCCGTTGCCGTCAAGGGCCGGTGGTCTGCCAACCGGTGGCTGCTGGCGCGGCGCTTCACCCAGTTGTCTATCCTGGGTCTGTTTATGCTGGGCCCCTGGTTTGGCATCTGGCTGGTCAAGGGCAATCTCAACGCCAGTCTGACGCTCGACATACTGCCACTTACCGATCCCTATGTGCTGTTGCAGTCGCTGCTGGCCGGGCACAGGCCGGAGATGGTTGCCATCACCGGGGCACTGATCGTTACCGCCTTCTACCTGCTGGTGGGCGGGCGAGTGTACTGTGCATGGGTCTGTCCCGTGAATATTGTGACCGACACCGCGCACTGGCTGCGTGAACGGCTGGGCATCACCGGGGCTGCGCGCCTTTCGTCCACGGCGCGCTACTGGATACTGGCGGCAAGCCTGTTGCTGGCGCTGTTCAGCGGTGCGCTGGTCTGGGAATTCGTGAACCCGGTGTCCATGCTGCACCGTGGGTTGATATTCGGTATGGGCCTGGCGTGGTTGCTGGTGCTGGCGGTATTCCTGCTCGACTTCCTGGTGAGCCGGCGTGCCTGGTGTGGCCACCTGTGTCCGGTGGGAGCTTTCTACAGTTTGCTGGGCGTGCGCAGCCTGCTGCGGGTGCGTGCCGACCAGCGGGAACAGTGCGATGACTGCATGGACTGCTTCCTGGTCTGCCCGGAACCAAAAGTGATTCGACCGGCGCTGAAAGGCGCGGACAAGGGTATTGGTCCGGTGATCACCTCGGCCAATTGCACCAATTGCGGACGTTGTATCGACGTTTGCGCCAAAGATGTATTCCGTTTCGGCAGCCGTTTCGGTAACCGTGCGGACAAACCTGGACAAACTACACATCAATCCCTCGGAGTGGAGGCTTTGCGATGATTAAAAAACTGTCAATGATACTGGTATTGCTGGGTACGGTCGGGCTGGCGCAGGCTGAAGGTGTGCGCTCGTTGCGTGGTCACATCGATCTGCAGGACGAGTCCCGGGCGCCGGAACCCAAGCAGTTCGCCAAGGACGGGGAACCGATTGCGCGTGACTACGTGCAGCAGCCGCCACTCATTCCGCACAAGATCAAGGGCTACCGCATCGACCGGAATTCCAACAAGTGCCTGAGTTGCCACAGCTGGAAGCATTACCGCGAGGCCGGCGCCACCAAGATCAGCCAGACGCACTTCGAGGACCGCAACAAGAATGTGTTGGCCAACGTGTCGGCCCGGCGTTATTTCTGCACCCAGTGTCACGTGCCGCAGGCGGGTGCCAGGCCGCTGGTTGAAAACACCTTCAAACCGGTTCAGGCCATTGCCGGCGAATAACCGTCACCACTGCGAACAGGATGCGTCATGACAGATAACTACTCAAACCGGTGCAAGGGTTTTATATGCGGGCTCTGGAGCGTACTCAGGCGCCCATCGGTAAAATACTCGCTGGGTACATTGCTGGTGGTCGGCTTTGTATCGGGAATTATTTTCTGGGGCGGTTTCAACACCGCCATGGAGATGACCAACAACGAAGAGTTCTGTATTTCCTGCCACGAAATGAATGACAATGTGTTCCAGGAGTACAAGAACACCATCCACTATTCCAATCGTACCGGTGTCCGCGCTACCTGCCCGGACTGTCATGTGCCGAAGGAATGGGTGCACAAGGTGGTGCGCAAGATCCAGGCGACCAACGAGCTGTACCACAAGGTCATGGGTACCATCGATACCCGCGAGAAATTCCTGGCGCATCGCCTGGAGCTGGCCAGGCACGTATGGAAGGCCATGAAAAACACTGACTCGCGTGAGTGTCGTAACTGCCACAACTACGAGTACATGGACTTTGCCGAACAGGGCCGGCGCGCGGTGTCACAGCATTCGAAGGGGCTGGAAGAAGGCAAGACCTGCATAGACTGCCACAAGGGTATCGCCCACGAATTGCCGGACATGCGTGAAGTGGATCCGACCGCGGTTATCGGTACCAACTGAACCGGAAAAGGCGCAAACCCGACAACCCGCAGGAGACCGCTCCTGCGGGTGGGTGTTTATGGGTTGTGGTTGACCGTTATTGTGGGTGCGGCCCGGTGTCAGCCGCCGGTTACCGACATGAAACGCACAATCTGTTCCGGTTTGTCGCTGAATTCGTGGCGCTCCGGTTTGCGAGCGACTGCTGTGAGTATCGCCTGTTCTATATCCCGGTCGGTGGCGCCCGCGCGCAGCAGCGGGCGAAGTTCCTGTTTGTCGTCCTGTCCCAGGCACAGGTAGATCGTGCCGTCCACTGACAGGCGTACCCGGTTACAGCTTGCGCAGAAATGTTGCGAGATAGGGGTGATGAAGCCAATACGCAGTTCTGTGCCGGCAACCCGTACGTAGCGGGCCGGCCCGCCCCCGGGCATGACACCGGGAATCAGTTCATATTGCTGTTCCAGTTGCCTGCGAACGGTTTGCAGGCTGACATAGTGCGTGCTGGCGGATATCCCGGTGCTGCCCATGGGCATGGTTTCAATAAAGCGCAGCGTAAAGTCGTGCTCGATACAGAAGTCAACCATGTCCTCGACTTCGTCATCGTTCACTCCGCCCATCACCACCATGTTGATCTTGATCGGCGCGAAGCCGGCGGCTTTCGCCGCCATCAGACCCGCGAGTACTTTTTCCAGCTTGCCCCGGGTAATTTGTTGGAAGCGGTCGGCACGCAGGCTGTCCAGGCTGACGTTGATACGGGACACCCCCGCGGCTATCAGTGCGTTGGCGTATTTGTCGAGGCGCGTTGCGTTAGTGCTGAGTGACAGGTCATCGATGCCCGGCAGCGCCGCAAGGCGTGCGGCCAGTTCGGGCAGGTTTTTGCGTACCAGCGGTTCGCCACCGGTGAGACGCAGGCGCGTCACGCCAAGGCGACCGAAGGCGCTGATCACCCGTTCGATCTCGCCTGGCGTCAGCCAGTCTTCCGGTTCCCCGAAGCCGGTGAAGCCGGTCGGCAGGCAATAGCTGCAACGCAGGTCGCAGCGATCGGTCACCGACAGGCGCACGTACTCGATGGGCCGTCCAAAGGGATCGATCAGCTGCTGCATGATTTGAGCATAGTCCAGGTTGCCACAGCCAACAATAGGATCTTTTGCAGGGGCATGACACTGACCTGCATCAGCGTAATCGTGAACCGTCCCGAATTGGCGTATCCGGCAACCTCCGCATCACCCAACCGTCTGATAATACAGATTCTGCGGGTGATTCGACTGGGCAAAGAAAAACCAGCGCTCGGCAATCAGGCCGGCATACTGAACGGCAAAGGCCAGGACATACAGGAACAGTACATTGGCGGTCAGTCCCAGCGACAGCAGCAGGACCGGGGCCGGGAACACCGTGACCAGGAAGAACCACTTGATAGCCCTGAAAACGGCCGGTGATGCAGCGTGAAAGAATTCGCGCGTATTGAAGGAACCGGACATGAAGCCCTGTGCCTTCTGTTCGATTCTTGCGTGACGAACGCCGATGGCAGTCTGCAGTGTAGAGTGGTGTTTGATGCGCGCATTGCGCACCAGGCTGGAGATACGGGTAAGCAGTGCGGCCAGGGTCAGGATAATCGCCCACCCGCCGTAGAAACCGGTGAGTTCAGAGCCCTGGTGCGAGGCAAACGCAGTGGCCAGCATGAAACCGGAGGCGGAACCCAGCAGTGTGTAGTTGACGACGGTCAGCGGTGTGGCCCACTCCTGCAGGAACTTGATACACGCATAAATCATGCCGGTGCACAGGAACAGTGTGAAAGCCAGCGCGGTGTTGACGGCACCGACCAGCAGCGACAGGTCTACCTCAAAGGTATCGCGAAAGGTGAACAGCACCGGGTTCCAGCCCAGGTAATGGATCAGCCCGTAGATCGCCGTCATGCCCATGAACGCCGGCAGCGCAATGACTTCACGCGACAGCCAGGAAGTGCGCCAGCGTGCCGCGGAGCGCCAGGCACGTTCCGGGTGGCCGAGGTGGAAGAAGGAACTGAACAGTCCGGCTGCGAGGAAGGCGACAGCGATCAGGCTGCCGAGTCCGTAAAAGTTGGCGGAATCCTGGACCGGCAGTACTTTTACCACTGAATACAGCTGGCCAGTATACAATGCCAGGAACAGGCCCTGGCCGACACCGATCAGGGTGGTCAGGAATACGACAGAGAAGGCAGGGTGCATGGTCTAACTCCGGTTACCACGAAGTGATATCGTCGAGTGTCGGTTCGTCGCTGTCCGGCATGGGCAGCTGGCGTTCTTTTTTGAGCGGGTTGTCGACTCGCACCAGCTCGTCATCGTGGATGGTGATACGGGTCTTGCGGCGCGGCAGGTAATGGTTGGCCGGTCGGGTGCCCCACTCCGGCATCAGCTGGTAGCCGCCGCGTTCGCGGATGGCAATGGCGGCTTCCGAGTCGGGGTCGTTGACGTCGCCGAACAGGCGCGCGCTGGTCGGGCAGGCCATCACGCAGGCCGGTTTGCGTTCGTTTTCCGGTAGTGATTCGTCGTAGATACGGTCCACGCACAGCGTGCACTTTTTCATGACCTTCTGGTGCTCGTCGAGTTCGCGAACACCGTAGGGGCAGGCCCAGGAACAGTATTTGCAACCGATACACTTGTCGTAGTCGACCAGTACGATACCGTCCTGCTCGCGCTTGTAGCTGGCGCCGGTCGGGCATACGGGCACGCAGGGCGGGTCCTCGCAATGCAGGCAGCTCTTGGGAAAGTGCACGGTTTCCGCGTTCGGGAACTCGCCGACCTCGAAGGTCTGCACCCGGTTGAAGAAGGTGCCGGTGGGGTCCTTGCTGAACGGGTTCATATCCGCCATGTAACCGGCCGTTCCGGAGGTATTCCACTCCTTGCAGCTGGTCACGCAGGCGTGACAGCCGACGCAGACGTTCAGATCGATGACCAGAGCCAGTTGTGACATTCAGTATTTCCTCTGCGGAGTCATCTTTGTAATGGGTTTCAAAATACGCCTGTTCCTCGTCATTCCGGCGCATGCCGGAATCCATAAAGCTTGATTAAACACTGGGCATTTCAATCGAGTCTGACCCCATTGACCCCATTGAAACTCCGGGTTCCGGCATGCGCCGGAATGACGGTTGTGGTTTCTGAAGTTCAAGATTTTTTTCTTCCGGCGAAATAGGTCAGCCAGCGGCCGCGTTTCTTTTCCTGTGACTGCCCGGGTAGCGGGTGCAGGGTGCCGAACTGCGGGGAAGACATCTTTGGTTCGTCATCCCCCGCCGGGTAGATGCGAACATGTACGTCGTACCAGCCGGCCTGGCCGGTGATCGGGTCGGAATTCGACAGGTGTTCGCCGTCCGCACCGGGAGGCAGTTCTTCGCTGATGATATGGTTCAGCAGGAAGCCCTGCTCGGATTCGTTGGCGTCGCCGTCCAGGCCCCAGGCACCGGAGGCCTTGCCGATCGCGTTCCAGGTCCACACCGTGCCGGGTTCCACGGTTTCCGAATAGCGGCACAGGCAACGTACCTTGCCGTGCATGGACTCCACCCACATCCAGGCGCCGTCTTCGATGCCGGCGTTGCGTGCGGTCTTTGAATTTACATACAGGAAGTTGTACGTGTGAATCTGCCGCAGCCAGGCGTTCTGCGAATCCCACGAGTGATACATGGCCATCGGGCGCTGGGTAATGGCGTTGAGCGGGTATTTGTGCAGGTCGGATGCTTCTGCTTCCAGCGGTTGTGAATAAAAAGGCAGTGGATCGAAGTGGGTTTCGATACGCTTGCGCAGGTGCTCCGGCGGCTGCTTGCCATCCGATTTTCCCTGTGCAGCCAGGCGAAACTTCTGCAGCACTTCGGAATAGATATGAATGTTGATCGGTTCCACGTAGCGCGTCAGGCTGTGACGCTTCGACCATTCCAGGTAACCCTGGTTCCAGTTGCGCATGTACTGGTAGGATTTGGGCAGCTCGTAGTGAAACACGCAGTTGTTTTTTTCGTACATCTCCCACTGCTTCGGGTTGGGCTCACCCTTCATGAACTTCTCGCCGCCCTTGCCGCGCCAGCCGGCGAGAAAGCCGATACCGGAACCAGGCGTGGTTTCATAATTGGTAACAAAATCGGGGTAGTCGCGGAATTTGCGGCTGCCGTCGGCGTTGCTGAAGGCGGGCAGTTTCAGGCGGGAACCCAGTTCGATCAGCACTTCCTGGAAAGGCTTGCAGTCGCCTTTGGGCGGCACCACGGGGATGCGCACTGAATCCACGGGACCGTCGTATTCCGAAATCGGCCGGTCCAGCATGGACATGCAGTCATGACGTTCCAGGTAGGTGGTGTCAGGCAGCACCAGGTCGGCGTAGGCGGTCATTTCCGACTGGAAGGCATCGGCCACGATCAGGAACGGTATTTTGTACGCACCGTCTTCGTCCCGGTCATTGAGCATCTTGCGCACTTCGGAGGTGTTCATCGACGAGTTCCACGCCATGTTGGCCATGAAAATCAGCAGCGTGTCGATTTTGTAGGGATCACCGCGCCAGGCATTGGTGATGGCGTTGTGCATCAGGCCGTGCACCGACAGCGGGTATTCCCAGGAGAAGGCCTTGTCGATGCGTACCGGCGAGCCGTCATCGTTGACGAACAGATCGTCGGGGTCGGCCGGCCAGCCCAGTGGCATACCGTCCAGTGGCGTATCGGGCTGTACGGCGCGCGGGTCGTTGGGGGTCTTCGCACAGGGCGGTATCGGGCGCGGGAAGGGCGCCTTGTGGCGGAAGCCGCCCGGGCGGTCGATGGTACCGAGAATACTCATTAATATAGACAGGGCACGAATGGTCTGGAAACCGTTGGAGTGCGCCGCCAGTCCGCGCATGGCGTGGAAGGCCACCGGGTTGCCGGTGACCGATTCGTGTTCGTTGCCCCAGGTATCGGTCCAGGGGATCGGCAGTTCGATTTTTTCGTCGCGCGCGGTGATGGCCATTTCATGCGCCAGGCGCTTGATGGTCGCCTCGGGGATGCCGGTAATGCTGGAGGCCCATTCGGCGGTGTATTCCCTGACCCGGTCCACCAGTAGCTGGAAGGCCGGTTTTACCGGTGTGCCGTCGTCGAGTTTGAATTCGCCCAGGAAGTAGGGGTCGGCGCCGGGGGTGTGGGTGGAGATCGGCTTGTTCAGCTCGCGGTCCCACCACAACTTGTTCTGCGGGTCGAAACAGCCTTCTTCCGGCGGTACCTCGAAGCGCACGAACATCCCGTACTCGCTGGAGTCCGGGTCCATGTTGACCAGCTCGGCTGAATTCGAGTAGTTCACCAGGAACTCGCGGTCGTACAAACCCTGCTTGATGATCTCATTGGTCAGTGCCAGGAACAGGGCGCCGTCGGTGCCGGGCTTGATGGGAATCCACTCGTCGGCAATGGCCGAGTAGCCGCTACGCACCGGGTTGATGGAAATGAACTTGCCGCCCTGGCGCTTGAATTTTGACAGCGCCATTTTCAGCGGGTTGGAGTGGTGATCTTCCGCCGTGCCGATCATGACAAACAGGCGCGCGCGGTCGAGGTCGGGACCGCCGAACTCCCAGAAAGAGCCGCCGATGGTGTAGATCATGCCGGCCGCCATGTTCACGGAACAGAAACCCCCGTGTGCGGCGTAGTTCGGCGTGCCGAACTGCCTGGCGAACAGGCCGGTGAGGGCCTGCATCTGGTCGCGGCCGGTGAACAGGGCGAATTTCTTCGGGTCGGTGGCGCGGATTTCGGCGAGCCGTTCGCTGACCAGGTCGAAGGCTTTGTCCCAGGAGATTTCCTCGAACTCGTTGTCGCCACGCTCGCTACCGGGTTTGCGCAGCAGGGGTTTGGTGAGACGTGCCGGCGAGTACTGTTTCATGATGCCGGACGAACCCTTGGCGCAGATCACGCCCTTGTTGAGCGGGTGATCGGGGTTGCCCTGGATGTAGCGGACCTCACCATCGCGCAGGGTGACGCGAATCCCGCAGCGGCAGGCGCACATGTAGCAGGTGGTGTTTTTAACCTCTATACGGCTGCCTTCATCGAGCTCTTTTGACAGCGGGTCGTGAATAGGTCTGGACATGGTGCGATCCCTGGTGAGTGGCCGTGCGGGTCAAAAGACCGGGCAATGTACTGGACCAGTGTAGACCCTGGCCAATCAGCGTTACTGAAACCGTCATAAAATATCATAATATTCTAATAAACGGGATATTACTAAATGTATGTTAAAACAAAAGGTTACAATTATAAGCTGGCTTCTCGCGGTAGAGACCTGTTGCGGAAATCACCAGGCGGCCGGTGGTTATGGCGCCTGCTGAACGTCTGCCGGAATCATACAGGTAGTGAACTTCAGGTGATGGACTTCGGTATCGATGTTTTCCCAGCCGGTCGTCCGGTAGCCGACATTGCCAAACTGGCCGGGCTGGTTCTCCGGCGGATCGATCACATCGGCCCGGTCACTCAGGAACAACCAGGGTTTGATCGGGAAATCATCCGGGATATCCAGCTGTACATACACCGAACCCCAGGCACTGTGTACCGAAAAGCGGGTATCGCTGAGCTGGTTAAAGCGGGTCTTTGCATGGCTCATTCGTCCGTTCACTGGCAGGCCGGAGGTTGCCGCCGGTGAGCGAATGGTCAGTTGCGGCAACCCCGGTGTATCGAGCCAGTCGATCGTTGTCAATGTTTCGACATGGCTGAAAAACAGGCCCAGGTTGAAGGGGATATCCACAATGGTGTCCATGACAAAGCTGCCGGGCATCATCACGTAGTCCACGTAGAGCGCCGGTGTTTTCAGCTGCCAGAAGATACGGACACTGTTTTCCGTGCGGCGGATCACCCGCAGTGGGCCGGTTTTCACCCGGGTCAGGCGGGAGCTGTAATCCTTTGACGTGCGCCGGAAGGGGATGAAGCCGAACATGACCCCCTGGTGGCGGATTTTCATGGCATCGAGCGAATTCGGGTGCCAGTGCCTGTCGTCGAGCCGCCACTGAAAGCGGTCGATGAGGAACGGGTGCCGTTCTGCAAAGCCGATTTTGTACACGTCGGTTTCGATGCTGTCGGTGTCCGGCAGGTAGCGGGTCCGCGCCCGGGCAGGCGGCTGCGCCGCCCGCCCGGACAACCCGGCGTACACCCAGCCGGTTTCCCCGATGGCTATTTCAACCAGCGATTCTGCCCGTGGGAACCCGGCTGGCAGGCGAGCTGCGCCATCGGACAGTCGGAAAACGATTTCGTCGTCCGGACCCAGCAGCGCAGGGCCGTCCTGGTCGGACACGTCTTTCAGCAGGTAACGTCCGTCCTGGTCCCGCTGATCGATCTGCGTGACGATCGGTGACAATTCGCTGTCCCGGTACTGCAGCAGTGTGACCTGCTGTACCGGTTTGCCCAGCAAGGCCGGCAGTTGTGCCGCGGGAACAACCGCCAGGGCATCGGGTGAGGCGCAGCCCGAGACGGGAACGGCGCCTGGCTGAGCCAGTGCCGCGCTGAGGAACAGCCAGCCGGTGCAGGCCAGTACACAGGCCCGGCGCACTGCTTGTTGATGATGCACGGCGTCTCCCTTGCGTTGATCTTCGCCGCTCCACGGCGATTCCGGTCCGATACAGGCGCTCGCCACCTTTATTGAGCGGCCTGGTCACCAATGTAGAAGTTGTCTACTTTATGCCGTGAGGCTTGTCGATCCACTGCCGGGGCGGCCTGCAACTTTTGTCAGGTATTCTAATAAATTCATTTTATACAATAGGTTATAAAGTATGGCAACCTGAAAGCCAAACAATAAGGTGGCTTTATGCTGGAGTAAATTTAACTGACTGGATTTCCCTCTTTACATCATTAAGGTTACACCCCCTGTCGCGAGGCAGGAATGGCGTGCTTGCGCGCGGATAACATATAGATAAGCCAGCTTGGTAAGGAGTCTCATGTCCAGTTTAGTGAAGCCCCATGGCGGTGGCGATTTAAAGCCGCTGCTTCTCGAAGGCGATGCACTTGCATCTGAAAAAGATCGCGCCGCATCACTGCCCAAAGTCAATGTGTCTTCGCGCGAAGCCGGCGACATCATCATGATGGGTATCGGTGGTTTTACCCCGCTGGATGGTTTCATGACCCACGCCGACTGGGAAGGCGTCTGCGACGGCATGAAGATGGCCAGTGGCCTGTTCTGGCCGATCCCGGTTACCCTGTCTACCGATCAGGCCACTGCGGATTCTATCAGCGAAGGTGACGACGTAGCGCTGTATGATGCAGAGCGCGACGAGATCCTGGCTACCATGAAGGTGACCGAGAAATTCGGCATCGACAAGAAACACGAGTGCATGATGGTCTACAAGACCACGGATATGGAGCACCCGGGTGTGAAGATGGTCATGGAGCAGGGCGATGTCAACCTCGCCGGCCCGATCAAGGTGTTGTCCCAGGGTGGTTTCCCCGAACAGTACGGCGACCAGTTCATGACACCCGCGCAGACCCGTGCCGAGTTTGAAAAGCGCGGCTGGAAGACCATTGCAGCGTTCCAGACCCGCAACCCGATGCACCGTTCCCACGAATACCTGGCCAAGATCGCCATCGAGACCCTCGACGGTGTTCTGATCCATTCCCTGCTGGGCAAGCTGAAGCCCGGCGATATTCCGGCCGACGTGCGCAGTAATGCGATCGGCACGCTGATTGAAAAATACTTTTCCGACAACACCGTGATCCAGGCCGGTTACCCGCTGGATATGCGCTACGCCGGTCCGCGCGAGGCGCTGTTGCATGCGTTGTTCCGCCAGAACTACGGCTGTTCTCACCAGATCGTCGGTCGCGACCATGCCGGTGTCGGTGACTACTACGGCCCGTTTGACGCACACACCATCTTCGACGAAATCGACGCGGATGCGCTGGAAACCCAGCCGCTCAAGATCGACTGGACCTTCTGGTGCAACAAGTGCGACGGCATGGCTTCGATGAAGACCTGTCCGCACGAAGGCCCGGACCGCATCCTGCTGTCGGGTACCAAGCTGCGCAAGGCGCTGTCCGAGGGTGAAGACGTTTCGGACAAGTTCTCGCGTCCGGAAGTGCTGGAAATCCTGCGTGCCTATTACAGCGGCATCAAGGAAGAAGACAAGGTCGAGATCAAGATGTCGGGTCACTCGGCAAAATAACGACTCTAGAGACCGTTGCCGGGCAGCCGGCGGCGGATGATATATCACTGAAGTAAAGTAAAAACGGAGAGAAACCATGCCTACATTTGTACGTACAGACAAGTGCGACGGTTGCAAGGGCCAGGACAAGACTGCTTGCATGTATATCTGCCCCCACGACCTCATGAAGCTGGACAAGGACGGTTCTGAAACCGGCCATGCCATGCGCGCCTTCAACCAGGAGCCCGAGCAGTGCTGGGAATGCTACTCCTGCGTGAAGATCTGCCCGCAGCAGGCGATCGAAGCCCGTCACTATGCCGATATCGTACCGCTGGGCGGCTCCGTGCAGCCCCTGCGTGGTACCGACTCCATCATGTGGACCATCAAGTTCCGCAACGGCACCATGAAGCGCTTCAAGTTCCCGATCCGCACCACACCGGAAGGTTCCATCGATCCCTACGCAGGCAAGCCCGCTGCGGATATGTCCAAGATCGCAGACATCGGTTTCTTCTGTCAGGAGAACGGCTTCCGCGCAGGCGATCGCAGCGAGCTGATCAACCTGTAAGGTCCGCGAAACAGTATTCACTTTCAGATTCAAGTACTAGAGGTAATTACAAATGGCAGGAGAATTCGGAAATCCTGAAGTCGTCGAGGAAGAAGTTGATATTCTTCTTATCGGCGGTGGTATGGCATGCTGCGGCGCTGCATTCGAAATCATGCGTTGGGCCGAAGGCACCGACCTGAAAATCAAGCTGGTCGACAAGGCTGCAATGGACCGCTCCGGCGCCGTTGCGCAGGGCCTGTCCGCCATCAACACCTACATCGGCACCGAGCAGGATCCGGCGGACTACGCCCGCATGGTCTCCAACGACCTGATGGGCATCACCCGTGACGACCTGGCCTACGACCTGGGCCGCCACGTCGACGAATCGGTGCACCTGTTCGAGGAATGGGGCCTGCCGATCTGGAAGACCGACGAAAACGGCGAACGCCACGACGGTTCCAAGGGCATGACCCCGCTGAAGGACGGCGGCAAGCCCGTTCGTTCCGGTAAGTGGCAGATCATGATCAACGGCGAATCCTACAAGTGGATCGTTGCGGAAGCCGCCAAGAAAGCGCTGGGTATCGATAACATCCAGGAGCGTATCTTCATCGTCAAGCTGGTCAACGACAAGAACGACAAGAACCGCATTGCCGGTGCAGTCGGTTTCTCCACTCGTGACCACAAGGTTGTCGTCTACAAGTTCAAGGCCTGCCTGCTGGCCGCCGGTGGCTGCGTCAACCTGTTCCGTCCCCGCTCCGTGGGTGAAGGCCAGGGCCGTGCCTGGTACCCGGTGTGGAATGCCGGTTCGACCTATGCAATGGCTGCTGAAGCCGGTGCCGAGCTGACGCTGATGGAAAACCGTTTCGTACCGACCCGCTTCAAGGACGGTTATGGTCCTGTGGGTGCCTGGTTCCTGCTGTTCAAGGCCAAGGCTACCAACGCCTTCGAAGAAGTGTACATGGATCGCAACAAGGAGATGCTGGACGATTATCCTCCTTATGGCCAGGCGGCCGTTCCGGCTTCCTGCCTGCGTAACCACCTGATGCTGAAGGAAATGCGTGAAGGCCGCGGTCCGATCTACATGGACACCGTGACCGCACTCGCCAACCTGCGCGAAACCCTGTCGCCGCGCGAAGTGAAGCACCTGGAAGCAGAAGCCTGGGAAGATTTCCTCGACATGTGTGTTGGCCAGTGTGGTATCTGGGTCGGTGAGAACATCGAGCCGGAGAAGAAGAACTCCGAGCTGATGCCGACCGAACCCTACCTGCTGGGTTCCCACTCCGGTTGCTGCGGCATCTGGGTCTCCGGTCCTACCGATGTCGGTGCGCCGACGGATGAAGGTGAGGCCGGCGTTCCGGATCACCTGCCGAAGGGCTGGAACTGGGGCTACCGCGGTATGACGACGGTCCAGGGCCTGTTCACTGCCGGTGATGGCGTGGGCGCCTCCGGTCACAAGTTCTCCTCCGGTTCTCACGCTGAAGGTCGCATGTGCGCCAAGTCCATGGTCAAGTACTGCCTGGACAACCCGGACCTGAAGCCGGAACTGGCGGATTCCGTGGATGACCTGGTGGCCGAGATCTACAAGCCGGTCAGGAACTTCCTGGAGCACAAGGATTACTCCACAGCGATCGATATCAACCCGAACTACATTACGCCCAAGATGCTGCAGTTCCGCCTGCAGAAGATCATGGACGAGTACGTGGCCGGTGTTGCAACCTACTACCAGACCAACGGCAAGATGCTGGAAGTCGCCGGTGAGAAGCTCGACATGTTGAAGGAAGATGCCGAGAAGATGCGCGCCAAGGACCTGCACGAACTGCTGCGTGCCTGGGAGAACTACCACCGCATCATTACGGCTGAAGCCCACATGAAGCACATCGAGTTCCGTGAAGAATCCCGCTACCCGGGTTTCTACTACCGCGCCGACTACAACCTGGTCGACGAGGAGAACTGGAAGTGCTTCGTCAACTCGATCTACGATCGCGAGTCCAAGAAGTGGACCTGCTTCAAGCGCCAGCACGTGGATCTGGTCGACAAGAGCAAGCTGTTCAAGTAAGTCTTACTGAACAGTAGCTTGATCAGGAAGTCCGGGTGCCTTTCAGGTGTCCGGGCTTTTTTTATTTTCCGCGTTTTCCGTGGCTGATTCGGGTGTGCGGACTCGTGGTATCCTAGCCGATCCACCGACATTCAATACTATGATGCAGAGGTATGCCGCTATGGCCGATGTGGAAATCAATATCGGAGAGTCACCGTTTGAACCCAGTCCCGTGACACCGAAAACCTTTGATGAAGACCATGTCATCAAATTCCGGTGTTACAAGGGGATCGAATGTTTTAACGCCTGTTGCAGCAACATCGATATCACGCTCACCCCGTATGACATCATTCGTCTCAAGCAGCGCCTGGGCCTGACTGCATCGGAATTCCTGAAAAAATACACCATCCCGTTCGAGTTTGCCGCCAACAGCATTGCCGGTGTGAAATACAAGCCGGTGGAAGGCGGGACTGCCTGCCAGTTCATGACGGAAGAGGGTTGCAGTGTCTACGAAGACCGGCCGACTGCCTGTCGCTACTACCCGGTCGGCCTGTTGTCCATGCGCCGCGCCGACGAGAACTTTGACCGCGCATCCTATGCGCTGGTGGAGGAAGATCACTGCAAGGGCCACCTGGAAGACCGCGAGATCACCATCGGTGAATACCGTAAGGAGCAGGGGCTGATAGAGTATGACGAGCAGGGGCGTGCCTGGCGGCAGTTGATCCTGAAAATGAAGTCGGCAGGCCCCTCGATCGGCAAACTGTCAAAAACCAGCCTGCAGTTCTTCTTTATGGCCTGTTATGACATGGACCGCTTTCGCGCTTTCGTGGACAGCGAGGGTTTCAGCCAGAGCTTTGTGATCGATGAGGCCACCCGCAGGGAGCTGATGGAGGACGATCTGGCGCTGCTGAAATTCGGTGACCGGATGATCCGCCAGGTCATGTTTGCCGAGGAATCCATTGAGAAAAAGGCGGATGCGGAAGAAAAACTGGTTCAGCGCCGCAGGGAACAGCGCGCATTACGCGAAGAAATGGGGGTGGATAACGAGGATCCGGCCGCATCCTGACCGAACGGAGTTTTCCCATAAGTAAATATTTATGGTAACAATCAAAAACCCTGAGTGTTATTTATTGCTCGCAGAACGTAAAGTACCGCCCTTCTGTTGGTCACGGTGCATTTTCCCGGGTTGATCAACAAACCGGTTTTTTACATTGTCAATCTGCGAGGAGAACTAGCATGGCTCTCGACCAATCCCAGCGTTATTCCGATCTCAGCCTCAAAGAAGAGGACCTGATCGCGGGCGGTAACCATATTCTTGTTGCTTACAAGATGAAGCCGGCAAGCGGCCATGGTTACCTTGAAGCCGCTTCCCATTTTGCGGCTGAGTCCTCCACCGGCACCAACGTGGAAGTCTGTACGACCGACGATTTCACCAAGGGCGTTGATGCGCTGGTCTACCACATCGACGAAGCCAACGAGGATATGCGTATTGCCTATCCGCTGGAGCTGTTCGACCGTAATATCACTGATGGTCGCATGATGATCGTGTCCTTCCTGACCATGGCCATCGGTAACAACCAGGGCATGGGCGATATAGCCCACGGTCAGATGATCGATCTCTTTGTCCCGCCGCGCGCGATTCAGCTGTTCGACGGCCCGGCGAAGGATATCACGGACCTGTGGCGTATCCTCGACCGTCCGCTCAAGGATGGCGGTTACATCGCCGGTACCATCATCAAGCCCAAGCTGGGCCTGCGTCCCGAGCCTTTCGCCGAAGCGGCCTACCAGTTCTGGCTGGGTGGCGACTTCATCAAGAACGACGAACCCCAGGGCAACCAGGTATTCTGTCCCACCAAGAAGGTGATTCCGCTGGTCGCCGATGCGCTCAAGCGTGCCCAGGATGAAACCGGCCAGGCCAAGTTGTTTTCGGCCAACATCACCGCTGACGACCACTTTGAAATGTGCGCCCGCGCGGATTACATCCTGGAGACCTTTGGCGAAGATGCTGACAAGGTGGCTTTCCTGGTCGATGGTTTCGTGGGTGGTCCCGGTATGATCACTACGGCTCGTCGCCAGTACCCGAACCAGTACCTGCACTACCACCGTGCCGGTCATGGCATGATCACCTCGCCTTCTTCCAGGCGCGGGTATACCGCCTATGTACTGGCCAAGATCGCCCGTCTGCAGGGTGCTTCCGGTATCCATGTCGGCACCATGGGTTACGGTAAAATGGAAGGTGGTCACGACGACAAGATCATTGCGTACATGATCGAACGCGACGAATGCCAGGGGCCGGTCTACTACCAGAAATGGTATGGCATGAAGCCGACTACACCGATCATCTCCGGTGGCATGAACGCGCTGCGCCTGCCCGGTTTCTTCGAGAACCTGGGCCACGGCAACGTCATCAACACGGCCGGTGGCGGTTCCTATGGCCACATCGACAGCCCGGCTGCCGGTGCGATCTCCCTGCGCCAGGCCTACGAGTGCTGGAAGGCCGGTGCCGACCCGATCGATTTCGCCAGGGATCATAAGGAATTCGCGCGTGCGTTTGAGTCCTTCCCCGGTGACGCTGACATGTTGTACCCGGGTTGGCGCGACAAGCTGGGTGTACACAAGTAAGCCGGTTTTACTGGTTTGCGGATGTAAAAAAGCCCTCGCATCTACGGGGGCTTTTTTTCTGCAGGAGCGGGCTTGCCCGCGAACAAGGCGTGTGACTCTCCCCGCTTCGCGGGCAAGCCCGCTCCTGCAGTTTCAATGTTTCAATGGGGTCAGACTCGATCGATCCCGGTGCCAGCTTAATTACAGGAGAAGGGGTTAAGATCAATCGAGTCTGACCCCATTGAAACGATGAGTGATACCGAGCAATACACTATCAAGTCCGAACCCTTTTACCAGCCGCAGTCCAATGAAACGGAGCTGTATGAAGCTGCCTATGCGGCGCGCATGCCGGTGATGATCAAGGGGCCGACCGGGTGCGGAAAATCCCGTTTTATTGAGTACATGGCCTGGAAGCTCGGCAAGCCGCTGATCACCGTGGCCTGCAACGAGGACATGACGGCTTCGGACCTGGTCGGCCGCTACCTGCTGGATGCCGACGGTACCCGCTGGCTGGACGGGCCACTGACAGTGGCGGCCCGCATCGGTGCGATCTGTTATCTCGACGAGATCGTCGAGGCACGGCAGGACACAACGGTTGTGATTCATCCCCTCACCGACCATCGGCGTGTGCTGCCGCTGGACAAAAAGGGCGAGCTGGTGGATGCACACCCCGATTTCCAGCTGGTGATTTCCTATAACCCCGGTTACCAGAGCCTGATGAAAGATCTCAAGCAGTCCACCAAGCAGCGTTTTTCCGCGCTCGATTTCGATTACCCGGACAGCGGCGTGGAAGCTTCCATTGTGCGCAAGGAGACCGGCGTGGATGAGGCTATCGCCGACAAGCTGGTAAAGATTGCGCACGCTGCGCGCAACCTGAAGGGGCACGGCCTGGACGAAGGCATATCCACCCGCCTGCTGGTGTATGCGGCCAACCTGATGAAGCGTGAGGTAACAGCGGCGGATGCCTGCCGCATGGCGCTGGTGCGCCCCATTACCGACGACGCCGATATCCGTGCCACGCTGGATCATGCTATCGATGCGGTTTTTGCATAAAGACACGCGGCAAGCGACATATTACGGCCGCTGCCGGCAGGTGCACAGCCGTGAACACTGATCTTTCGGTCTACCGGGAACAGCTCAAGTGCAACTTCGAGCAGCTCGACGACGTCTTCCCGGATTGCATGGACGAAGCCGTTGCGCTGCTCTCCGGGCAGGGCATCCGGGACTACCTGGAAGGTGCGTCGCTGGTGTGCATGATCGGTCGCGGTTTCGAGCCGGTGCTGGTGTACCTGGAGGAGATGCCGGAAGTCGCCCGCCTGCTGGGTGAAAGCATGCTGTCGACGGTTTCACAGTGCGTATGGAAGATGTCGCGCAGCCCCAACGGTAACTCCATCCTGCCTTTCCTGCAGTCACTCCTGGAAGCGGCACGCCGTCTTGGCAGTCGTGAACAGATGCAGCACTACCTGGACCTGGTGTTCGATTTCATGGAACGCACCACGGGGTCTATACACGGTTTTCATACCACCATCCCCAGTCCGGGCCTGCCCGATTTTCTCAACCAGGTGCCGTACCTGTTGAACCAGCTGTCCCTGGAAGGACTGAAAAACTGGCTGGAGTACGGTATCCGCAACTATTCAGACAACCCGGACCGCCAGCGCGACTTTTTCTCGCTGCAGTCCGCCGACAGCCGGGCCATGCTGCAGCGCGAGCGTCACGGCACGCTGTTTGCCGACCACGAACGCAAGCTGGACCTGTACCTGCGTGGACTGTGGCAAGACCCCGAATACCTGGTGCCTTACTCGCTGGCCTTCGATACCCTGCGTAAGCCCATGCCCTACTATGACCGTCTCGGTATCCGGGTTCCGGATGTCTATGATGACTACGCAGGTATCCGGGGTATTGATCGCTATCGCGCCGTACTCGCCCACATTGCCGGCCACCGGCGCTGGACTACAGCGATCATCGCGGATAACTACAGTCCCTTTCAGCGTGTTGCCATAGAGTTGCTGGAAGATTCGCGCGTGGAGGCGCTGATCATGCGCCGCTTTCCGGGTATGCGCAGGATTTTCCAGGCTCTGCACCCGCAGCCGGAAGAAGCTGCCTGTGATTCAGAAAAGGAATCCTGTATACGCCACCGGCTCGCCATGCTGTCGCGCGCCATCCTGGATGACCGGCACCCGTACAGGAACGAAGATGTGCTTGAGTTCGCTGCGCGTTTTCACGAACTGATGCAGGCGGGTGAGTCCAGTACTGCCGAGGTGGCCGGGCTGGCCGTGTCCTTCATTGCCCGCACGCGCCGGCAGAGTGACCTGTTGCCCAATGTGCGTTTCGAGGATACCGAGGTCGAGTACCGCGACGATAACCGCCACATGTGGAAATTCATCGAGGAAGGTGACGAGGAAGAAGCCTTCGAGGATGACCGCGATGTGCCGATGGAGGAAGTCGAGACCGAAGGCTTGCCTCCGCGACACTATCCCGAGTGGGATTACAACACCAAAACCTTTCGTCCCGACTGGGTGAGTGTCTATGAAGTCCTGCATCCGCAGGGCAATCCGGGCGACATCGACCAGCTGCTGCGCAAGCACAGTGCGCTGGCAAAACGCCTCAGGCAGATGCTGGAAATGCTCAAACCCCAGAACCTGGTGCGCATCCGTTACCAGGAAGAAGGCAGCGAGCTGGACCTGGACGTTGCGATTCGTTCGCTGATCGATTACAAGTGCGGTGCCGAGCCGGACCCGCGCATCAATATGAGTCACCGTCACGACAGCCGCGACCTGGCGGTTACCCTGTTGCTGGACCTGTCCGAGTCCGTCAACGAGATACCGGACGGCTGTGAGCAGAGTATCCTGGAACTCAGCCAGGAAGCCGTTTCCCTGCTGGCCTGGGCGATCGAGAAACTGGGCGATTCGTTTGCTATCGCCGGGTTTCATTCCAATACCCGGCATGATGTTCGCTTCCTGCACTTCAAAGGGTTCCGCGAGCACTGGGGAGACGAAGTCAAGGGCCGGCTGGCAGCGATGGATGCCGCCTACTCGACCCGCATGGGCGCTGCCATGCGCCATGCGGCACACTACCTGGAAGCGCAACAGGCCGACAAGAAACTGATGCTGATCCTGACCGATGGTGAACCCGCCGATGTCGATACCAGTGACGACCGCCTGTTGATCGAGGATGCACACAAGGCCGTGCAGGAACTGGACCAGAAAGGCATCTACACGCACTGTATATCGCTCGACCCACGCGCCGACGAGTATGTCAGTGACATCTTCGGAAAAAGCTACACTGTGATTGACCGGGTCGAACGGCTGCCCGAAAAACTGCCGCAGCTGTTCATGGCGCTGACCAGGTAGACCGGTGGCAGACACCATCATTGATTTCATCCGCCACGGCGAGCCGGTCGGTGGACGTCGTTTTCGCGGGCACGGTGTTGACGACCCGTTAAGCGATACTGGCTGGCAACAGATGTGGGATGCCGTAGGCGACAATGTGCCCTGGTCCCGGCTGGTCTCTTCACCCATGCAGCGCTGCCACGCGTTCGCGGTAGCGTTGCAGGAGCGTTACGGTTTGCCGGTGGAGGTTGACGCGCGTTTCCGCGAAGTCGGCCTGGGTGACTGGGAAGGTTTGAGCGCCGAACAGATCATGGCGCGTGACGAAGCGGAATACCGGGCTTTCTACCAGGACCCGCAGCACAACCGGCCACGCGGTTCCGAATCGCTGGAGTCGTTCGGTGCGCGCGTTGCTGAGGCCCTTGAGTCTGTTTTCAGCGAGTACCGGGGCAGCCACGTGCTGGTCATCGCGCACGCCGGCGTAATACGTGCAGCACTGGGGCACGTACTGGGTTCCGAGCCGGCTTCCTGGTATCGCGCACGCATCGACAACGCGGCATTCACGCGTTTTCTGTGCGGGCGCTATGGCCGCAAGCTGGAGTTTCATAACCGGCCATGCCTGCCCGGTGGCAGCGCGTAACCGGGCAAGCCCCTTTCACCGACAGATTGACATGCAGGTGAGCTGACAATATTGCAGGGGCGAGTCCTGTTGTGCGCAGCAGGACTCGCTGAACCTGTGTCCACGGAAAGCCTCTCGGCCTGACTGCGGGTCTGGGGTATACTTTCCCGCATCGCCGTTTCACACTGTTATCCATGATGGATGCGCTGTATTCGGGTGTTGCAGATTCTGGTGCTTTGTTCCTGGAATGAGAATGCTAACCAGGGGCCAGCAGGCATTATCTTTTCAGGTTATCGAAATTCAGGAGGGTTCCCGTGGCTGATATAGTAATTCTTGGTGCCGGTACAGGTGGTATGCCGTGCGCATACGAAATGCGCGAAGCGCTGGGTAAAGAGCATACTATCACTGTGATCAATGCCAGTGAGTCTTTTCAGTTTGTACCCTCCAATCCCTGGGTGGCCGTTGGCTGGCGCACGGCCAAAGATACCACCCTGCCCATACGCCCCTACCTGGAAAAAAAGGGTATCCAGTTCATTGCGGATACGGTTACCGCGATCGATGCAAAGGCCAACAGCCTGTCACTCGCCGGTGGGACCACGGTGGATTACGACTACCTGGTGATTACCACCGGGCCGAAGCTGTCTTTCGAGGAAGTAGAAGGCTCCGGTCCTGACGGCCATACGCTGTCCGTGTGTACCATCGGGCACGCGGAACGCGCCTGGGACGCGTACCAGGAATTTGTCAAAAACCCCGGACCGATCGTGGTGGGCGCCATGCCTTTCGCCAGCTGCTTCGGTCCGGCCTACGAGTTTGCTTTCATCCTCGACACCGATCTTTGCAAACGCGGTATCCGCGACAAGGTGCCGATGACCTTTGTGACTTCCGAGCCCTATATCGGTCACCTGGGTCTCGGTGGTGTGGGGGATTCGCGCGGCATGCTGGAGTCCGAACTGCGCAGTCGCCACATCAAATGGGTAACCAATGCGAAAGTTTCCCGGGTCGAAGCCGGCAAGATGATCTTTGATGAACTGAACGACGAGGGTGAAGTAAAGAAAGCGCACGAACTCGAATTCAGTTACTCCATGATGTTGCCGGCCTTCAAGGGGGTGGACGCCGTGGCCAACGTGGAAGGGCTGTGCAACCCGCGCGGTTTTGTCATTATCGATGACAACCAGCGTAACCCGACCTATCCCAACATCTATTCCGCCGGTGTCTGTGTGGCCATCCCGCCGGTGGAGGCGACACCGGTGCCGAGCGGCGCGCCAAAAACCGGTTACATGATCGAAACCATGGTGACGGCGCTGGTGCAGAATATAAAGCAGGAGCTGTCCGGCCAGCAGCCGACCCACACGGGAACCTGGAACGCGATCTGTCTCGCCGATATGGGTGATACCGGTGCAGCTTTTGTAGCCTGCCCGCAGATTCCGCCACGGAACGTCAGCTGGTTCAAAAAGGGCAAGTGGGTGCACCTGGCCAAGATTGCCTTTGAAAAATATTTCATTCGCAAAATGAAAAAGGGCACGTCCGAACCGATTTACGAAAAATACATACTGAAGGCGCTGAAAATCGAAAAACTCAAGTAGCGCGGGCGGGAGTCAGTCTGCTGGCTGGCGGCGGGCTGAAGGGATACAATAAGAAAATCTTATTGTACTATGGGCCATCATAAGGTTCGTTCCTATGAATCTAACCCTTCGCCAGCTGACCATTTTCGAAGCCGTGGCGCGGCACCTGAGCTTTACCCGCGCAGCAAGCGAGCTGCACCTCACCCAGCCGGCCGTTTCCATGCAGGTTCGACAGCTGGAGGAAGGGACGGGCCTGCCCCTGTTTGAGCAGGTGGGCAAACGGATTTTTCTCACCGAGGCAGGCCAGGAGATGGAGCGCTATGCGCGCTCTATCCTGGGCACTCTGGAAGAGGCCAGCCTGGTTTTCGATGAAATGCGGGGGCTGGAACGGGGCCGCTTGCATATTGCCGTTGCCAGTACGGCCAACTATTTCGTTCCACAGTTGCTGGCGGAGTTCTGCCGCCGTTACCCCGGTGTCCAGGTCAGCCTGGACGTCACCAACCGGGAAGGCCTGCTGCACGCCCTGTCCGACAATAACACCGACCTGGTGGTGATGGGCAAGCCGCCGGAGGACATGGACCTGGTGGCAACGATCTTCATGGAGAACCCGCTGGTGGCGATTGCGCCGCCCGCACACCCGCTGTCTGGCCAAGCCAGGATTCCGCTGGAACGCTTGCAGCAGGAGACGTTCCTGGTGCGCGAACAAGGTTCCGGTACGCGTTCGGCCACGGAACGGTTTTTTGTCGAGCACGGCCTGTCGTTGTCATCGACCATGGAGATGAGCAGTTCCGAGGCCATCAAGCAGGGTGTCGAGGCCGGCCTGGGCCTGGGCCTGTTGTCCCTGCACACCCTGGAAATGGAGCTGGAACTGAAACGACTGGTGATCCTGGACGTGGTCGAGCTGCCGATCGTGCGTAACTGGTACATCATGCACCGCAACGGCAAACGCCTGTCGGCAGCGGCACAGGGTTTCCGGGCCTTCGTGTGCGAGGAGTCGGCGCAGATGCTGAACCTGCCGACGCTCCAGCGTTTGCAGGAGAGCGCTCCAGCGGGTTGACGCGCAGTCTCCCTTCGCAGGAGCGCCGCCCTTCGGCGCGATGCCGGGCTTACCTGCACGTTTCAGCGCTGCTCCGGAGCAAGCGCCGTGCGGACTTCCTGTGCAAGATCCTGCGCTGCGGACGGGTCTTTTGCCAGGCAGTTATAGTGCCCCATCTTGCGGCCGCTTCGCGCCAGGTGTTTCCCGTACAGGTGCAGTTTCACCCCGGGATGCGCGAACAGCCGTTCCCAGCAGGGTGTACCCTGTTCCCACAGGTCGCCGAGTACGTTCACCATCACCACCGGGGACAACAGTTCAGTGGAACCCGGTGGCAGTCCGCACAGGCTGCGCACCTGCTGTTCGAACTGGGATGTGAGTGCGGCATCCAGCGTGTAGTGCCCGCTGTTATGCGGGCGCGGAGCCATTTCGTTGATCAGCAGCTGCCCGTCCCGGGTCAGGAAAAATTCAACCGCCAGCACACCGCAGTACTGCATGGCCTCTGCGAGCCTGACGGCCATGGCTTCAGCCTGCGTCTTCGTGTCTGTGCCGATGCCTGCCGGTACGCAGGTGGTATCCAGTATGCCATTGACGTGTACATTCTCGCCCGGCGGGTAGACCGCGATATCGCCCTGGACGCTGCGCGCCAGGATCACCGAGAATTCCAGCGCCAGGTCGACACGTTCCTCCAGGATACAGGGTGCTTGCTGCAGTTGCCGAAAACCCTGCCCGGCGTCTGACGGGCTGTTGACTGCAAACTGGCCTTTGCCGTCGTAACCGAGTTGCGCGGTTTTCAGCAGCGCCGGCATCCGCAGACCGGCGCAGGCTGTCTGCAGGTCATCGCTGGTCTGGATGGCAAAGAACGGCGCGGTTGCCAGCCCCTGTTCCCGGATAAAGGTTTTTTCGAGGATGCGGTCGCGGGCAATGGCAACCGCGCGCGAACCCGGCCGGACCCGGGTGTGTGCTTCCAGGAATTCCAGCGTCTCGGCCGGCACATTTTCAAATTCGGTGGTGACGGCCGCGCAGTGTTCGGCCATGTCTTCCAGCACGGCATGGTCGGTGTAGCGGGCCTGCAGGTGTCGATCGGCGATTGCACCGGCCGGGCTGTCGGGGTCCGGGTCGAGCACCCATACCCGGTAGCCCATGCTGTGTGCCGCCATGCAGAACATGCGCCCGAGCTGGCCGCCACCCAGCACGCCGAGGGTGGAGTCGGGCAGGATCACGGTTGCGGGGGCAGCTCCATGTGCAGCGCCATGTCGGTCTGCGCGGCGCGGAAGTCGTCGAGTTGCGCGGCCAGCCCGGCGTCTTCGCTGGCCAGCAGGCTGACCGCAAACAGGGCCGCATTGGCTGCGCCCGCAGTGCCGATGGCAAAGGTAGCGACGGGCACGCCTTTGGGCATCTGCACGATGGAGAGCAGGGAATCCATACCCTTGAGATGACGCGAGGGAACCGGGACGCCCAGCACCGGCAGGGTGGTTTTGGCCGCCAGCATGCCCGGCAGGTGGGCTGCACCGCCCGCCCCGGCGATGATGCAGGCCAGGCCGCGTTGCCGCGCACTGGCCGCGTATTCAAACAGCAGGTCGGGTGTCCGGTGGGCCGATACCACGCGCGCCTCGAACTCCACCCCGAAGTGTTCCAGCTGTTGCGCGGCCGCCTGCATGACGTCCCAGTCGCTGTTGCTGCCCATTACCAGGCCGATTTTCCTGGGTCCCATACCTGCCCCCGGGTTTGAGGAAACGCGCATTGTACCACTGCATCGGGCGCCCGCCACCGGTACAATGCGTCCCTGCCGTGGAGATCGCTATGCTGGAAATACTGTACGAATCCCGAATCGACAGCCTGCCGCTGCTGGCGCGCGGCAAGGTGCGCGACATTTACGCCGTTGGCGAGGAGCACCTGCTGATCGTGACCACTGACCGGCTGTCGGCGTTTGACGTGGTGCTGCCGGACCCGATCCCGGGCAAGGGGGCGGTACTGACAGCCGTTGCCAATTTCTGGTTCGAGCGAACCCGTCACCTGGTCCCGAACCACCTGGCGGACATGCCGCTGGCAACGGTGCTGCCGGACGCGCAGGAGCGCGCCCAGGTGGAAGGGCGCGCCATTGTGGTGCGCAAACTCGAGGCCTTGCCGGTAGAAGCCATAGTGCGAGGTTATTTGATCGGTTCCGGCTGGAAGGATTACCAGGCCAGCGGCGCCGTGTGTGGTATCCGGCTGCCCGCCGGACTGCAGCTGGCCGAGCAGTTGCCGGAGCCCATCTATACACCCTCCACCAAGGCGGAGGTGGGCGGCCACGACGAAAATGTCGATTTCAGTCACACCGAGGCGCTGCTGGGTGCAACGATTGCCGCACAGGTACGGGACATCAGCCTGAAGCTGTATCGCGAAGCCGCCGCCTACGCCCTGCAGCGGGGCATCATCATCGCCGATACCAAGTTCGAATTCGGCCTGGACAACAGCGGTGGCCTGGTCCTGATCGATGAAGTGCTGACCCCGGATTCCTCCCGCTTCTGGCCGCAAGCGGAATACCGGGTGGGGGTCAGTCCCCCCAGTTTTGACAAGCAGTTCGTGCGCGATTACCTGGAGACCCTGGACTGGGACAAAACCCCGCCAGGGCCGTCCCTGCCGGACAGGATTATTCGTCAGACCGCGGAAAAGTACCGGGAGGCACTCCAGCGGCTAACGGATTTTTCCGGGTAAATCAGGTACAAGCCGCCCGTTTGCGGTAGCGCGCCCGAATTGTGACTGAATTCATCAAATTTCCGCTACGGTGGCCGATAAGGTCCCAGGACGCGGGATGCGGCGAACCCGGTGCACCACGGCCCCGATTTCGCTGTCCGGTTAGCCTATACTTGATACACCCGACTGGGGCATGTTCAACAGGAGACACAGATCATGCAGATAATCACTAAAAAACTGGCCAGTTATCTTATGGTTTGCGTGTTGACCATGACCACGCTGAGCTTGCCGATGACCGCCAGTGCGAATTCCTATGGTTACATGGTCGACAGCGAAGAGCCGAGCGGTGGCATGATGATGGCCGATGCGTTCCTGGTGCGGCCGTTCATGCTGGTCAGCACGGTGGTGACCACGGTAACCTTTATTATCACCCTGCCATTCAGTGCACTGGGCGGCAACACGGGCGAATCGGCGACCACGCTGGTTGCCGAGCCGGCCGCATACACCTTCACCCGGCCACTCGGCAAGCTGTAAGCGCCGGCAGCGGCCTGGAAAAAGGAGCCTGCGGGCTCCTTTTTATTGGGTGAACAGCAGAAAATAGCCGCTGTTGTAGAAGACATGCAGCGCGATCGGTGCCCCCAGGCGCTCGCTGCGATCCTTGAAAAACCCGAACAGCAGGGACGGTACCAGCACCGCTGCCGCCCACAGGGGCGGGTGGTGGATAAAGTGCAATGCCGTGAACAGCAGGCTGGTCAGGATATTGGCGTGGCTGAGCGGGCCGAGCCGCCAGGGTTTCAGGTGCCGGTGGGCAAGTTCCTGGAGGTAACCGCGAAAGATCATTTCTTCCACCACCGGGTAGAGCAGGGCCGGGTAGAGAAAGCGCAGCGGTTCGCGTAACGGCCAGGCGGGGTCGGGTGCAGGCCGGACCAGCAGGTAGAGTACACCCCAGTACAGCAGCGCCGCGCCGAGAGCGGCAAAAAACAGCGGGTCTTTCCAGTAGCGGGCCTGTGCAGCATTCACCGGCGTATCGTACGCGATTGCCGGGCTACAGACACCCGCCGGATCAAGTACAATTGCGCACCTCACTTACACGGGAGAACGACCATGTATGGATTTAGTGTGCAGGTATCCGGCGGCTTTGACGACGCCATCCACAAGGTTACGGAAGCGCTGAAAGCCGAGGGTTTCGGCGTGTTGACAGAAATCGATGTCAAGGCAACCCTGAAGAAAAAGATTGACGTGGACCGTAAGCCCTACACCATTCTCGGTGCCTGTAACCCCAAACTCGCCAACCAGGCGCTGAATGCCGATCCGGATATCGGTTTGCTGCTGCCCTGTAATGTCGTGGTGCGTGAGGAAGACGACGGCGCTGTTACGGTTGCCTTCATGGATCCCAATGCAGTGCTGGGTCTGGTTGAACAGGCCGGTGTGGAACAGCTGGCGGGCGAAGTGCGCGCCAAACTGGAAAAAGTGCGGGACGCGCTGGGCTAGCCCGAATTTCTCACAGCCTTGGCCGCAGCGCGGATTTTAGGTCAAGGTCTGAGGCGGGAGCCTGATCAGAGCCTTGAGCTGGGTGGGCTTGAGTGGAAAT